>JBFFXR010000110.1:0-10211 GCA_041569645.1 Gammaproteobacteria bacterium
CGAAGGCGTCGTCGAGCGTGCGGCCGCGACCGAGCACGCGTTCGAGCACGCGCAGCGCGAGCGCGCGCCCGCTCGGCGCGCTCACGACGGGCGCCCGAGGCGGCAGCCGGAGAGATCGCGAAAATCGAGCGCCTGCGCGGCAGTGACCCGCTTGCGGCCGGCGAACTGCAGCTCGGTGACGCGCAAGGCACCCGCGCCGCAGCGGACGATGACGCCGGCGCGATCATGCGCGACGACTTCGCCCGGCGCGCCCGCGGCTTCGGCTGCGACAGGCGCGGCGCGCCACAGCCGCAGGTTGACGCCGTCGAGCGACGTGAAGCTGACCGGCCACGGATTGTAGGCGCGTACCTCGCGCTCGAGTTCGACCGCCGGTTTACGCCAGTCGACCTCGGCCTGCGCCTTGGCGAGGCGCGGCGCGTAAGTCGCCAGCGCGTCGTCCTGGGGTTTGGCCGCGGCGAGCACGGCCTCGATATCAACCAGCGCTTCGGCGAGCATCTCGGCGCCGAGCGGTGCCAGCGCATCGTGCAGTTCGGCCGCACTCCAGTCGTCGGCAATCGCGATGCGTCGCTGCGCGATCACGTCGCCGCAGTCGAGGCCCTCGGCCATTTTCATCAGGGATATACCGGTCTCGGCATCGCCGGCGAGCAGCGAGTACTGGATCGGCGAAGCGCCGCGCCAGCGCGGCAACAGCGATGCGTGGATGTTGACACAGCCGAGGCGCGGCGCGTCGAGCACCGCCGCCGGCAGCAGCAGGCCGTAAGCGGCGACGACCATCAGGTCGGCGCCGTGGCTGCGCAGCGAGTCGACGGATTCGGCGGATTTGAAGTGCTCGGGCTGGTAAACCGGCAACTCGTGCTCGAGCGCGAGGCGTTTGACCGGGCTCGGTGCGAGCTTGCGGCCGCGCCCCGCCGGACGGTCGGGCTGGGTATAGACCGCGACGACGCGGTGCGGCCCGGCAAGCAAAGCGGCGAGCGCCGGTATCGCGAAGTCCGGGGTACCGGCGAAGATCAGCTTCAGCATCGGGGGCCTGTCAGGACGCTTCTTGCCGCTGCAGTTTTTCCAGTTTGTTGCGAATGCGGTTGCGCTTTAAGTTCGACAGGTAGTCGACGAACAGCTTGCCTTCGAGGTGATCCATTTCGTGCTGGATGCAGACCGCTTCGAGCCCGCTGGCCTCGAACTCGTGAACCGCGCCGTGCGGATCCTGGGCGCTTACGCGGATGTGCTCGGCGCGGCGCACCTTTTCGTAGAATCCGGGCACCGACAGACAACCCTCGTCGGTCTCCTCCTCGCCGTCGGCCTCGAGGATCTGCGGATTGATCAGGCAGCGCGGCTGATCGCGTGCCTCCGATACGTCCATGACGAGCAGGCGAATATGGCGATCGACCTGGGTCGCGGCGAGGCCGATTCCCGGCGCTTCGTACATGGTTTCGAACATGTCGCTGACCAGTTGCCGCAGTTCGTCGTCGAACTCGGTGACCGGTTTTGCGACCTTGCGCAGGCGGGGATCCGGAAAATGCAAAATATTTAATAGCGCCATCGTAAAAAAGGTCTAGAAAAGAGTATAACTAGTCGTTCCAAGTTAATGATTATACGAGGTTCTTACCCGTTAAACGGCTTGTAGTCGAGTTTTTTTGAGCTACAATCCAGCCATAGTTACCGCGTATCCAGGGGTTTCCATGCCGTTTTCCACCTATCGCCAGTGCCTGCACGGATTGATTCTGCTCTCGAGCCTCGCGCTGCTGACCTCCTGTGCCGAGCCGCCATCGCCATACGCGGTCGTCTACGAACCGGATCAGGCGCCGGAAGAAATCACCGTTCAGGCCCGTGTTCCGGAACCCGAGCCGGTGGAAACCATCGTCTACGAACCCCAGCATCCGCAAACCTACATTGTACAGGAAGGCGATACCCTGTGGGATATCTCGTCGGTGTTCCTGCGCGATCCGTGGTACTGGCCCGAAATCTGGTTCAAGAATCCGCAAGTCGAAAATCCTCACCTGATATACCCCGGCGATACGCTGGCAATCGTATATATAGGTGGCGAACGCCGGATTCAATTGCAGACCCGGGGGCCGGATGGCCAGGTGTTGTCGCAGATCGACGGACTGACGGTCGTCAAGGTATCGCCGCGCGTGCGCACCCGTTCGATCGACGCGAGCATCCCGTCGATTCCGATCGAATCGATTCGCCACCTGCTTCAGCGGCCGGTAGTCATCGACGAGGAAACCCTCGACAATTCCGCCTACGTGCTGTCGAGCGTCGACGAGCACCTGATCAACAGCATCAACGACAAGCTGTACGTGCGCAAACTCGATACTTCGAACGGCAGTGGGCGCTATCAGATCTACCGCCCGAGTCGCCCGCTGTTCGACCCGGTCACCGACGAGCTGCTCGGCTACGAGGCGCTCTACGTCGGCGAATCCAAGCTATTGCTGCGCGGCGATCCGGCCTCGGTGCGGGTGACCAACTCGGAGCGCGAAATCCTGCGCGACGATCGCGTCATGCCGATGGACAACGTCAATTTCGAGCGCGACTTCTTCCCGCGCCCACCCGAGGTCGAGGTTAGCGGCAACATCGTCGCGCTGCTCGACGCGATTTCGCAAACCGGCCTGTATCAGACGATCGCCATCAACCTCGGTCAGCGAGACGGCCTCGAGACCGGCAACCTGCTGTCGATTCGCCGCGCCGGCGGGATAATTCCCGATCGTCGCGAAGCCGATCCGGAATTTCGCGTCAAGTTGCCCGACGAGCAGATCGGTTTGGCGATGATCATTCGCTCGTTCGAAAAAATGAGCTATGCGCTGATCATGGAGGCCGAACGGCCGATCAGCGTGCGCGACTACGTCGAGACGCCCTAGGCGCTTCACCTGGCTACCACCGGGCGCCGCCCGGTGCTATGCTTGCGGGGTCATCCACCGGACGGAGCGACCCGATGCCAACGGATTCACTGGCCGATTTCCTGCACCTGTATCATGCGCTGTGGTCACGCCGCCGCGCGCTCGCCCGCCTGCTAGACGCCTTCGGCGGCGAGGCGCGAGCCGTGCGCGGTGCCGACGCGCCCGCGCTGGCTGCCGCCGGGCTCGACGCCGACGCGATCGCGCGCCTCGGCCGTTCGCAGCAAGCGCGCGTCGAGCGAGATCTCGAGTGGGCCACGCGACCCGGCCAACGGCTGGTGCCGGTCGACGACGCGGCCTACCCGCCACTGCTACGCGAAATCCCGGATCATCCGCTTTTGTTCTACGCGCGCGGCGACGCGCAGTTGCTGTGCGCGCCGCAAATCGCGATCGTCGGCAGCCGACAGTGCACCCCCGGCGGCGCGCAAATCGCCTTCGACTTCGCCAGCGAGCTTGCCGCCGCAGGCTTCGCGATCACCAGCGGCCTCGCGCTCGGCATCGACGGCCAGGCGCACCGCGGCGCGCTCGCCGCGCGCGGCCGCACCGTTGCGATCATGGCCACCGGGACGGACAAGATCTATCCATCACGGCATCGCGCCCTGGCCGGCGAAATCGAGGCCGGCGGCCTGCTGCTGACCGAGTTCCCGCCAGGTTGCGATGCCGCGCGTCATCATTTTCCGCGGCGCAACCGGATCATCAGCGGGCTCGCTGTCGCTACCATCGTGATCGAGGCCGCGGCGCGCAGCGGATCGCTGATCACCGCGAGGCTGGCCGCCGAACAGGGGCGTGAAGTCTTCGCCGTGCCCGGTTCGATTCACAACCCGCTGGCGCGCGGCTGCCACGGCCTGATCCGCGATGGTGCACGGCTCGCGCAGTCGCCGGCCGACGTCGTCGACGGCCTCGGCCCGCTGCTGGATTTCGTCTGCCAGGCTGCGGATGCGCGCCCGCCCGGGCCCGCGGTCGAGCTCGACGCGGCCCAGCGTGGCCTGCTCGACGCGATCGGCTACGACCCCGTCGACTGTGACATTCTTGTACGGCGCACCGGCTTGACCATCGGGGAGGTTTCATCCATGCTAAGCTTACTTGAGCTTAATGACCTGATCCGGTCGGCACCTGGCGGTTGCTTCGTCAGGATCTGAACGAGGTGTCCATGAAAGAAGGCGTAATCGACGTGCTGATGTATATCTTTTCGAGCTACGCAGACCAGGACGACAACCTGCCCGAGGATCGCGACGGCATCGACGCGGACCTGCGGGCAGCCGGTTTCGACTCGCTGGAAATCGAGAAAGCCTTTGCCTGGCTCGACGGGCTGGCCGAGGCCGACGACGACCGGGGCAGCGACCAGTCGTCGATCGCAACCCGCGTCCTCGCCAGCGAAGAAAGCGCCCGCCTCGCCTACGGCGCACAGGGATTCCTGCTGTTCCTCGAGCAGTCTGGCGTGCTGACGCCGCGGCTGCGCGAAATGGTCATCAACCGCGTGATGGCGCTCGAATCGGAGTCGGAAGTCGACATCGAGGAATTGAAATGGATCGTCATGGTCGTGTTGTTCAACAACGCCGACGACCAGGATGAAAACACGCTGATGCACTACGAGGACATCGTTTTCGCCGACCAGCCCGCCGTCTTCCATTAAGCGACGGCGCAGGTTCAACCCCCGTTAGACCCCCAGTTGCGGATGGCTAGTCATCTCGTCATAGTCGAATCGCCCGCCAAGGCGCGCACCATCGAGAAGTACCTCGGCAAGGACTTCAAGGTGCTGGCGTCCTACGGCCACGTGCGCGACCTGGTCCCCAAGGAAGGCGCGGTCGAGGTCGATAACCGCTTCAAGATGAACTACACGCCGGTCGAGCGCAACGAGAAACACATCACGACGATCAAGCGCGAATTGAAGAAAGCCGATTCGATCTACCTCGCAACCGATCCGGACCGCGAGGGTGAAGCAATTTCCTGGCACCTCTACGAGTTGCTCGCCGAAGACGGCCTGCTCGACGACAAGGCGGTCTACCGCGTCGTATTCTACGAAATCACGCAGCAGGCGGTCAGCGAAGCCATCGCGCATCCGCGCGAAATCACGATGGACCTGGTCAACGCGCAGCAGGCGCGGCGCGCGCTCGACTACCTGGTGGGCTTCAACCTGTCGCCGCTGCTGTGGCGCAAGATTCGCCGCGGCCTGTCGGCCGGGCGGGTGCAAAGCCCGGCGCTGCGCATGATCGTCGAGCGCGAGCAGGAAATCGAAGCCTTCGAACCGCGCGAATACTGGAGCATCGAGGCCGATAACGAATTCGAGCAGCAACCGTTCACCGCCCGCCTGACCCGGCTGCACGACGAAAAGGTCCAGCAGTTCACGATTACCAATGCCGACCAGGCCGAGGCCGCGCACCGTGCGCTGCGCGACGCCGCCGGCGGCAAGCTGCGCGTCGCCACGGTCGAGAAGAAACAGCGCAAGCGCAACCCGGCGGCGCCGTTTACGACCTCGACGCTGCAGCAGGAAGCCGCGCGCAAGCTCGGCTTCGGCGCGCAGCGCACGATGCGTACCGCGCAGCGGCTCTATGAGGGCATCGACATCGGCGAAGGCCAGGTCGGCCTGATCAGCTACATGCGCACCGACTCGGTGACGCTGTCGAACGAGGCGGTCGGCGAAATTCGCGACTTCATCGCCGAGAAATTCGGCGCCGAAAACCTGCCCGAGTCGCCGCGCGTATATAAGACCAAATCGAAGAACGCGCAGGAAGCGCACGAGGCGATCCGCCCGACCAGCGCCTACAACGAACCGTTCAAGATCAAGCCGCATCTCGGCGATGACGAGTTTCGGCTCTACAGCCTGATCTGGAAACGGACGATGGCTTGCCAGATGATCCACGCGACGCTCGATACGGTCAGCGTCGACCTCGCCGCCGGCAGCGAACACGGCTTTCGCGCCAACGGCTCGACGATCCGCGATCCGGGGTTCATGCGCGTCTACATCGAGGACAAGGACGACCCGAAACCCGACGACAGCCAGGACAAGCTGCTGCCGCCGATGCGCGAGGGCGACATCGTCGATTTGAAGGAAATCCGCCTCGAGCAGCATTTCACCGAGCCGCCGCCGCGCTACAGCGAAGCCTCGCTGGTCAAGGCGCTCGAGGAATACGGCATCGGCCGGCCGTCGACCTACGCGTCGATCATCACGACGCTACTCGATCGAGAATACGTCGAGCTCGAGAGCAAGCGTTTTCACCCGACCGACGTCGGCCGCGTCGTGTCGCGCTTCCTGACCCAGCACTTCCCCCAGTACGTCGACTATGACTTCACCGCGCAGCTCGAGGATTCACTCGACGAAATCTCGCGCGGCGAGACCGACTGGCTGCCGCTGATGGACGGATTCTGGACCAGCTTCAAGGACCAGGTCGACGACAAGATGGAAAACGTCAGCCGCGACGAGGCAATCCAGGCGCGCCAGCTCGGCGTCGAGGAAAAAACCGGCAAGCCGATTTCGGTGCGCATGGGCCGCTACGGGCCGTTTGTCCAGATTGGCACCCGCGACGACGACGAGAAACCGCGCTTCGCCGGACTCCGGCCCGGGCAGAAGATGGATACGATTACGCTCGAAGAAGCACTCGAGCTGTTCAAGCTGCCGCGCCAGCTCGGCAATTCGCCCGAGGGCGAGGAAATCTCGGTCAACATCGGTCGCTTCGGACCCTACGTCAAATACGACGACAAGTTCGTTTCGCTGAAGACCAAGGAAGGCGACGATCCGTACACGATCACGCTCGAACGCGCGCTCGAACTGGTCGCCGAAAAAAAGGAATTCGACGCCAATCGCGAGATCAAGGTATTCGACGGTACCGATATCAAGATCCTGCGCGGCCGCTACGGGCCCTACATCACCGACGGCCACAAGAACGCCCGCGTGCCGAAAGACGTCGATGACCCGGCGAGTCTCGACCTCGCGACCTGCGAGGAACTCATCGCCAAGGCGCCGCCGCCAAAATCGCGACGCAAAAAAGCCGCGAAGAAGAAGGCCGCGAGTAAAAAATCCGCGAGCAAAAAAGCCGCCAGGAAAAAGGTAGCGAAAAAGAAAGCCGCCAAGAAACAGACCGCCGCCAGCGCCGACTAGGCTTTCCGCCATGAGCCCCTGGATACTCAATCGCTACGCGCGCGCGATCGCACGCGGCGCGGTGTTCGCCTACCCGACCGATACGATCTGGGGCTTCGGCTGCCATCCGCTCGTCGTGGCCGGCGTCGTGCGGATTCTCGCGATCAAACGCCGGCCGGCGGCCAAGGGACTGATATTGCTGACTTCGCGGCTCGACTATGTCGTGCCTTTCGTCGCCGTCGATGCGGCGATCCGCGATGCGCTGGCGCGGCCTGCCGCGCAACCGACGACTTACCTCGTGCCGGCCAGCGCCGATTGCCCGTCGTGGCTGACCGGCACGCACCCGACGCTCGCGGTTCGTGTCACCGATCACCCGCTGATCGAGGGGTTGTGCGACGCCATCGAGGCGCCGCTGGTATCGACCAGCGCCAACCGCGCGGGCGGACCGACGGTCCGCAACTACCTGCAGGCGCGGCGTCGCTTCGGCGCCGAGCTCGACTTCGTCATACCCGGCTACGCCGCGGGCAGCGGGCGTCCGAGTACGATAAAATCCCTCGCCGACGGGGCGATTATCCGGGGCGGTGCATGACGGTCGACAGCACGGCGGTCAACGAATACCTGAAGGGCCTGCAGGCGGGAATCACCGCCGAGCTCGAGCGGCTCGACGGCGGCGCGCGGTTCGTCTCCGATAGCTGGCAGCGCGACGCCGGCGGTGGCGGCCGCAGCATGGTATTGCGCGACGGCGCGCTGTTCGAGCAGGCGGGCGTCAACTACTCCGAAGTCTACGGCGACAACCTGCCGGCATCGGCGACCGCCCATCGGCCCGAACTCGGCGGTCGGGGTTTTCGCGCGATGGGGGTGTCGCTGGTGCTGCATCCGGACAACCCCTACGTGCCGACGACTCATATGAACGTGCGTTTCTTCATCGCCGAAGCGGCCGACGCCGAACCAGTCTGGTGGTTCGGTGGCGGTTTCGATTTGACGCCCTACTATGGTTTCGACGAGGACTGCGTGCACTGGCATCGCGTCGCGCGCGACGCCTGCGCGCCGCTCGGCGCCGACGCCCATCCGCGCTACAAGCGCTGGTGCGACGAGTATTTCTACCTGCGCCACCGCGCCGAGCCGCGCGGTATCGGCGGCCTGTTCTTCGACGACCTCAACGAACCCGACTTCGCCACCGCCTTCGCCTTCATGCAAAGCGTCGGCGATCATTTCCTGCCGGCTTACCTGCCGATTGCCGAGCGCCGCCGCGACACCCCGTTCGGCGAGCGCGAGAAAAACTTTCAGTGGTACCGCCGCGGGCGCTATGTCGAGTTCAATCTGGTGTATGACCGCGGCACGCTATTCGGCCTGCAGTCGGGAGGCCGCACCGAGTCAATCCTGATGTCGCTGCCGCCGGTGGTCAACTGGCGCTACAATTACCGTCCCGAGCCCGGCAGCGCCGAGGCTCGCTTAACCGAACACACGCTCCAGCCGCGCGACTGGCTGGCGGATGCATAGCGATGGATAATTTCTTTCCCGATATTGAGGTCGCCGGCGGCACCGACGGCATCAACAAGTGCGACCTTTGCACCAATTCGAAATGCTGCACCTACGTGACCCAGCAAATCGATACGCCGCGCTCGAAGTACGATTTCGAAATCCTGCTGTGGCAGGTATCGCACGACTGCGTCGGCGCCTACAAGGACGAGGACGGCTGGTTCGTGATGTTCGACACACGCTGCCAGCACCTGCTGCCCGACGGTCGCTGCAATATCTACGCGATCCGGCCGACGATATGCCGCTCGCACAGCAACGACTACTGCGAGTATGACGCGCCAGCCGAAGACGGCTTCGAGTTGTACTTCCCGGACTACGATTCGCTGCTGCGTTACTGCAAAAAGCGTTTCAGGCGCTGGAGCACCGGCAACCCGCCGCCGTCCTGAGCGCGTCCGGGAAAGGTCGATGACGAGCCGCTACCGGCACGGCGCACTGCTCGCCCTGGTCGCGGCCGGGATCGCGCTCGCGCTGCTGGCACCGCCGATCCCGCAGGACCCGCGCTACCACGAATTCGCCGATCCCGCGCCGCTGTTCGGTATCCCGTTCGGGCTCAACGTGCTGTCCAATCTGCTGTTTGCCTGGGCCGGCGCGGCCGGCTTGCACGCGCTGTTCGTCGCGCGCTCGCTGGTGATCGTCGAGCGCGCCAGGCCCGCCTACGCCGGCTTCTTCGTCGCGCTGATTCTGCTTACCGCGGGATCGGCCTGGTACCACATCGCGCCGGCCAACGCGACACTTGCCTGGGACCGGCTGGCGATCACGCTCGCCTTCATGTCGTTAATGACGATGCTGCTCGCCGAACGGGTCTCCGAGCGAATTGCGCTATGGCTCTACCCGTTGCTGCTCGCCGCCGGCATCGCCAGCATCGTCTACTGGCGCCTCGGCGATGGCGACGGACAGGGCGACCTGCGCGCCTACGCGCTGATCCAGTTTCTGCCGCTCGGGCTCGCGCCGCTGATTCTCGCGCTCTACCCGTCACGCTTCACGCGCCGTCACGAACTCTGGTGGGTACTGGTCTGGTACGGCACGGCCAAGGCCTGCGAACTGCTCGACCACGAGATCTACGCCGCAACCGGCATCGTCAGCGGGCACAGTCTCAAGCATCTCGCCGCCGGGCTCGCCTGTCTCGTCGTCCTGCATCACCTGCGCCACCGGAAGCCGTTGCCGCCTTGAGCAAGATACTCGTCAGCGCCTGCCCGCTCGGCGACCCGGTGCGTTACGACGGCCAGGCCAGGCACCTCGACAGTGCAATCCTCGACGAGTTGCGCGCCGCCGGCCGCGTCGTGCCGTTCTGCCCCGAGTGCGCCGGCGGCCTCGGCGTACCGCGGCCGGCCGCCGAGATCCGCGGCGGCGACGGCGACGCGGTGCTCGACGGCCGCGCGCGAGTCGTGACCGAAGCCGGCGCCGACGTCACCGCGGCCTTCGTCGCCGGCGCCAGGGCGGCACTCGCTCTCTGCCGCGAGCACGACATCCGCGTCGCAGTGCTGACCGAGTCGAGCCCGTCTTGCGGCAGCCGACGCGTCTACGACGGCAGCTTCACGCGCCGCGCGCTCGCCGGCGCAGGCGTTACCGCGGCGCTGCTGCGGCGCCAAGATATCGCGGTCTACAACCCGTTCGAAATCGCCGCTGCACGGCGGCAATTGTTTCGCGCCTGAAACTGCCGCACAATTGCGGCCTCGAACGAGATCTCCGGAGGCAACGCATGACCC
>JBFFXR010000111.1:0-10177 GCA_041569645.1 Gammaproteobacteria bacterium
GCGGTGCGGTGAAGGTAGTAATCGGGATCACCGTAGGGCACGACCGCGTTGAGCGCATCGGCCGCGCCGCGCTGGAAAACGCAGACGAGCACGTCGCGGTCGGCGGGAATCGAAGGGTGGGCGGCTATCGCGTTCATCGGATTCATCGCAACTGGAAGTAAACCGAGCTGACCAGCACCGCGGCGAGCAGCGCCGAGGCCTGTTCCGGAACGCCGGCCGGCAGGGCAGCATCGGGAGCCGCGCCGATCTCGGCGACCAGCCAATCGAGCATGATCTGCCGGTCGTTCGCCGACACCGGCCGCATCAGCACCGCCGCGACGATCGCATCGACGACCTCGTCGAGCGTATTCGCGCCGCCGAGCATCGCCGGGTAGTCGATCTGGATGACGTCGAGCCCCGGGATGATGCCGGCAAAGCTCAAAAACGACAGCCGCCAGCGGTTCAGCAATCCACCGGTGCTCGCCCAGTAGTCCTGGCGGTCGGGGTAGCCGTCCGGCGTCGGCCAGTAGAAAGGCAGCTGGCCGAGCAGGTTCTGCGCGATCAGCCAGAACTCGCCGTTGTCCGGCGGATACGGCGTATCGGGCGCGAGCGCGCGCACCAGCGCGGTCAGGTATTCGCTCGGCCGGGTGATCTTGAGGTCCGCGCTGTCGCGAAACGCGGCGTTCGCGAATAACGCGCGCAGCGTCGTCTTGATGTCGCCGGCCGAGGCGCTGAAAGCCGCCGCGACCGCGTCGATCATCACTGCCGGCGGATCGTCGCTGACAAAGCGCCGGCACAGCTTGGTCGCGACGAAGCGCGCGGTCGACGGGTGGTCGGCGAGCAGATCGAGCACCTGTTCGCCGTCGCCCTGCCCGCCGGCGGTGATCGGCACGCCGAGCACGGTTTTGGCACCGGCGTCGTGAATCGCGTCGACGTAGACGAATTCGCCGTAGTTCGGATCGGGCGGGAAGCGGATCGTCCAGCCGGTGAAGCAGCGCGCGACTTCCTTGACGTCATCCTCGGTATAGCCCCCGTCGACGCCGAGCGTATGCAATTCCATCAGTTCGCGCGCGTAGTTTTCGTTCGGCGCGCCGGCCTGGTTGAAGAAATTGTCGAGGTAGAACAGCATCGCCGGGCTCTTCGCCGACGCGTGCAGCAGATCGCGGAAATTGCCGAGCGCGTGCTCGCGGATCACGTCGCGATCGTCCTCGGGCTTCAGCGTCGGGCCGAGGCCGTTCAACAGGTGGATGTTGAAGTGATCGCCCCAGAATTCGACCATGATTTCGTAGAGCTGGCGCTTGCTGAACATTTGCCGGTATTGCGTCGCGGCGACCATTTGCGTCGCGATGGCGAAGATATTGTCCGGAAATCCGGCGATCAGCTGCGCCGGCGACCGTGTCGTCAACGGAAACAGCGCCGCGATGTCGGCCTCGAGCGTGCCGTCGACGATGTTCGTGTAATCGAGCTGCTGTTCGAGGTAAGCGTCGATACCGAGCGCGTCAATCGACGCGAGTTCGTCGCGATGCGGGCCGAAACTCGTGCGCCGCAGCGCGGTGTACTCCGGACTCGGCCTCGGAATCGCCGCGGGCGCCGCCGGTGGCGAGGACGCGTCGTCATCCGAACCGCCGCTGCTGCAACCGGGCAGCAGGCCGGCCAGCGCGGCATAGCCGAGACCCTGGCCGCACAGACGCAGGAACTCGCGCCGATCGCGCAGCGTCGCGATGAACGCCTCGAGAGATTGGATGTCGTCGTCCCGCATCGCTAGCCGGGTGCCTCCGGGTCGTTGCCCGGCGTCAAATTACACCATGCTACCTGAATCGGGTCTGAATCGTGCGAGACCTAGTTCACTCGGCGCGCAGGCGCTATTCGCCGCCGTCGAGGACGGCGAGAAATTCGGCGCGTTCACGTTCGTCGTCGAGCTCTTGCGCGAGGTGCCGATAGAGTTCGCCGGCGTTACGGCATTGATCGGCAGCGGCGCCGACGATGACCGAGGCCACCGGGCCGAGGACGTCGGACAAGCGTTGTTCGGCGGCGAGCACGATCGCTGGCGTCAGCCGCTCGGTCGCGGCGATGTGCACGTCGGGCGCACCGGTCTTGAACTGAGTGACTTCATCGCCGTTGCGGGTAATCAACAACCGGTCGATGCTGTGCACTTCCGGCAACCCGGCGAAAAGCTCTTCGAGCGCATCGCGCGTACAATTGAGTTCGCCGCTGGCATTAACCGTGATGCGCTTGCCGGTTGCGAGTTCTTCGAGCTTGTGCCCTTGGTAGGTCAGGCCGAACAGGTTGATCTCGCGAATGATGCGCGACAGGATGCCGGACCGGTCGCTGCACGAGAGGACTATTCGAACGTCATACATGATCAGGCGGCGTTTTTGGCCCCTCGATTGTACTTGCGCAGCAGCTGTACGAGCTTGATCATGCTGCGGCGCATACGATTGAACGCGAGCAGCATGTCGGCGATTTCGTCCTTGCCGTTGACCTTGAGTTCGGCATCCCGCAGGTTACCCTTGCTGACCTGGTCGGCCATTCGCGTGACCCGGTTGACCGGTTTGACTACCAGCTTGCGAATCGCAATGTTGATGACGACGAACAGCACGCAGAACAGCATCGCCAGCGAAAAGATAAAGCTGATAAAGGTCTTGCGTGCGAGCTCGGCCGGCAGGGTATAGGGCACCGTGACCATTTGCGTGCCGACGATTTCGTTGAGCTTCCAGCCAAATCCGCCCTGGTCACCGTAAATCGCGCGCATTGCCGCCGGCGCTTTTTCCGGTTCGCTGTGGCAGGCGAGACACTTCGGATTGGTGATGCGAATCGGGTAGGAAATGTAAAGCGTCTCGACGCCGTCGACCACCTGACTGCCGACTTCCCGTTTGAGCGACGGATCGGCGATGAAGCGGTTGATGATGGCCTCTTCCTGCGGCGTCGCCTTGTCGCGGGGATTGGTCGGGTTGAAGACCGCTTCCTTGTAGCTGTAGTTCGGTCGCTTGGCGCGCACCAGGTTGGCGGTTTGCGTCGCGCCGTAAGCCGGTACCGTCTGCGGATGAAACTGCCCGTCGTCGAGCTTCGCCAGCAGCGGGCGGATTTCGTTAACGGTGTAACTGCGAACGGCAAGCGCTTCCTGCATGATCAGCTCGGCCTGGTCGGTGACCTGCTGGCGCGCATTGTCGGCAGTCAGATAGTACGAATAGGCGCCGCCGAATATCAGCGCCAGCGTAAACGTGATCGCCAGAATGAAATTGATCTTGGTGGTTAAATTCATTGTCACCCCAACCTTACTGCCGAGTTGTCCATGGATGCCACGGGCCGATCGAAAACGCAATTGTCCGTGTTATCTGCCGATCGCGATATCCCGCAGGAATACTTTAGTCAAGAATTTGGCGTTTCGCCCGGATAATTGGCCGCTGTGTGAGCCGCGTCACTCGGCACGGCGAGGCGGCCAAAAGCCTTTGTCCGCGCGGCCGGGGGAGCTGGCACGCGCAAGTGGCAGCCGCCCGGGTTGCGCGCGCGGCTCAGTCGTCTTTGTCGTCGTCGCCCCGCTCGGCAATCTGCGCCGTTCGCGGTTCGCCGGCCGGCCAGGCGCCGAACGGGTAGGGATGATATTCGCTGTTAAACGTCAGGAATATCAGAATCTGGTAGGCGTAGGTGCTGATGCTCTGGCCGAGCTTGCGCAAGCGTTCGTTGGTCTCGCCGGTAAACAGCTTGAGCAGAAACTGGAAGATCACGACCGCCGCCAGCACGATTTCGGCGATGGTGTAGAAAATCGCGTAAAGCAGCATGTACAGTCCGCGCTTCCAGGTCGACTGGCTCTTGATGTTTTCCTTGACTTCGGTGCTCATCGGTGTCGGCTCCTCGGGAGGTGGGTTATCAATATACTCGCGTCGCAATTAAAATCTATAGACATCCCAGAATGCGGCGGGCACCGCCGATCACAAGGCCGAGATTTGATCGGCGACAAGGCTCCGCGCACGCGAGCGCGCACACTGATTTCGCGACGCACGGGTCCGGACGCGCGCGCAAGCCTTTTGTGCTTCGCGCCGCTGGCGCTGCCCTGCGCCGCCGCCGACCCGCGCGACCTGATCCGCGCGGCGATGGATTACTGGCGGGGCATGAGGTCCTACTCCGAGATGACGATGATCATGCATCGCGCCGACTGGGAACGGCGCCTGTCGATGCGCGCCTGCACCGAAGGTGACGAACTGTCGCTGGTGCGTGTCACCGCGCCGGCGCGCGATGCCGGCAACGCGACGCTGGTCAGGGATCGCGACTTGTGGACCTTCTCGCCGACAATCAACCGCGTCCTCAAAGAGCCTCGTCGATACTGCAGCAAAGCTGGATGGGCAGCGAGTTCGGCGGCATCGCGTCCGCCACGCCCGGGCGCAGCCTTGCGCTCGGCAGGTCGCTGTTCGCGCAGCCTAGGTGGTATTTCCAGGCGTCGACGCGGGCATTAAGGATGACGGTCGCCGAGACGCGCGAGCGGCGTCACGCTGACGCCCTCGGCACCGCATTCGACGCGGCTGTCGACGCCGTAGACACGCGCGATCGTCGCCGGCGTCAGCACCTCGGCGACGCTGCCGCTGCAGTCGAGCCGGCCGTGGGCGAGCAGGTACAGGCGATCGCAATAGCGCGCCGCGAGCCCGAGGTCGTGCAGCACGACGACCGCCGCGCGCTCGCCGCCGGCATACTGGCGCAGGACTTCCATGACGTGCAGCTGGTGGTAGGGATCGAGCGCCGCGACCGGCTCGTCGGCAAGAATCACGCGGCATTCGCCGGCGAATATTCGCGCCAGCATGACCAGCGTCTGCTCGCCACCGGACAGCGTCGTGACGATACGGTTGCGGTAGGCGAGCGTCTCGGTCAGTTCGAGCGCCTGCTCGACGCGCTGACGGTCGCTGGCGTCGTCGCGTTGCCACCATCCCTGGTACGGCAGCCGGCCGAGACCGACCACTTTCTCGACCGAAAACGGCCAGTGCGCGCGCGCATCCTGCACGAGGTAGCCGAGGTTCTGCGCGCGCCGCTGCGCCGACAGCTGTGCCAGCGGTTCGCCGGCGAAGCGGATTTCGCCGCGATCCGGAGTCGCGATACCGGTCAGCATTCGCAGCAGGCTGCTCTTGCCGGCGCCGTTCGGCCCGATCAGCCCGACCAGCTCGCCGGCGGCGAGGTCGAAGTCGATCGCATCGAGAATCGTCACGCCGTCGACGCGGTAACCGACATCGCGGGCTTCGAGCAGCGTCATTGCAGCGTATTCCTCGATTTGAGAATCAACAACAGGAAGAACGGCGCGCCGACCAGCGCGGTCACGACGCCGAGCTTCATCTCGGCGTCGGCCGACACGAGCTGCACCGCGACGTCGGCGCAAAGCAGCAGAATCGCGCCGACCAGCGCGCTCGCGGCGAGCAGCCGGCGCGGTTCGTAGGCGACCAGCGGGCGCACCAGGTGCGGCACGACCAGGCCGACGAATCCGATGTTGCCGGCGACCGAGACCGCCGCGCCGACGCTCGCGGCGACCCCGAGAACGAGCACCAGGCGCAGCCAGGCAACGTCGAAACCGAGCGACAGCGCGGTTTCCTCGCCGAGCGTCAGCGCATTCAGAAATCGTCCGCAGTAGAGTATCAGGCCCCAGCCCAGGATCATGAACGGCAGCGCGATCAGCAAGTCGTCGAAGCTGCGGTTGGCTACCGAGCCGAGCAGCCAGAAGACGATTTCCTGTACCGCGAATGGGCTCTCGGCAAAGTTAAGCGCAAGCGCGATCAGCGCGCCGCCGATCGCGTTGATCGCAATGCCGGCGAGGATTAGCGTCACCGTCGAGCGACTGTTTCCGACCAGCGCGAACAGGCAGCCGACCGCGAGCAGCGCGCCAAGCAGGCCGCCGAGCGGCAGCACGAACCAGGCGACGCCGGTGAAGCCGTAGTAGAACACGACGACGGCGCCGAGCGCGGCGCCGTTGGATACGCCGATGATGCCCGGCTCCGCCAGCGGGTTACGCAGTAATCCCTGCAAGGCCGCGCCGCCGAGCCCGAGGGTCGCGCCGATGACCAGCGCGAGCAGGGCACGCGGCAGCCGGATATCGAACAGAATCAGCGCTTCGATCGACGTCTCGTCGCGCCACGCGGCGGCCAGTGCCCCGGACAGATCGAGGGCGACCGGACCGGTGCCGAGCGCCAGCGCGAACGCCGCGGCGAGCGCCGCCAGCAGAATCGCGTACAGCAGCCGTGCGTCCAGCGCCGGCAGGTTCATCGCCGCGCCGCCATCAGTTCGATTGCGTCGACGATCATGGGCCCGGCGCAGATTCGCAGCGGCGTCGGGATGTCGAGTAATTCGCGCCGCGCGGCGAGTCTCGCCAGCGCCGGATGCTCGAGACGCGAGTTTGCCAGCGACGCCCCGCGGGCGAGCCGGCGGTCGATCTGCAGCACGTCCGGATCGGCCGCGAGCAGGGTCTCGAGCGATATCGATCGAAACCCGGTGATGCCCATCTCGGCGGCGAGATTGCGATAGCCGGCGTAGGCGAACAAATCATGCTCGAGCGTGCCGCTACCGACGGTATAGCCGTTCGGCGCGTAGCGAATAACCCGCCGGACAGGCCGGTCGGCGTAGCGCGCGCGAATCTGCGCGAGGCGCGCGCGCATCGACGCGACGACATCGGCGGCTCGTTCCGGGTTGCCGGTCCACTCGCCGATGCGTTCGAGTTGCCGGTATGTCTGGTCGATCGAAGTCGCCACCGGCAGGCGGCGGACCTCGTAGCCGAGACGGCGCAACAGGCGCACCGCGTCGCTGCCGACGAACTCGCTGGCGATAACCAGATCCGGCGCGAACCCGACAACCTGCTCGGCCGAACCGTTGTGCAGCGGAATGTCGCCGACCGCATCGGCCAGGTAGGACATTTCGGGATCGGCGACCCACGACGACAGCGATGCGATCTGCGCCCGTTCGGCGAGCAGTAGCAACAATTGATCGGTGCACAAGCCGAGCGAGACGATACGATCCGGCTTCGCGGGTGCCCCAGGCGGCGCCACGAGCAGCAGAGCTAAGGCCAGCGCACGAACGGTTTGCAACATGGATAAGGACGGCTGAATTCGATTCGCGCCATTCTTCCGGATAACGCCTGATCAGTAAAGATCGGGCGCGGCCGGCCGGCGCCCTCGAATCCAGGCCGCGTGGCCGACGAACGGTAGCTACACCGGTATGGGCGGTCGATTGACCAGGCGATTAGCAACTATGCTTTGAAGTGGAGTCGGGAATCCTGTGAATTGGATCACAGCCCCGGCCAGGCACTGTGAACCGCGTCAACCATTCGCGACGGAATCGCGCGTCGGGCAAGCGGCTCCCGGGAGACAAACAGGATCAAGATGGCGGCACCCAAACTCGAAGTGGTCAGCTCCGGCACAGGCGCCCAGAACGTATACAAATCGGTCAGACGGTTTGCGCTCGAGGGATTGAACGACCTCGTGCGGGTATTGATGGAGAGCGTCGACGATTCGCTCTTCGAACTGTCGGACAAGGTGGCCAACGACCGCGAGCGCAACATGTACTTCGAGGCGATGCGCGAAATCCGCATCAAGCGCGACGGTCTGCAAAAGCATTTCGCCTACGAGATGCAGCAATGCTTCGACCGCTGCATCGGCAATCAATCCGAAATCCAGACCGACGACGACGAGGAAGAGCTGACGCTGGTCGAACTCGACGACCTCGAGGACAGTATCGCGATCGACAACATGGTTTCGCGCGCGCGCCCGCACTTCGAGGACGACCTGTTCGCGGTCACCGAGCGCCTAAAAGCGGTGCTGCGGCGCAAGGAAATCGCCGAAGACGATAACCCGCTCGACCCGAGGGCAATCTGCGACAGCTTCCACGCGGCTTCCGAGCTGCTCGACACCGACATCCAGGTCAAGCTGATATTCTACAAGCTGTTCGAGCGCTACGTCATGAATCACCTTGGACACTTCTACAAGGAAGTCAACGCGCTGTTCGTCAAAAAGGGCGTGCTGCCCGAGTTCAGCGCCGACCAGGAACGCAAGAAGCAGACCACTCGCTTCATGGCCAACCGCATCAAGAATTCCAGCGAAAAAGTGCCGACCTCGGTGGCTCTTGGCACCACCGGTGCGCCGGCCGCCGGTACGCCGGTCGCCGGTGCGCCGGCCGCCCTCGGCGGCGGTGCGGTCGACGGCGGTAATCTTTTCGCCACGCTGCAGCAAGCAGTCGCTTCCGCACCGGGAACGGTTGCCGGCGGTGCGCCCGTCATGGGCGGCAACGGTTCGGGCGGTGGAGGCGGTGTTGCCGGTGAAGGTATTGCGGGCGGCGGCCTTGCGGGTAGCGGCGTCGCTGGCGGCATGGCGGGTGGGGCCGGTTTCATCGCCGCGCTGACCGATCTGCAGGCGACCGCTATACCGTCGCAGTCGCCGACCGCGATCGATCCGGCCACCCTCAAAGCCAGCACGCAACAACAACTGCTCGCTTTCCGCGAGCAAAACGAACACCAGGTCAATGCCTCCGATGGCCAGACGATCGACGTCGTATCGATGCTGTTCGACTTCTTTTTCGACGACGAGGCGCTGCCCGATCCAGTCAAGGTACTGATCGGACGGCTGCAGATTCCGATACTCAAGGTCGCGATCCTCGACAAGGAATTCTTCAACCAGAAAAAGCATCCGGCACGCAAACTGCTCGACAGCATATCGCGCGCGGCGCTCGGCTGGGGCGAGAGCCACAATGACGAAACCGCGCTGATCGACAAGATCGAGGAAATCGTCAACCTGCTGATCAACGAGTTCGAAGAAGACGTCGCGGTGTTCGAAGAGGCCTACATCAGCTTCGAGAACTTCCTGCGCGAGGAATCGAAGCAGATCGAACAGGTCGAACAGGCGGTATGGCAACAGGAAGCGCAAAAAGAGAAGCAGATCGAGAACGCGCAGGAAGCCGCGGCGGCGCTGATTCACAAGCTGACCGGTGGGCGCGAGCTGAGCTTCGAGGTTATCGATTTCCTCGAAACGACCTGGACCCAGGTGCTGTTCAACGCTTACCTGTCACTCGGCGAAGACTCGAATCACTGGCGTAACCTCAAGCGCATTTCGACGACCTTCGTCTGGACGCTGATCCCGAAACACAGCGAAGAGGATCGCGCCAAGATCATCAAGACGATACCGGCGCTGCTGCGCGCGCTGTCGAAGGGCATGGACCTGATCCGGATCAATACCGAGGTACAAAACCGGATCTTCCAGATTCTCGCGCAGGAGCACGCCAAGATCGTCAAGCAGACGTCGAGGAACATCGTCACGCGGGTCGACGACACGACCGTATGGCCTGACGGCGAACCCGGCGGCCCGGTCGAATTCGATTTTTCCGCCGACGGTGCCGGCGATATCGAGGTCGAGGAAATCGCCATCGGCGAGGACTCGATCACTATCATCGATGCCACCGAAACCAGCGAAGTCATCGACGACCTGAACCGCTTCGCCGCCGGCGTCAAGCTGGGCAAGATCAAGGTCGACGAGGAAATCGTCCTCGGTTCCGATGATCCCGAGGACTTCGCGCAGATCGAAGGCGACGACGACTGCCTCGTACAGGCACGCGAGCTCGAGATCGGTTCGTGGGTCGAGTTCGCCGAATCCGATTCGAAGAGCCTGATCGCGCGACTCTCCTGGAAGAGCAACGTCACCGGTAATTTCGTCTTCGTCAATCGCCAGGGAGTCAAGGTGCGAAACATGACGATCAACGGCTTCGCCACCGAATTGCGCGCCGGTCGCGTCAAGTGCATCGAGTCGTCGTCGGTATTCGACCGCGCGATCTACACGATCATGACGAAGATGGTCCACTGACCGCGCGCTGCATTCCTGTCGGACACGAACCGACCACCGCTACAATAACGACCACTGACTCCCGACCCCAGGCCAGAATGTGCCGCTCTGCGCCCGCAACCTGCCGGGCAGGGTGAAATCGGCGCCCCATCTTCCGACGGACTTGATACAATCCCGGCAAACCGACCCGCGCGACGCGCCCCTTTCTCCGCGGCTGGACACCCTTCCAGCCCCGGCAACCCGGAGTCTTGTTCATGTCCGCCAATAGCGAAGACTTAAACCTCGCGATCTTCTGTGATTTCGAAAACGTCGCGCTCGGCGTCCGCGACGCGCGCATCAAGAAGTTCGATATCAACCTGGTGCTCGAGCGGCTGCTGGTCAAGGGCAGCGTCGTGCTCAAGAAGGCC
>JBFFXR010000112.1:0-10084 GCA_041569645.1 Gammaproteobacteria bacterium
AGTCTCAAGCACTACGCCTACATGTGCCTGTTACTCTCGAGTCCCGAGCGTCTGCCCTACGCGCCGCGGGCGACGCTGTTGACGATCTGCGTCTACTTCGCCGTCGGTCTGCTGCTGATCGACGCGCAGGTGGGTGCCGGCGCTATCGGCGCGCAAATCCTGCTCGAAATTTCGATGCTTGGACTGATCGCCTATCTCGGCCTCAACCTGAAAGGTCTGCTGCCGCGCTGGCAGCAAACCTTCTCCGCGCTGGTCGGCATCAATCTCGTGATCACCGCGGTATCGATTCCGCTGCGCCGTGTCCTCGACCTCGACAGCACCGAGCCCGATCGCGCGCTGATCTACGTGACCCTCGCGCTATTGGTCTGGAACCTCGCGGTCGTGTCGCTGATTTTTCGCCGCGCCTTCGAAATTTCGGTGCAGCTATCGGCTATGATTGCCTTCAGCTACTTCGTCATCTACCAAATCATCAGCGTCTGGTTCTACACGTGAAGCTATACATTCTCGGCATCTGCGGCACGTTCATGGCCGGGCTCGCGCTGATCGCGCGCGAACTCGGCCACGAGGTCGAGGGCTCCGACGCGAAAGTCTATCCGCCGATGAGCACCCAGCTCGCCGACGCCGGCATCCACGTGCACGACGGTTACGATGCCGCGAGCCTGCCGACCGACTGCGACCTGTTCGTCGTCGGTAACGCGATCACCCGCGGCAACGCGCAGTTCGAGGCGATCCTCGAGCAGGGCCATCGCTACGTCTCGGCACCGCAATGGCTCTACGAACACGTCCTGCACGGCCGCTGGGTACTCGCCGTCGCCGGCACCCACGGCAAGACGACGACCAGCAGCATGCTCGCCTGGATACTCGAATTCGCCGGGCTCGAACCGGGATTCATGATCGGCGGCCGGCCGGCCAATTTCGACGCGTCGGCGCGCCTCGGCAAGCATCCGTTCTTCGTCATAGAGGCCGACGAGTACGATTCGGCGCTGTTCGACAAGCGCTCGAAATTCGTGCACTACCATCCGCGCACGCTGATCCTCAATAACCTCGAATTCGACCACGCCGATATCTTCGACGATCTCGCCGCAATCCAGCGCCAGTTCCATCATCTCGTGCGCACGCTGCCGGCGAGCGCGCTGGTCATCACCAACGGCGATGACCCGGCACTCGCCGAAGTTATCGACATGGGCTGCTGGAGCGAGTTGTGCCGGCTATCGACGCGCGATGCCGGCGCCGATGCTTACCTCGACGCCGACGGCAGCCTGCAGCTGCGCGGCGACCCGCATACCCACCACATCGAACTCGCGCAACCCGGCGCTTTCAATCGCATCAACGCCGCCGCGGCGATCCTCGCCGCGCGCCACGCCGGCGTCGAGGTCGCTACTTCGCTCGCCGCGCTTGGCGAGTTCGCAGGCGTGCGCCGGCGCCAGGAGCTCGTCGCCGAGGTCGGCGGCGTGCGCGTCGTCGACGACTTCGCCCATCATCCGACCGCGATCGCATTGACTCTCGAGGCGCTCGGGCCAACCACCGCGGGCCGCCTGATCGCGGTCGTCGACATTCGCTCGAATACGATGAAAATGGGCGCCCACGCGGATGAACTCGGTCGCTCGTTCGCCGCCGCCGACCTGGTATTGCTGGCAGAAACCCCCGGAATTGCGTGGGATATCGCGAAAATGGCGCAAACTGCGCCTACAATAGTAGAGATAAAATCCGACACGCAGCAGATCGTCGATCATCTGTCGCAAAACTGTCGACCCGGAGACCAAATCGTTATCATGAGCAACGGCGGCTTCGACAACATTCACCAACGGCTCGTGCAAGCATTGTCAGGTTAGCATTCGCGTATGTCCGAACCATCGCATCGACTCACCAAGATCGCCAAGTACGAAATCAAGCGCCGCATCGGCCGCGGCGCGATGGGTGTCGTCTACGAGGCTTTCGACCCCTTCGTCCAGCGCACCGTCGCGATCAAGGTCGCGCATTCGGCCAGCGACCTGGATCCGGCGACGCGGCAAAAACTTCGCGAAGCATTTTTCGCCGAGGTGTACAGCGCCGGACGCATGCATCACCCGTCGGTGGTCAGCGTCTACGACGCCGGCCAGGAAGACGACCTCAATTACATCGTGATGGAATTCGTCGACGGCGTGACGCTGCAGGAATACGTCACCGGCGGCAAGACGCTGAAACCAGACCAGGTCGTCGACGTAATCTACCAGTGCGCAAAGGGCCTCGACTACGTGCATCGCGAAGGCATCATCCATCGCGACCTCAAGCCCGGCAACATCATGTTGAGCAATGACGGCGAGGTCAAGATCATGGATTTCAGCATCGCCCACGTCGACGTCGGCTTCGAGGGTCACGACACCGAGGTCCAGGGTTCGCCGATGTACATGCCGCCGGAACAACTGACCGAGGAGAAACGCCTCGTCGCGCAATCGGACATCTACTCGCTCGGCGCGGTCATGTACGCGCTGCTGGCGAAACGCACGCCTTACAAGGCGTCGAGCCTCGAGTCGCTGATCTACAAGATCACCAACATCGACCCCGAGCCGATCGCCGAGATCAATATCGAGGTCCCCGACCACATTGCCTGCATCGTCGAGAAGGCGATGCAGAAGATCATCTACGACCGCTACGAATCCGCATACCTGCTGGCCAAGGACCTGTCCAGCGCCTTCGGCCGGCTGCGCGGCGTCGGCGAGCGTATCGACATGCAGGAAAAATGGAAGACGCTGCGCTACCTCGCCTTCTTCAAGGACTTCAGCGACGACGAGATCACCGAGGTCGTCAACGCCAGCGAATGGAAGGAATTCAAGAAGGGCGAAGTGATCGTCACCGAGGGCGAACAGGAGACTGCGTTCTACATCATCGCCAAGGGCGGCGTCGAAGTGGTCAAGGACGACAAGGTCGTCGGCATGATGAAGCAGGGCGACTGTTTCGGCGAGATCGCTTTCCTGACCCAGCAACCGCGTAACGCGACGATCGTCGCGCGCACCGACGTCTCGCTGATGAGCGTCAGCAACTCGCTGATGGAGCAGGCTTCGACCGAAACCCAGTTGCGCTACTACCGCATCTTCCTCGAAAACCTGATCGCGCGCCTTTCGCAGGCGACCGACAAGCTGGTCGAAGCCGAGAAAGCCATTTCCTCCGGGCCATGAAACCGGCAACCGTCACGCTGGCGATGACCGGCGCCTCCGGCGCACCCTACGCGCTGCGCCTGTTCGAATGCCTGCTCGCTGACGGTATCCGCGTGCAGTTCATTACCTCGCAGCCGGGGCAGATCGTGCTCGGCATGGAGTCGCGGCTCAAGCTCACCGGCGCGCCGCAAAAGATGCGCCAGCAGCTGGCCGAACACTTCGACGCCAATCCGGAGCTCATCGAGGTTTACGCGAAAGACCAGTGGACCGCGCCGCCGGCGAGCGGCTCGTCGGTCGCCGACGCGATGGTAGTCTGCCCGTGCAGCATGGGCAGCCTCGCGGCGATCGCCAACGGCACCAGCGACAACCTGATCCACCGCGCCGCCGACGTCGCGATCAAGGAGCACCGGCCGCTGATCCTGGTGCCGCGCGAGACGCCGTTTTCGGCGATCCATCTCGACAACATGCTCAAGCTCGCGCGCCTCGGCGTCGTCATCCTGCCGCCCAACCCGGGATTTTACCAGGGCGTCAATTCGGTCGACGATCTCGTCGATTTCGTCGTCGCCCGCATTCTCGACCGGCTCGGGATCGACAACGATCTGTCGCCGCGCTGGGGAGCCGACGACGGGGACTGACGCCGGCGATGGCCGAAGAACTTCCGCTGTTTCCGCTCAAGACCGTGCTATTGCCCGGCAACTCGCTGGTGCTCAAGATCTTCGAGCCGCGCTACCTCGATATGGTCGCCGCGTGCCTGCGCGAGAACAGCGAGTTCGGCGTCGTGCTGATCTACCGCGGAGACGAGACGTCCAGCGGCGCCGACATCTACTCGATCGGTACGACGGCGCGCATCTGCGACTGGGAAAACCGCGCCGATGGTCTGCTCGCGATCACCGCCGAGGGTGTCGACCGATTCGAGATCCTGGAGACCCGCGCCGAGCCCGACGGTTTGCTGCGTGCCGATATCCGGCGGCTCGATGACGACGGCGCCGACACCGCGATTCCCGATCAGTTCTATTACATGCGCGAACTGCTCGATCACATCAGCGCCCAGGCCGGCAAGCCGAGCGACGATTCGTGGACTTTTTCCGAAGTGCTCTACCGGCTGATCTACCTGCTGCCGCTCGAGACCAATCTCAAGCAACGCCTGCTCGAAATCGCCGACGCCAACGACCGCGCGATGATCCTGCACGCCGAGCTGATTCGCCTCGGCGTGATCCAGTACGTCAAGCCCGAGGCCGCCAACGAGTAGCAGGGTTCCAATTCCCCTGAGGCCGGCTTAAACTGCACCGGATCCTGAACATCGGGAGAACCTCGCGATGAAAGCCCTGTTAATCGCCGCCGGCCTGTTTGCCACCTCCGGCCTCGTGCTGGCCGCCGAGAAAGCCGGCGTATCGGTCGACGACGAGATCAAGACCGCCACCGGCCAGACCCTGATTCTCAACGGCCAGGGATTGCGCGAAAAGCTCTGGATCGACGTCTATGTCGGATCACTGTATTTGCCGGCCCGCTCGAGCGATGTCGCCGAAATCCTGTCCCGCCCGGGCCCCTGGCGAGTGCAGCTCGATTTCATTTACAAGGAAGTTTCCCAGGAACAAATTCTCGAAGGCTGGCGCGAGGGATTCGAAAAAAACCAGAGCGTCGCGACGCTCGAAAAATTGCGCCCCCGAATCGAGCAATTCAACGCCTACTTCGGCGAGAGCGCGGTTGCCGGGGATCGCTACGTGTTCGAATACGCGCCGACGATAGGTACGCGCGTCAACAAGAACGGCCAACCGATCGGCGTGATTCCCGGCGAGGATTTCGCTAATGCGCTGCTCGAAATCTGGCTCGGCAACAAACCGGCCGACAAGGGCCTCAAGCGCGGCATGCTCGGCCTGTAGCGGCCGTTCTTACATCTCCGCGAAGGTCGCGGCCGCGGCCTCGACGGTTTGCTCGATTTCGGCGGCGCCGTGCATCGCGCTGACGAAACCCGCCTCGAAGGCCGACGGCGCGAGGTAAACTCCGCGCTCGAGCATGCCGTGAAAGAAGCGCTTGAAACCCTCGACGTCGCAGGCGCCGACATCCTTGAAGCTCGCGACCGCCGGCGCGTCGGTAAAGAACAACCCGAACATCGATCCGACGCGATTGGCGCGCAGCGCGACGCCGTTAGCCTCGGCCGCCGCGAGCAGCCCGGAGACCAACCGCTCGCTGCGCTCGTCGAGCGCCTCGAAGAATCCGGGGCGTGAAATGATCTCGAGGTTCTTGAGCCCCGCCGCCATCGCCACCGGATTGCCCGACAGCGTGCCGGCCTGGTAAACCGGCCCGAGCGGCGCGAGCCGGTCCATGATCTCGGCACGCCCGCCGAAGGCGCCGACCGGCATACCGCCGCCGATGACCTTGCCGAGCGTCGTCAGGTCGGGGCGTATACCGTAGCGTTCCTGCGCACCGCCGAGTCCGACTCGAAACCCGGTCATGACTTCGTCGAAGATCAGCACGCTGCCGGCCTCGCTGCAGCATTCGCGCAACGCCTGCAGGAAACCGGCGACCGGCGGCACGCAGTTCATGTTGCCGGCGATCGGCTCGACGATGACGCAGGCAATCTGCGCACCGATCTCGGCGAAGACTTCGCGTATCTGGTCGGCGTCGTTGTAGGCGAGCGTAATCGTGTGGTCGGCAAGCGCCGCCGGCACGCCCGGCGAACTCGGCACGCCCAGCGTCAGCGCGCCTGAGCCGGCCTTGACCAGCAGCGAGTCGCCGTGGCCGTGGTAACAACCCTCGAACTTGACGATCTTGTCGCGCCCGGTATAGCCACGGGCGAGGCGGATCGCGCTCATCGTCGCTTCGGTGCCCGAGTTGGTCATGCGCAGCTGATCGAGACTCGGCATGACCGCGCAAATGCGCTCGGCCAGCTCGACCTCGAGCGCGCAGGGCGCGCCGAAACTCAGGCCGCGCGCCGCGGTTTCGACCACCGCGCCAATGATCTCGGGATGCGCGTGGCCGGTAATCATCGGCCCCCAGGAACCGACGTAGTCGATATATCGCTTGCCGTCGACGTCGATCAGATACGCACCCTCGGCGCGCTCGATGAATGGCGGCGTACCGCCGACCGCCTTGAAGGCGCGTACCGGTGAATTGACGCCGCCCGGGATCACCCGCACGGCGCGTTCGAAGAGTTGTTCGGACCGGGTCATGATTTCCGTCTTCGATGTAGATCGCCGCCCACTATACAATAATTCGGCGCGCCGGGAGACTCGTCCCGACCGCCGCCAGGCAGCACGTCAGGGCTCAAATTCGTAATCCATGATCAGCGGAGCGTGGTCGGAGAAGCGCTGCGACTTGTAGATGCGCGCGCCGCGCACGCTGCCGGCGAGCCCCGGCGTGACGACCTGGTAGTCGATGCGCCAGCCGACGTTCTTGTCCCAGGCCTGACCGCGATTCGACCACCAGGTGTACTGCTCGGGGCGTGGATCGACGATGCGAAATGCGTCGACGAAACCGACGCGTCCGAACAGGTCGCTGAGCCAGGCGCGCTCCTCCGGCAGGAATCCCGAATTTTTCTGGTTCGAGCGCCAGTTCTTCAGGTCGATCTCGCGATGGGCGATGTTCCAGTCGCCGCAAATGACGAATTCGCGACGCTTGCGCCGCAGCGCCTGCAAATGCAGCAGGAAGCGGTCGAGGAAGCGCCACTTGGATTCCTGGCGGTGATCGCCCGACGAACCGGACGGCGCGTACAGCGAGATTACCGACAGCCGCGGGAAGCGATATTCGAGGTAACGGCCTTCGTTGTCGAATTCGGATTCGCCGAAGCCGCGAATCACTTCGACCGGCTCGCGTCGGCTGTAGATCGCGGTACCGGCATAACCCTTCTTGAGCGCATCGAAGTAGCTGCAGTGATGGTTTTTCGGGAAAAACGGCGTTGCGTCGAGTTGATCGACCTGGGCCTTGGTCTCCTGCACGCAGACGACGTCGGCGCGCTGGCGCGGCAGCCAGTCGAACAGGCCCTTGCGCGCGGCCGCGCGAATTCCGTTGACATTGATCGAAATGATGCGCATCGATAGGGGCTGCGGTCCGGGAAACGAGGCGCTATGATACACGACTCCGCAGTAGCGCCCAGGCTCGATTGCCCATGCAGGACTACCAGTCGCGATTCGTCGAATACTGCCTCGCCCGCGAGGTGCTGAAATTCGGCGAATTCGAGCTCAAGTCCGGGCGCATCAGCCCGTATTTCTTCAACGCCGGCCTGTTCAACCGCGGCGCCGATCTCGCCGCGCTCGCCGGCTTCTATGCCGACGCGATCGATGCGTCGGGGATCGAATTCGACCTGCTGTTCGGCCCGGCCTACAAGGGCATTCCGCTGGCCGCGATCACCGCCAGCGCGCTTTACCAGAAATACGGCCGCGACCTGCCCTACGCGTTCAATCGCAAGGAGGCCAAGGATCACGGCGAGGGCGGCACGACGGTCGGTGCCGAAATTCGTGGCCGCGTGATGATCATCGACGACGTGATTACCGCCGGCACCGCGATTCGCGAGGCGATCGCGCTGATCGAGGCGGCCGGCGCGACGGTTACCGCCGTCACCATCGCGGTCGACCGTCAGGAGCGCGGCCGGGGTGAAAGTTCGGCGATCCAGGAACTCGAGCAGGCCGGCATCCGGGTCGTTCCGATCGTCCGCCTGGAGCACATCCTCGAGTATCTCCACGCCGCCGGCCGGGCCGCCGAGCGTGCCGCGATCCTCGCCTACCTCGAGCGCTACGGCAGCGGCTGAACTCGATCGCTCGGCGTGAGTCTATAATCGGGTGACCCGCGCAAACGGAAAACCGATGATCCGACTCCTGTTGCTCGCCGGCTTGCTGGCGCTGCCGGCCCACGCCGACGATACCATTACCGCCAAGAGCGGTCCGAATCAAACCGCGGTGCTCGAACTCTACACCTCGGAAGGTTGCAGCAGCTGCCCGCCGGCCGACCGCTGGCTGTCGCGGCTGGTCGATCTGGACGACCAAGTCGACGTGCTCGCGCTCGGCTTTCACGTCGATTACTGGGACTATCTCGGCTGGAAGGATCGCTTCGCCAGCCGCGAATACAGCAATCGACAACGCCAGCTCGGCGCCAACAACCGGCAGCGCACGATTTACACGCCCGAATTCTTCGTCAACGGCAAGGAAGTCCGCGGCGCAGCCAATATCGTCGACGGCATCCGCGCAGCCAACCGCACGGCCTCGCCACTCGATCTCGAACTCGAGGTTCGCCGCGACGGCAGCCATCTCGAACTCAAGGTCGAAACCGGCGGCCTGCGCGACGAATTCGGGGCTATCCACCACCGTTACGTGGTCTTCGAAAACGACCTTTCGACGCGCGTCGAACGCGGGGAAAACTCCGGTTCGACCCTGCATCACGAGCGGGTCGTGCGCTACCTGAGCCGCGCCTATCGCCTGCGCTCGAGCAACCGCCACCGGATCCCGCTCGATGCCGACTGGAAAGGCGAGCATCTCGGCATCGCGGTGATTGCGACCTCGCCCGGCAGCGAGCGCTACCTGCAGGCGGTACAAACGCCCGTGGGGACGCTGCTGGTGACCCCACGGTAGGCCGCAATTCATGCAATATCGCGCCAAATAAACTATTATGCCCGTTACGGCCGGCGTTCCTCGCGCGGCCGCGACGACGACGATATGGTGCACGTTCAGACATCGATCAAGCGGACGCATTTCGGCCTGACAGCAAGCCTGCTCGCCGGCCTGCTCGCGTTCGCCGTGCTGTTGCCCGCCGATGCGGCCAAGCTCTACAAGTGGGTCGACGAAGAGGGTAACATCCGCTACAGCGACCGCCTGCCGCCGAACCAGGTAAAGAAGAAGCACCAGCAACTCAATCGTCAGGGCGTCGTCGTGACGACTACCGACGATGCCCGTAGCCCCGAAGAAATCGCCGCCGAGGCCGAGCGCAAGCGCAAGGCAGACGAAGCCGCCGCCGAAACCGCGCGCCTCAAGGCGATTCAGGACAAGAAGGATAACGTCCTGCTGATGACTTTCAGTTCCGAGGAAGAGCTCGGCATCGCCCGCGATAATCGCATCGACGTGCTCGACTCGGTTATCGGTCTGATCGAAAAAAGCATCGAATCGACACAGCAAAAGCTCGACCAGCTACAGCAAAACGCCGATGAAAACTATCTGTCGAAGGGCAATGAGGTGCCGGGCGGGCTGGCGCAGAAAATCGAGCACTTCACGCGCAAGATCGAAAATCGTAACGAACAGTTGCGGCTGAAACTCGAGGAAAAAGCCAAGATCAACGCGCAGTACGACGCCGACCTCGCGCGCTTCCGCCTGCTCAAGACGCAAAGCAACTAGCCTGTAAGCACCGCGGACCGCGGTCCTCACAAGTCGTTAGCTAGCCCCCGCCACGAATCAGCGTGCCAACGCCGCTGTCGGTCAGCAATTCGAGCAACACCGAATGGCGCACCCGCCCGTCGATGATCTGGCTCGTGCGCACGCCGGCCTGTACCGCATCGAGCGCGCAGCGCACCTTCGGCAGCATACCGCCGTGGATTACGCCGTCGCTGATCAGTTGTTCGGTCTCGGCCGCGGAGAGCCCGGTCAGCAGCCGGCCGTCGGGGTCGAGCACGCCCGGCGTATTGGTCAACAGCAACAGTTTTTCCGCGCCGAGCACCGCGGCCAGCCGGCCGGCGACGAGATCGGCGTTGATGTTGTACGACGCGCCGTCGCGGCCGACACCGATCGGCGCGATCACCGGGATGAAGCCGTCGTCGTCGAGCATCGCGACGACCGCGGGATCGATGGCCTCGACCTCGCCGACCTGGCCGAGGTCATGATCCGGCTCGTCGGCTCCGGCGAGACGCATTTTACGCGCCGTGATCAGCCCGCCGTCCTTGCCGGTCAGGCCGACCGCGCGCCCGCCGTGGCGGTTGATCAGCGCGACGATCTGCTTGTTGACCTGGCCGCCGAGCACCATTTCGACGACAT
>JBFFXR010000113.1:0-9849 GCA_041569645.1 Gammaproteobacteria bacterium
CCCACTTCCAGTGCGAATTCTGCAACGCGATCAACGACGTCGCGCTCGACGACTACATCCAGGTAAGCTTCACCGTTTCGGACAGCGTGCGCGATATCGCCTTTCGGCATCCCGAATCGCTGCCGGTCGAGGACTACTACCTGCGCTATCATTTTGCCAAGGGTTTCATCCCGCCCGGCGGCATGACGCCGGAGCAGATCGTCGCCGTGCTGTCGCGCGAGTTCTTCGACCTCGAAGCCGGCGAGCGGCGTGGCCTCGACTGCGAACTGACGCCCGGCCGTTTCGAAGTGCTCGATCTCAGCCACAACCTGCTGCTGGTGTTTTTCGTCGAAGGTGAAGCCGCGGTCGAGCCGCAATCGATCGCAATCCAGCTCGACGACGGCAAGTTCAGCGTCGACCGGCCGACGCGGCGCATCGACAAGATCCTCGGCGAAGGCAGCTACGCCTTCCGCCAGGCTAGCGAGATACCGCCTGGTCAGTACCACATCGACATCGACAATCGAATGGGCGAGCGCGGGAGGTTCTGGATCGTCCAGTATCCGCCCACTTTCGTGCCGCACCGAGTCGAGTACCACCCGTTCCTGTCCGGCAAAAGGCTGCTGATCACACCGGCTTTTCGCGAACTGTACCGAACGCAACTCGTCGACGAGAGCGAGGGTTTGCCGGTGACCGACATGACGTACCTGTTCACCGATCTGAAAGGCTCCACCCCGCTATACGACGCGGTCGGCGACGTCAACGCTTACTTCATGGTCCGACAACACTTCGAGATTCTCAACCGCGCCGTGCGCGCGCACCACGGAATCGTCGTCAAGACCATCGGCGACGCGATCATGGCGGCATTCGAACGGCCCGATGACGCCGTGCGGGCCGGCATCGACATGATCGGGGACATGCAACGCTACAACCGGACCGTATCGACGCCGCTCGGCCTCAAGGTCGGCATCCACAAGGGCCGCTCGATCGCGGTGGCGCTCAACGATCGCATCGACTATTTCGGCCAGGACGTGAACATCGCCGCGCGGGTGCAGGGTCTCGCGGACGGCAACCAGCTGTGCATCAGCGACGAAATCATGCAGTCGCCCGGCGTCGGCGACCTCGTCGAGAGGTACCCGCAAACTCCGGAGCATGCACCGCTGCGGGGCGTCGACGGGAAGATCGAGATTCACCGGATTCCGATCGAATGACCCGAACCGTGCAAGCGCGAAAATGCCGCTATCGATGACCGTTTCGTCGCCTCGCGGAAGGCGCCCGCAATCTTGCTACCGCAAAACCGAAGACGGGCGACAATGGCCGCAGACCCGAAGCTGACATTTCGTCCGCTGAATTCAGACACCTGGGATGACTTCGAACGCCTGTTTGGCGAGCGCGGCGCCTACGGCGGTTGCTGGTGCATGTACTGGCGGCTGAGCCCCGCAGATTTCAAGGCCGGCAAGGGCCAGGGAAATCGACAGGCGATCCTCGACCTCGCGCGCTCCGATCGACCGCCCGGTATCCTCGCCTACGATGGAGAGCTTGCGATCGGTTGGTGCGCGATCGCACCGCGCGAGGAATTCTCGGCGTTGAGTCGTTCGCGCGTCCTCAAGCCGCTCGACGACCGTCCCGTCTGGTCGGTGTCGTGTTTCTTCATCGACCGCAGGTATCGCCGCCACGGCGTCTCCGTGCCTTTGCTCGAAGCCGCGGTAGCATTCGCCGCGACGCAGGGCGCGAAAATCGTCGAGGGTTACCCGATCGAGCCGGCCTCGGACGATTACCCCGCGACCTACGCCTGGTATGGAATCGCCAAAACATTCGAACGCGCCGGGTTCGAGGAGTGCGCGCGGCGCAGCTCGACCCGCCCAATCATGCGCAGGACGCTTGGTGAATAGCGACCGCCGGCGATTCGAAATTCGTTAAACTGTCGCCCTGATTCGTTAACCGGGGCGTTGACGCCCCGCGACCGGAGCCCGCGCGTGCTCGAACTCGATCATATCGCCATCATTCTGCTCGGGATCATCGTCTTCGCCGCGTTGTCGCGCTGGCTCGAGGCGTCGATCCTGACGCTGCCGATGGTGTTCACCGCGTTCGGCTACCTGATCGGGCAAGGCGGCGTCGAACTCGTGCCGATGGATGCCGGCCACGCGGTGGTGCAGATCGTCGCCGAGATCACCCTGGTGCTGGTGCTCTTTTCCGACGCGTCACGCGTCGCGTTGCGCGACCTCCGGAACAGCTACGCGGTGCCGGCACGGATGCTGCTGATCGGTCTGCCATTGACGATCGCGCTCGGCACGCTGCTCGCACACTGGGTTTCGCCGGACGCGTCGTGGATGGTGGCGCTGCTGGTCGCGGCGATCCTCGCGCCGACCGACGCCGCGCTCGGCCAGGCCGTCGTCACCAGCCCGGCGGTACCGATGCGAATTCGCCAGGGAATCAACGTCGAGAGCGGTCTCAATGACGGTCTCGTGCTGCCGGTAGTCATGATCGCCGCGATCATGGCGGCCGACATGGCCGGCGTCGAGGCCGACGATGTGCCGATGAGCGTGGTCGTGTTTACCCTCAAGCTCGTAATCCTCGGCCCGCTCGTCGGCATCGGGCTCGGCTACCTGCTCGCGAGGATACTCGATGTCGCGATCGAGCGACGCAAGGTCACGCTCGCCTACCAGGGGATCTACTTTCTCGTCGCCGCGTTTCTGACTTTCGTCGCGGCCGAACTGGTCGGCGGCAACGGCCTGATTGCGGCCTTCGTCGGCGGGCTGGTGTTCGGCAATACACTGCGCAACCCGGGCGACTTCATCGCCGAATTCATGGAAAGCGAGGGCCAGCTGCTGACGATTTTCACCTTCCTGATCTTCGGCGCGGTGATGGTGCCGCTCGGGATCGAGCACGCCGGCTGGAAGACTCTGGTGCTCGCGGTCCTGTTCCTGTCGGTCGTGCGCATGCTGCCGATCTGGCTGGCGCTGACCGGCACCGGGTTCGGGCCCTACGAGAAGCTCTTTCTCGGCTGGTTCGGGCCGCGCGGCCTCGCGTCGGTCCTGTTCGCGCTGTTGATTCTTGAGCGCTTCGCAATTCCCGAGGCCGAGGAGATCCTCGCCTGCGTCGTGCTGACGGTCATGCTGAGCATCGTGCTGCACGGCGTATCCGCGAACCCGATGGCGGCGCGATTCAAATAACCGGGGGACAATTTACCTGCCGCCAACTCGCGGCTATTTACCCAGCAGGCATACTGCCCGTCGAATTCGCGCCGACTACTACCCCGGTCGAGATGCGATCAATGCCGGAACAGAAACGGGCGCGGATATATCCGACGCTCAGATATGGTGGCTGAATTCACCGCGCTCGGCCGGCGCCATCAATTCGTGAAACTGCGCGCCGCTCATCCGCACGAGGCTCTCGTGATCGCCCGCCTCGAAGAAGACTTCGTCGAGCTCGCCGAGGCTCGAACTCGGATCCCAGATTGTCCTGACCTCGTAGGCCATGCCGACGGGCGGTACCGCGCCGAGCTCGCAGTCATCGAAAACCTTGCCGAGATCGGCCTCGAGCGCCAAAGCCACTACCTTGCCCAATAACTTGCGCAACGATCCGAGTTCGACGACGTAGTCGGCGGGCACGACCACCAGCAGGTATCCGTCGTCGCCCTCGACCAGAACGCCCTTGGCCAGGGCGTCGCCGTGAACGTGGGCCTTCTCCGCGGTTTCCATACTGAACTCGCTGTGGGGATGCGTTTCGACCTGATACTCGATGTTCCGCTCTTGCAGATAACTTTCCAGTTTCGGTGCTATCGCCATGTTAACCCTCCGTTTCGTTCGTTATTCCGGTTGGCGACATTATACGGGACTCAAGTGATCGGGGCTTTGATCTGAAACAGAACCGGACTGCTCGGAGCAATCCGGCGCTTCCGCCATCGGCATCGTCTGCTTCGGTGCCACAACGATGAATGATTGTTCGTCATATTCTCGTCCGAATTGAGTAAACTGACAGCCTGATTCACGACTCCGACAAGACGATGGTCCCCGACACGATGCGCGCCGTGCTGCTGACCGGCCACGGCGGGTTCGACATGCTCGACTACCGCGACGACGTGCTGGTGCCGCGGCCCGGACCAGGAGAAGTGCTGATCCGCGTCGCCGCGGCCGGCATCAACAATACCGACATCAACACGCGCATCGGCTGGTATTCGAAGACCGTCAGCGGCGCGACCGACGCCGGCGGCAGCGCGGGCTTCGAATCCGCGGTCGACGACGACGGCAGCTGGTCGGGCGTGCCGCTCGCGTTTCCGCGCATCCAGGGCGCCGACGCTTGCGGACATATCGTCGCGGTCGGCGACGGCGTCGATCACGGGCGCGTCGGCGAGCGTGTGCTGGTACGCACGATTCAGCCCAAACCGTCGGATGATAATCCGGTCGCTTGCTGGACCTTCGGCTCGGAATGCGACGGCGCGTTTGCCGAGTACACCCTGACCGCCGACGGCGAGGCCTACCAGATCGAGTCGGAGTTGAGCGACGTCGAGCTGGCGTCGTTTCCCTGCGCCTACTCGACCGCCGAGAACATGCTGCAGCGCGCGCAGGTCGGACGCGGCGAGCGGGTATTCGTCACCGGCGCGTCCGGTGGCGTCGGCTCCGCAGCCGTACAGCTCGCCCGGCGTCGCGGTGCGACGATCATCGCGAGCTGCAGCCCGGCCAAGGCCGAGATGGTGCGCGAGCTCGGCGCGGACGACGTCGTCGACCGCAACGCGAGCCCGGTCGACGCGGTCGGCAAGAATAGTATCGACGTCGTCGTCGATCTCGTCGCCGGTGACGGCTGGCCTCGCCTGCTCGATATCCTGCGCCCCGGCGGACGCTACGCGACCGCCGGCGCGATCGCCGGTCCGATCGTCGAATTCGACGTACGCACGCTCTATCTCAAGGACTTGACGTTCTACGGCTGCACCTACCAGCAACCGGAGGTGTTCGGCAATCTGGTCGGTTACATCGAGCGCGGCGAAGTCAAGCCGCTGGTGTCGATGGTTTATCCGCTTGCCGACATCGTCGCGGCCCAGCAGGATTTTCTTGCCAAGAAGTACGTCGGCAAATTAGTTTTGACTATTCCGTAATGCCGACGTGCCGGTGGTAACAGCCCGCGATGCCCGCCCGCCGGAGGTCTTGTTCGAGGCACCTCACTCGGCGATGACTTGCGCTAGTCGCTCGATATGGCGGGGTTCGGTGCCGCAACAGCTGCCGATCACCTGGACGCCCCGCTCGAGCCAGCGGCGCGCCGCGGCGCCATAGTCCTCGGGTGAAATCGTTGCCGAGTAGATCCAGCTGCCGTCGACGAATTCGCCCGAATGCGCGTACACCCCGACCGGTCCGGACCAGGCTTTTAGCACGACGTCGAGACAGGCATCGACGTACTCGACCTCGGTGTGCATGATGTTGACCAGGTCGACCTGACGGTCGACAAGCACCGCCAGTGCATCGCTCAGCGTATCGCCGCTATACAGGCACATCACACCTCGCTTGTCGGGTTCACAACTGAGTCCTGCCCAGACTGGCAGCCCGACGGTTTGCGCCGCTTCGAGGCTGACCAGCATGCGGTCGATATCGATCATCATCTCGAGCATCAGCAGGTCGGCGCCGGCCGCGACCATGATTTCGGCCTGCCGCTCGGTGGCCTCTTTCAAGTCGCCGAGCGGCGGATGGTTGTCGATCCACGACCAGTTCGAGATTCCGCCGGCGACCAGCACCCCGGGCTTGCCGAGTCGCTCGCGCGCCTCGATCGCGAGTTCGACGCCGCGGCGATTGTAGTCCTCGAACCGGTCCTCGACACCGGCGTCACGCAGCGCGTGAAAATGCGTGGCAAAGGTATTCGAGATGACGATTTCGGCGCCATGGCGGATGTAGTCCTCGTGGACTTCGCGCAGAGCCTCCGGATGACTCAGCGCGCCGCCGCCGTTCCAGGCGTTGTCCAGCTGCGGCACGCCCCGGCGCTCGAGCTCGGTGCCGGTGGCGCCGTCGATCAGGATGCACTCCCCGGCGCGAATGCGCCGCATCAGAATATCGTAGCGGTTCATTGGACAGACACTCGAAATCGGGATTCGACCAAGGGAAAGCGATTCTAACAGCAACCCGATCGTCACCAAAGGCACCAAAGCGGTCGGCGCCGATCGATCTGACTCGCGGTTTCAATCGACGCTGAGCCTTTCGATTCCACTTTCCTCGAAAACCGCCAGTCGTCGAGCCCGACCCTAGTAACACTCGCAGGTATCAGCCTTTGAAACGCTCGTCGTGTCTTCGTCGAATCTCGGGGGTCTGTATTCGTATTCCTGACCAGTCGCCAGACATAGCTCCTTGCATTCCCGCTCGCGTGAGTCCAGATAGATCTTGTACCCACCCATCAGCAGCAAGATCGCCCCCAGCGGCACCAGGAAAACGAGCGCCGCCCGCCAGCTGTTCGAATTGATCAAGGGATCACCCTGAGCCCGAAAATACCAGAGCATCAGCAGCGCGATTAGCGATATCGGGCCACCAATCACCATCGGCAGCGGCCAGTACCCGGATCCCTCGAAGAAAGCATGCACGGAAAATCCGCCGATACAAACGGTAAAAACGAGAATCGTGCCGACCATGAGTCGCCACACCAGTCCACCGAGCGAAAGCGCATAGATGGAAAGCACCAGGCAGATCCAGAAGGGTGCGACTACGAAATCAAACGCATAGGAAAGCATCGATTCGAAGGCCTGGTCCGGGTGAACAATGGACGAAGTCGGCGAATGACTCGATCAGCGCCCGCTTCCCGAGCCGGAGTATCGAGCGGAGGCCCGAAGACCTTAATCGCCCGGAGCCGAACGGGGCGCGGCAATGAATCCGATCGCGGCCGACGTCGCCCCCACGAGAATCAGCGCGGCAAGGGATTTGAGCAGCAGCTCGGCGCCCTGAACGATGCTAAAGACTTCGAAAATCATCAAACAGCCGATGCTCGCGGCGATGAGCAGCGCGACAACGAGCGTCAAGTTAAGAATGGTATTCATGGCGATTTCTCCCATTTGGTTGGTTAAAGTTTCGCGACCCCGTCTCCCGACTATCGATCGATTTACCGTCGAAACCGGCGACGCCGGACTTCGCCAGGGCGGGTCGCGTCGGCCAGCGCCCTGCCTCTAATACCTGACAGCGATCCGCCAGCACAACAGGCCGCAAACACCGCCGAGAATCAAACCCGCCGACCCGACAGCCAACGCGCCCACGACCGGGGCCTGCAGCGAGTCGGGCAGATAGATCAATGGCCCGTAGAATCCCCCGGCGAAACCCAGCCCGCCCGCCACGATCGCGCCGAGCATCACGGCTCGCGACCTTCCGCCGAGCATCTGTAGCGAAACCGATCGGGACCAGACGATCCAACCGGCCTCGGCCGCCACGAGAAACGAAATGATATTCGGCACCCAGATCAGGTTGTATAGCGAAAAGACGGTCGTGCAGAGCCAATAGACGATGGCGTAAACGGGTGGCGCGACGGCAACGACGAGAAAAACTCGCGCAAGCAGGATCGGGAAATTGAGTCGGCGCCCCTTTGCCAGGTTGATTCTATCCTCGAGCTTCTCGAGTTCCTCAACAGGAAAGTCGTGACTTTGCCAAAGCGCCTTGTATTGATCCGGTCCCGGGTTTTCCTTCATCCGCACCAGGACGTCCCTTACCTGCCGCACGAGCGCCTCGGGGGTTGTGCTGCCAGCGAGCAGGACTTCATATTGCCAATTCGTCTTCGGTTGCAGGCTCGCCCAGTCGTCGAAACGCCTGACTTCGTAGTTGGCAATATCGGAATCGACTTCGACCGCGAAGTGCAGTTCCCCGGGGTCGACGACAAAAACCGCCCCTGTGGTCTGATCTCCTGCCTGTATCGCCAGGGCCAGCCGCGCCAGGTCCAGCAGGCTATCGTGGAGATTGGACACGCGGATCTCGACGTTCCCGTGGCCATCGGAAATGCGCACGGTCGCCTTGCCTTCGGGACTCAGCGAGTATTCGAGGCCGAATTGATTTACGGAGCTATCGACGGATTTCGGCATAAGAGTTACCGGTTACCCGGTATTACGGATGTCGCCGGTGAACCTTTTACCCTCCACGATTCGTCGCTGATAATTTTTCGAGAGTATAGGCATTCGAGGCCGTGATCCATTGCCCCGCGCAGGGTATTGGCCCGCGACCCAAGAGGTATTCATTGACGGTTCTTTAGTTACTGGGTCGAGATTCGAGAAATCTCGAAACGCCGGTTCGGAAAGTACCGATTTGGCCGAAACCCGACGGACCAGTGCCGATTGACTTTCAATCGACACTGACCCCCTTGAAACCCTGGACCGTCGCGATGCATCCAGATCGGAACAGGAAAACGGTCGGCGGCCTTCGGCTAGAGCCGCCGCGGCAGCCAGGTCACGGCGAGGCTGGTCAGCGCCAGCAGCACCGCCAGCAGCAGGTAGAACGCTTCGATCGGCGCAACCATCAGCACCGCCGATACCAGCAGCGGCGTGAGCAAATTCGACGTCTCGCGCCAGGTCGAGAAGATCATCGTCATCTCGCTGCGCTCGTACGGCTTGACCAGGCGCATGAACGGTATGTTGCCGACCACGTCGAGCGCCGACGCGCCGACCGATGCGGATATCCAGAAGACCAGCCCGATCGGCTTCGGCGCGCCGGTCAGGAACAGCAGTACCAGCGACACGGCGCAGACGTTCTGGCCGACGACGATGATCTTGCGCGTGCCGTGGTGCTCGACGAGTCGCCGCACCAGCGGGCTCGCCAGCATCAGCGCACTCGCGAGCGAAATCAATCCGCCGGCGAGCCAGGTCGGCAAGCCCGCCTCGACGACGTAGATCGGTCCGTAGATGAACAATGTCAGCCAGAAGATCGAGCGAGTCAGCGTGATCAGGTAGGCGGTGCGCAGTGCCGCTTGCGAGAAATAGCGCGGGATCAGCTTCAGCGGGTTGGCCGGGGTCGATTTCGCCGGGCTGATGATCTCGTTGGAGCCCAGACGCAGGTACCAGAAATAGGCCAGCGCGAGCGTCGCCGAAACCATCGTGATGACGAACGGCGTCGCGTGCCCGGTTTCTTTCCAGAGCCAGACCCCGAGCGTCGGACCGACGACCCAGGCCAGGCCACTGTAGAAGATGCGCCGCGATTCGGTCAGGATCAATTGCTGCTTGCCGATGTAATCCATGATGTAGAGCGACAGGCAGACCGCGAACAGCGATCCCGCGGCCTTTTGCAGGCCGATCGCGGCCGCTAGCTCGTAACCGTCACCGAACCAGAAGATCAGCGCGGCGACGATGCTGATGACCCCGCCAAGCGTCACCACCCGACGGCGCCGCAGCCAGCGCTCGAGCGTCGCGAAATTCAGCGTGACCGACAGCGTCAGCAGCGACGCCAGCAGGTAGGCCACCGTTACCGCTTCCTTGCTGCCCAGCGCGTCGAAGACCAGCAGCGGGATGACGCCGACCAGCAGCGCGCGGGAGAAACTCTCGAGCGCGTTCAATTTGGCGAGCGGAACGCCCGCGTCGCCGAGCGCTGCCCTGAAACCGATCGGGGATCTTTCCTGCAAGGCTTCGGTTATTGTTGTTTGGAATGAGCCGTATGCTAATGAAATTCGCCGCCGCGAGACAGCCCTGGTGCCCGTTAACCCATCTCACGCCGGACAAAATCGGATAAACTGTCACCGTTTTTCGAGAGGGATCGACGGCCATGAACAGTCGAGCCAGCTGCCTGTGCGGCGGCATGCGCTGGGAAATCACGGCGGAGCCGTTCAACGCGTTCAATTGCCACTGCAAGCTGTGCCGCAAGGCGCACGGTTCGGCGTTCGCCACCTACTGGTTCGTCGAGCCGGAGCAGATCCGCTGGCTGTCCGCCACCGACAGTA
>JBFFXR010000114.1:0-9717 GCA_041569645.1 Gammaproteobacteria bacterium
GCCGATATTCGCGAACGCGTGGCCAACAAGGAAATCGTCATCGGTTTCGGCCACCCGGTCTATACCGTCAGCGACCCGCGCAACGAGGTCATCAAGCGCGTCGCGAAGCAGCTGTCCGAGGAGAACGGCGACACGCTGATGTACGACGTCGCCGAGCGCCTCGAGACGGTCATGTGGGACTTGAAGAAGATGTTCCCGAACCTCGACTGGTTCTCGGCGGTGTCCTACAACCAGATGGGCGTGCCGACCGACATGTTCACGCCGCTGTTCGTCATCGCCCGCACCTCTGGCTGGGGCGCGCACGTCATCGAGCAGCGTATCGACGGCAAGATCATCCGCCCGTCGGCGAATTACACCGGCCCGGAAAATCTCGAATTCATTCCGATCGACCAAAGGACCTAGAAATGAGCAAAGCCGCCGTACTGGACGCGAGCCGTCCGGATTTCGATTCCGTCATCCAGGACATCGTCGACTATGTTCGCGACTACGACGTCACGCAGTCCGACGAAGCGATGCAAACCGCGCGCTACGACTGGATGGACAGCCTCGGCTGCGCGCTGCTGGCGCTGTCCTACCCGGCCTGCACCAAGTTGCTGGGACCGATCGTGCCCGGCGCGGACATGCCCGGCGTCGGCGCGCGCGTGCCCGGCACGCCCTACGAGCTCGACCCGGTGCGCGCCGCGTGGAACATCGGCGCGATGGTGCGCTGGCTGGATTACAACGACACCTGGCTCGCCGCCGAATGGGGCCACCCGTCGGACAATCTCGGCGCAATCCTCGCGTTGGCCGATTACCAGTCGCGCCAACGGCTGCGCGAGGGCGGCGAATCCTTGACCCTGCGCGACGTACTAATCGCGATGATCAAGGCGCACGAGATCCAGGGCGTGCTCGCGCTCGAGAATTCGTTCAACCGTGTCGGCCTGTGCCACGTCATGCTGGTGCGCATCGCGTCGAACGCAGTAGCCGCGCAGATGCTCGGCTTCTCGCGCGAGGAATGCTTGAACGCGGTGTCGCAGGCCTGGCTCGACGGCTCGTCGCTGCGCACCTACCGCCACGCACCGAACACCGGCTCGCGCAAATCCTGGGCCGCCGGCGACGCGTCGGCGCGCGGCCTGTTCCTGGCGCTCGCCGCCGAACGCGGCGAGATGGGCTACCCGTCGGCGATCACGGCGCCGACCTGGGGTTTTCAGGACGTGCTGTTCGACGGCAAGCCGCTGGTGCTGAAGCAGACCTACGGCACCTACGTGATGGAGAATATTCTTTTCAAGATTTCGTTCCCGGCCGAGTTCCACGCGCAGACGGCGGTCGAGGCCGCGGTCAAACTGCACCCCGAGGTCGCCGGTCGGCTCGACGACATCGACCGCATCCTGATCAAGACCCAGGAGTCGGGTGACCGCATCATCAACAAGACCGGCAAGCTCGACAACCCGGCCGACCGCGACCACTGCCTGCAGTACATGGTCGCGATCGGGCTGCTCGAGGGTGACCTGCAGGCCGAGCACTACGAGGACGACGTCGCCGCCGACCCGCGTGTCGACGCCCTGCGCGCCAAGATGGAAGTCGTCGAGGAAGAGCGCTTCACGCGCGAATATCTCGAACCCGAAAAGCGCGCGATCGGCAACTCGCTGCAGGTATTTTTCGCCGACGGCAGCAGCACCGACGAAGTCGTCGTCGACTACCCGGTCGGCCACCGGCGCCGTCGCGACGAGGGTATTCCGCTGCTCGAAGCCAAATTCGAGCGTTACCTGCGCGGGCGAATCAGCGCCAAGCCGGCCGGAGAGATTCTCGAGATTTGTGCCAACCAGCAAGCCTTCGAGCAGACGCCGGTTACGCAGATGATGTCGCTGCTGCGGATCTAGCCCGAATCGATCGGCCCGCCCTTGCCGCGGGCGTGGTCGATGACGACCTGGATGAGCACGTCCGGGTCGAAGGGCTTGGCGATGTGGTGGTCCATGCCGGCGTCGAGGCTCTTGCCGCGGTCGCTGTCGCGCGCGTGCGCGGTCATCGCGATAATCGGAATTTCGCCATGTCGGCCGCCGAGGGCGCGAATCTTGCGGCAGGCCTCGTAGCCATCCATGACCGGCATCTGGATATCCATCAAAATCAGATCGTAGTCGTGCTGTTGCGCCATTTCCAGCGCTTCCTCGCCGTTGACCGCGACGTCGATCACGGCGCCGGTTTCCTCGAGGATTTCGAGCGCGACGACCTTGTTGATATCGTTGTCTTCGGCGAGTAGCAAGCGACGCCCCTGTAACGGTTTTTGTGGCGCCGTCGCAGCTTCGCCCGCGGTCTCGGCGAACTCGGATTCGAGCGAAATCCGGTACAGCATTTCCATCAGCGCGCTGTAAAGCTTCGACTGACCGACCGGCTTGTAGAGACACAGGTCGGCGATGCTGCCGTCGCTGCTCGCGCCCTGCGGCAAGAGCTGGATGAAGCGCGTATTGCGCCAGTCGGCCGAGTTGCGGCGGCTTTCGATGAAGCGGGTCACGCCCTCGTTGCTCCCGGTCTGATCGACGAGCACGACGTCGCAAGGCTCGGCGTCGGCGGGCGGCGCGTCATGATCGGGATCGAACTCGAGTTCGTCGACGTGTTCGATCTGCCAGTAGCGCATCGCGCTGGCGAGCGAATCGCGCCGTGCCGCGCTGGGGCTCAAAATGCAAGTGCTGAAGGCCCGCATCGATTCCGGCGGATTCCACGCATAGGGCTCGGCATCGGCCGGATCGACCGCGAGCCTGAAGGAGTAGCGGGTCTTGCCGTTCGGTTCTTTGCTGACTTCGAGACGGCTGCCCATCGCCTCGATCCAGCGCCGGCTGATCATCATGCCCTGCTCCAGGTCGGGTGCGCCGGCACTCGGCCCGTCCGGCGGCAGCGTCGGGTCGTCGTCGGGATCGATCGCCGGACGCTCGATTCCGATTTCGATCGCGCCGTCGAGCGGCGTCGCGTAGACGCGAATCTCGCCGCCGCGCAGGCGGGCGAGCACGCTGCTCTGCAGGTTGTTGAGCACCTGGCGCAAACGCTGCGGATCGCCGTTGATCCGGTAGGGCAGCGCCGCATCGATATCGCAGACCACGTCGACGCCGCGTCCCATCGCGGCCTTGGCGACGACGCTGGTTACGTCCTCGATCAGTTCGCCGATCTCGAAACTGGTACGCTCGAGCGGGAAATCGTTATCGTCGAGGCGCGCAATGTCGAGCAGATCGTTGATCACGGTCAGCAGCATGTTGCCGGTGGTCGACGCGGTTTCGATGTAACGCTGCTGGTCGCGATCGAGCCCAGTGCGCTTCAACAGGTGGATTACGCCGAGCAGACCGGTCAGCGGCGTGCGAATTTCGTGGCTCATGCTGGCGAGAAATTCGGCGCGTTCACGATTGGCCGCGTCGGCGCGATCACGCGCCCGCTTGAGCACTTCGTTTTGCCGCAAGATCAGGTAGAGCCCGGCAGCGATCAAAAGCGACAACAGCGCGGCTATCACCTGGCCGCCGACCTCGAAGGCCGAGGTGACCTCCCCGCTACGGCTGATCGCGAGTTCCCATTCCCGGTCGGCGACCTTGATCGTCGCGCGATAGGCCGGTTCGACCAGCGGCATTACCGAATTGGCAAATATCGCCTCCTCCGCGGTCCACGGATTTTTGTTGATCAGCTCGTAGGCATAGCCGCTCGATTCCAGCTGATCGATTTGAATCGTCGCCAGCAGGTCGTCGAGCGTGATCAGCACGCTGGCAAAACCCCAGAAGACCTCGGTCGCGCCGCGATCGAGAAAAACCGGATGGCGGCCGATCATGCCCAGCCCACCCTGCGCCAGCTCAAACGGCCCCGCCAACGAAAGGCCACGGCGGTCGATTGCGCGCAGTGCAACGTCGCGACGCTCGGGATGATTGATGATATCGAGACCCAGCGCCGGCTCGTGCCCGGCGAGCGGGTAGATTCGCGTGATGATGCCGTCGGGCGCCATTTGCAGGTTCGTGATGCCGCCCAGGTTTTGCATGATGATACTCGCGTACTGCTCGAAGTCGTCGATTTCTCCGCCACTGCGCTCGACCTCGAAGGCGAGGAAGCTCGCCGCGAGCAGCGCGGCGGACAGTCGGCGTTCGATCACGAGCGCCTGATCGGTGACGATCCGGTTGAGCAGCAGGCGCTGCTCGGTCTCGACCATCGCCCGGTGGTCGTTGACCTGGCTGACGCCGAAGGCCAGCAAGGCCAGGAAAACGGCGACACAGATGGCGAGACGAAGCGGTGCGGACATTGATCTAGCGACGCAAGCGTGGAATGGATTCGAGTCTGTCCCCGTCAGGCGGAAACATAGCTATTCATTCGAATAATTCAAGTATGCCGCCGAGATCGGTCTTGCCGCGCGCGATCTCGTCCTTGTCGAGGCCGGCGAGCTCGTGCGGAAACACGAGCCATTCCTCGCTCTCATGGAGAAAATAATCCGGCTCGAAGCCGACCGCGTTCTTGGCCGGCTTGTACCACGGGCAGGCGACGCGTATGTCGCCGGGCGCATTCAGGCGCGACTGCTTGCGAATTGCCTTGATCAGCGCGGCGACGCTGCGCCCCGAATCGAATACATCGTCGACAATCAGCAGGCCGTCGTCGGCGTTGGCGTTCTCGATCAGGTAGTGCAGCCCGTGGACACGGATTTTCTTCGCCTGCTGATTGATGCCGTAGTACGACGACGTGCGCACCGAGATGTGATCGGTTTCGACACCCTTGAATTCGAAGTATTCCTGCACCGCGATGCCAACCGGCGTGCCGCCGCGCCAGATACCGACGATGAAGTGCGGTTCGAATCCGTCAGCATATATCCGGTGCGCCAGGCGAAACGAATCCTCGAGCAGCGCCTGCGCGGTGATGAAAACCTTGTCCAAAGTTCGAACTGTCCCCGAAACAGGCGCCATTCTGGCACAAGCCGTCGCCGACGACCACCGCCACCGAATTCGGGGGACCGTATACCGGTATTCCCGAACTCGCGACCGCTTCGCACCGGGTCGCGACGGCTGTTCCGCCAGATCACCATTCTTGCGCGCGAGGGACTCCACCATCTATTGCGACCCGCGACAACCGGCGGGCAAGCGAGCCGACCCTAGTCGCGGGTCGCCGCGCGTTCGAGCAGGCGCGCGGCGTGCCGGTCGTGCGCGGCGACGAGCGCGCCGACATCGAGTCCCGGGATCGCGCCGCGCGCGACGACCACGCGCCCGTTGACCAGCGAAAACCAGGCCGCCCTCGGCGCGCAGGTCAACAGCGCGGCCACCGGATCGCCGCCGGCGCCGGCGTGCGCGAGGTCGTCGACCCGGAAGGCGACGCAATCGGCCGCCTTGCCGGGTTCGAGGCTGCCGATGTCGTCGCGGCCGAGTACCCGCGCGCCGCCAAGCGTCGCGAGTTCGAGCGCCTCGCGCGCGCTGACGCGATCGGCGCAGGATTCGAAACCCGGCCAACCGACGCGCTGCAGCAGCATCGCCTGGCGCGCTTCGCCGAGCAGCTGATTAGCGTCGTTGCTGGCCGAACCGTCGACGCCGAGCCCGACGCCGACTCCGGCATCGAGCATCTCGCGCACCGGCGCAATGCCCGAGGCCAGAATCATGTTACTGCTCGGGCAGTGGCAGACGCCGCTGCCGCTCGCCGCGAGGCGCGCTATCTCGTCGCCGTCAGGATGCACCATGTGCGCAAACCAGACGTCGGACCCGTGCCAGCCGAGACTCTCGGCGTAGGCAATCGGGCGCATGCCGAACTGCTGTTGGCAGTACCGGTTTTCGTCGAGCGTCTCGGCGAGGTGGGTATGCAGGCGTACGCCCGGGTGGCGGCGCGCGAGCGCGGCGGACTCACGCATCAGCGCCGGCGTGACGCTGAACGGCGAGCACGGCGCAAGGCCGATGCGCAGCATCGAGTAGGCTTCCGCGGCATGAAAATCGGCGATCACGCGCGCGCTGTCGGCGAGGATTTCGGCCTCGTCTTCGCAAATGCGGTCGGGCGGCAGGCCGCCGTCGCTCTGGCCGAGACTCATGCTGCCGCGGGTCGGGTGGAAGCGTACGCCGAGTTCGCGCGCGGCGCGGATTTCGTCGTCCAGGCGCGCGCCGTTGGGAAACAGATACAAGTGATCGGCGACCGTCGTCGCGCCCGACAGGAGCAGCTCGACGAGCCCGAGTTTGGCGCTGACGTAAACGGCGTCGGCGTCCATTTCGGCCCAGATCGGGTACAGCGTCGTCAGCCAGTCGAACAGCGACTTGCCCGCGCCAGTGGCAATCGCGCGGGTCAGCGTCTGGTAGAGATGGTGATGACAATTGACCAACCCCGGCAATACCACGCAACCACTCGCGTCGATGCTGTGCTCGGGATCGATGCCCCGGTCTTCCAGTTCGCGCCGAAGCTCGGCGGTCGTCCCGACTCGCTCGATGACGTTGTCCTGCAGCAATAAGGCACCATCCGCGATCTCGCGCCGCGCCGGATCCATCGTCGCCAGTACCCGCGCCTTCTCGATCAGCGTCAATCCCATGATTCCGCTCGCATAAATCGGTAATTTTTACTCAGAGAAAAAACTCCCGCTTTTCCGGCTTTGCCACGGATTCGCCGCTTGCCGTAGCCGAACCTATATACGAGATCGCAAGGTTTTTACTCTGAGTAAATTTTATTCCGGCACGAGTCATTGGTTTGTCGCGCGACTGTGCTGGCGGCGACCCATGACGTGGGTCGCCTGGATGCAGCGATCGTCGCCGAGCATCATCAATGCGAACAGGCGCTCTTCGAGGCTCGTCGCGTTGTCCATGCGCGCCTGCATCAACTCGGTCGGCGCGAGGTCGAGGACGACGAAATCGGCCTCCTTGCCGATCGCGAAGTTGCCGATGCGGTGATCGAGGTAGAGCGAGCGCGCGCCGCCGAGGGTAGCCAGGTAGAACGCCTTGAGCGGCGTCAGGCCGTGGCCACCGAGCGCGCAGACCTTGTAGGCTTCGTTGAGGGTCTGCAACTGGCTGAAACTGGTGCCGGCGCCGACGTCGGTCGCAAGGCCGACGCGAACGCCGTAAGCATCGGCCGCGTCGATATCGAACAGGCCGCTGCCGAGAAACAGATTCGACGTCGGGCAAAACGCGATCGCGGCGCCGCTCGCGGCCATGCGCTCACGATCGTCGGCGTCGAGGTGAATGCAATGCGCGTAAACCGAACGCGGGCCGAGCAGGCCGTAGTGATCGTATACGTCGAGATAGCTGCGCCGTTCGGGAAACAGCTCGGCGACCCAGCGAACTTCGTCGAGGTTCTCGGCGACATGCGATTGCAGGTACAGGTCCGGGTGCTCGCCGAGCAGGCGCCCGCAAACCTCGAGCTGCGGCTCGCTGCAGCACGGCGCGAAGCGCGGCGTAACCGCGTAGTAGTTGCGTCCCTTCAGATGCCAGCGCTCGATCAGCTCCGCGCTTTGCTCGTAACTCGATTCGGCGGTGTCGAGCAGGTATTGCGGCGCGTTGCGGTCCATCATGACCTTGCCGGCGACGAGACAGAGGTCGAGCCGTTCGGCCGCGGTGAAGATCGCGTCGACCGACGCCGGATGCACGGTCGCGAAAACCGCGCTGGTAGTCGTGCCCTGGCGCAGCATTTCGCGGCAAAACAGCGCGGCGACACGATCGGCGTGCGCGCGCTCGGCGAAGCGCGCCTCGGCCGGGAAAGTATATTGTTCGAGCCAGTCGAGCAGTTGATGACCGTGGCTCGCGATCATCTCGGTCTGCGGGTAATGCGTGTGCGTGTCGATGAAGCCGGGCACGACCAGCCGCCCACGATAATCGTAGAGCGCCGAGCCATCGGGTAAAAAATCGATCCACTCGCGCGCGGCGACGAGCATTTGCACGCGCCCCTGCTTGAGCACGAGCAAACCGTCTTCGACGTATTCGACGCTGTCGCCGGATTCGTCGGGATCGCCGCTGAAGTGCAGAAAATCGGCGCGCACTGCGGTATCGCAGGACGCGTTGTCGAGCGGCGCGGGCACCACGGTCACGGCCTCACTCCGCCCGCAGCTGCGCGTGCCAGGTCGCGATCGCCGCGCGTTCTTCGTCGGTCATGCCGGTCAGGTTGCCGATCGGCATGTAGCGCGTCTGCACCGACACCGCAATCCGTTCGGCGTACTGGCGCCATTGCGCCGGCGTCTCGAGCGCGATACCGAGCGGCGCCTCGGCGAAGCCGGGCTGGCTCGGTTCGGCGGCGTGGCAGGAAATGCAACGTGCCTGCATGATCAGCTCGATCTGGTCGTCGCCGATGCGCGCGGCGCCTGACTCGATCGCGGCCGGTCGCAGGTACCAGACTACGCCGAGCAGCAGAACCACGGCTACCGCCGGCAGCGCCAGCGGCGCGTGGTCCAAGTGGCGGAGCACGAAATATTGCCGGATCAGGACACCGGCGAGCATGATCAGGATCAGCACCAGCCAGCCCTGCGGGTGGCTGTAGGTCATCGGGTAATGGTTGCTGATCATGACGAACAGCACCGGTAGCGTGAAATAGGTATTGTGTACCGAGCGCTGCTTGCCGATTATGCCGGGCTCGGCATCCGGCGGTTCGCCGGCGCGCATTTGCGCGACCATCCGCTTTTGCCCGGGAATGATATGGAAGAACACGTTGGCGACCATGATCGTGCCCATCATCGCGCCGACGTGCAGGTAGGCCGCGCGCGCGCCGAACACCTGGTACAAGGCCCAGGCGGAAAACGCGACCAGTACGAAGATGATCGCCGCGAGCACGCCGTCGCGGCCGCGCAACAGCCGGCACAGCGCGTCGTAGACGATCCAGCCGCCGGCGAGTACCGCGATGCTGACCGCGATGCCGGCCGCGACCGACAGCTCCATGACCTGCGCGTCGATCAGGTAGGTACTCGCGCCCAACCAGTAGATCAGCGCGAGCAGGCCCATGCCCGACAGCCAGGTCGTGTAGGCTTCCCACTTCGACCAGTGCAGCTTTTCCGCCAGCGGTTCGCCGACCGGCCCAACCAGGTATTTCTGGCTATTGTAGAGCCCGCCGCCGTGCACCGCCCAGAGCTCGCCGGCGACGCCGCGCTCGGCGTCCTGCGCGCGCTTCGGCTTTTGCAGCGAGCTGTCGAGCATGACGAAGTAGAAGGACGCCCCGATCCACGCGACGCCGGCGATGAAATGCAGCCAGCGCAGCAGCAGGTTGACCCAGTCGAGCAGGTAGGCTTCCATCAGTCGGCTCCCCGGCCGGGCAGGACGCCCTGCCCGGCTCGCGAGTCAATCAGTTCGGAATCTTGCTGACCACGCCTTCGACGTAGTAATTCATCGCGTTGAGCTGGTCGTCGGTCATTCGCTCCCCGGCGGGTACCACGGTCTTGCCGGCCTGGTCGACGACCGGTCCGTCGAAGGGGTGCAAGCTGCCGTCGGTCAGCTGTTTTTCCATGCTGCGGATACGACCTTGCAATTCCTTCGGGATCGCGTCGTTGAGCGGCGCGAGCCTGATCATGCCTTCCTTGTATCCGCCCCAGACGCTGGTCGGCTTCCAGTTGCCGGCGAGCGCTTCCTTGACCGTCTTGACGTAGTAGTCGCCCCAGTGGTGGGTGGTCGCGGTCAGGTGCGCTTTCGGCCCGTAGCGAGTCATGTCCGAGTGGTAGCCGAAGGCGTACTTGCCGGCTTCTTCGGCGGCCTGCACGACCGCGGTCGAGTCGGTATGGTGGGTGATCACGTCGGCGTTTTGCGACAGCAGCGTGGTCGCGGCCTGGCGCTCCTTGCCCGGGTCGTACCA
>JBFFXR010000115.1:0-9617 GCA_041569645.1 Gammaproteobacteria bacterium
CCCGGCGTCTACACGACCGCGGTCGGTTATGCCGCCGGGCATACGCCGAATCCCACCTACCAGGAAGTCTGCACCGGCATGACCGGTCACAACGAGGTCGTGCTCGTGGTTTTCGACCCGACCCAAACCGAGTTCGCAACGCTGCTTCGGACCTTCTGGGAATCGCACGATCCGACGCAGGGCATGCGCCAGGGCAACGACATGGGTACGCAGTATCGTTCCGGTATCTATTACTACTCCGAGGACCAGGCCGAGGCCGCGCGTCAAAGTCTTGACGATTACCAGCAAAAACTTCGCGCGGCCGGCTATACTCAGATTACAACCGAGATCCAGGCGGCTGGGCCCTTCTACTACGCGGAGGATTATCACCAGCAATACCTGGAAAAGAATCCGGCAGGTTACTGCGGATTGGGAGGTACCGGGATCGCTTGTCAGTAGACCGGCTATCGTTCACCCATTGCGGCGGCGGTGCCGGTTTTGCGCTTCGAGCAAGACGACGAGACACCCGGTGAAACTGGCGTCTTGCGATGACAATAACGAGCGTTTTCCGGGCTTCGCTGGCGGGGCCCGGAGCAGACACGACCACCGAGGTCTCCGGGCCGATGCTCGCGCACGATTCGCGGCGGCAGCCGGTCGACGAAGCCGGCCGCGGCCGCGCACCGCGGTGCCGGTTGCGTCCGGATCCGCCGCCGCTTGTCGACAGAATCGAGTCCGAGGATAAGGAAAGTCCCGCCAAGGTCACCTGACCGGTGTTGGCGCGCCTTTACAGCTTCAAGTTCATCATCAGCGCGGCGCTGCTGTGGCTCGGCGCGCTGGCTTACGGCCTCGCGATCTACAGTACCCAGGTCTATCGCGGCCAGGCGCTCGAACATCAACGCCAGTCGCTCGAGTCGCTGCTCGAGATCGAGACCCGGGCCGCGGTCGAGGATCTCTTCGCCGAGATCGATCAGTTTGCTTTCTGGCTGCGCGGCGCGCCGGAGTTCCAGCAGGCGCTGGCCGCGGGTGACGGCCCGCGACTCGAGAGCTGGCTGAGCCGCAGTTTCGCGCTTTATCCCAACGCGGCCGACGAGCTGCGTCTCAAATCGATCGCAGTGCGCGATCTCTCGGGTGAAATCGTCGCGCACGCGTCGGACGACGGCATCCGCAACTACTGGGGCTGCGCGCCGGCGCCGCAGGGCGGCGGCGACGCGTTGCGGCTGATCGATCCGAGGCGTACGCTGTGCGGCCGCAGCGGCGGGCTTTTCACCGAGGTCGTGACGCCGGTCGGCAACGCGGAGCCGGGGCATTACCTGCAGATTCTCGCCTACGCTGTCGACGGTCTCAGGCGAGTCGAGCGCAGCGTCGACATACCGTTGCAAATCACCGATCGACAGGGCAAACGGCTTTACCTGTCGGAGAACTGGATCGACCCGCAAAGCGGTACTCACCTGTATCCGACTTACACCCTGTACGACGACGATTCCCTAGTCGGCGTCCGCATCACCGCCGCCTTCGATCAACGGCCCATTCTCGCAAGCCTCGAGAATACCGAGAGTAACTTCTTGATCATCACCACAATCGCGACCTTCAGCGCGCTGCTGCTGGTCATTCTGATGCTGAATCGCGCGCTGCAACCGATGAACAAGTTGCGGAATTCGGTCGGCGCGCTGTTGACCGGCAAATACGCGTCGATCAGCGAGGACAAACTGCCGAACGAACTGCGCGATCTCGTCGTCGCCTACAACGAGATGGTCGAGGGCCTCGAGACCGAGACCATATCGCGCCGCCAGATCGAGGAGAAGTTGCGTTCGGAGAAAGACTTCATCTCGACAACGCTCGACTCGATCACCAATCCGGTCATCGTCATCGACTCGAAGGACCGCATCAAGCTGGTCAATCCCAGCGCCGAGAAACTGTTCGGTGGCCGCGAGGCAGACCTTATCGACATGTCGATTCACGAAGTACTGATCCTCTACGCCAATCGCGAGACGACGCGCATCGTCGACTTGCGCCAGCTGCTCGATGGCAGGTTGTCGATCAGCTCGATGTTTTTCTACGATCCCGAGCGCAACATCGTCGAACTCGAGTTCTCGGCCTCGCCGATGATCGACATGGAAGCCGAAGACGTCGGCTTCGTCATCATCCTGAAGGACGTTTCCGAGGACCGCAAGCTGCGCCGCAAGCTTTCCTACGAAGGCAGCCACGACCAGCTGACCGGGTTTCTCAACCGCGGCGCCTTCGAGCAGAAGTTCGAGAATCTCGTAACCGAAAACAACAATGCGGAACCCCAGCACGTGCTCGCCTATCTCGATCTGGACCAGTTTCGCATTATCAACGAGACCTGCGGCAACGTCGCCGGCGATCAGTTGCTGAAGCAAACTGCCGGAATCATCCGCCGCCACGTGCGCAAGTCGGATTTCAGTGCGCGCCTGTCCGGCGACGAGTTCGGCATCATCATGCCGTTTTTCGAAATGGAGCGCGCGCTGCAGGCGATCCAGAAGATCATCATCGATATCCAGCACGCCGGGCTCGACTGGAACGACCAGGTCTACACCGTAACCGCGAGCATCGGCGTGATGGCTTTCGGCCGGATGTCGGACGATTACCCGGATTTCTATTCGAAGGTGACCACCGCCTGTTTCCTGGCCAAGCAGAACGGTGGTAACCAGTATCATTTCATCGACGAGAACGACGAAAAGATCAAGGCGCAACAGGTTTCGATGGAATGGGTGGCCGGTATCATGGAAGGCTTCGCCGAGGAGCGATTTCGGCTCTACGTGCAGCCGATCGTGTCGATCGACGAGGACGACCGGCGCGAACACTACGAGGTCCTGATCCGCTATCGCAATCCTGACGGCCAGATCTATCCGCCGAAAGATTTTCTGCCGCCGGCCGAACGCTACAACCTGATCGAGCGTATCGACAGCTGGGTCGTCAGCAACGTCATCGCCTGGCTCAAGGCGCATCAGCACCAGCTCGAGCCGGCGATGTTCTCGATCAATCTGTCGGGGCGCAGCATCGGCTCGCAGACTTTCCACAAGTTCCTGCACGACAGCCTGAGCGAGTGCGAGCTCGACCTCAGCTGGCTGTGCTTCGAGATTACCGAGACCGCGGCGGTCGACAACGTAGAGCGGTCGGTCGAGTTCATCAACTCGATCAAGGCGCTGGGGGCCAAGTTTTCGCTCGATGATTTCGGTACCGGCCTGTCGTCATTCAGCTACCTCAAGCAGTTCCCGGTCGACTTTCTCAAGATCGACGGCGAGTTCGTGCGCGACATCACCGACGACGACAAGAGCTACGTGTTCGTGCGCTCGATGACCGAAGTCGGGCATTGCCTCGATATGAAGGTAATCGCCGAATTCGTCGAATCGGATACGATGTTCGACAAGCTGCGCGAAGCCAACGTCGATTACATCCAGGGCTATACCGTCGGCAAGCCGGTCGAAATCGCGACTTTGCTCACGCACGACGATGCCGGCAAGGAGATCGCGAGCTAGTCGCGGATCCCGAGCGCGGCCTGTCGCCGCACTAACGCTTGCGCTTCGTCTTGAAATCCATCGATTTGATCCTCGGCGACAGGGTAATTTCGTCGATCACAATGGCTTCGCTGCTGGCGAGAATCTGCGCGACCAGCGCGGCGACGTCGCCGACCTCGATCGCGTTTTCGGCGGCCGTCCCCGGGGCGAAATCGAGCGCATCGAAGAACGCGCTGCGCACCATGCCGGGATTGATCAGGCTCACGCGGATGCCGGCGGTGGCGCAATCCTCGCGCAGCGCGCGACAAAATCCGCGCAGGCCATGCTTGGCGGCGCTGTAAAGCGCGCCCTTGCGACCGGCCTCTAGCGCGGCTTCAGAGCCGATGAAGATCAGCTGGCCGCGCCCGGCGCGGCGCATCGGCGGCACCAGGATTCGACCGAGAACCAGTGCGCTGCCCAGGTTGAGCCGCAGCGACGCGTCGATTTGCGCGACCGAAAATTGTTCGATCGAGCCGAACAGGCCGGCGCCGGCGGCGTGCACCAGGCAGTCGACCGGCTGGTCTTCGAGGGTCGCCCGCAGCGCCGGCTCGATCGCGTCGAGCTCGGCGAGGTCGAGCGCGAGCGGGGTAAAGGCGCCGCCGGCGAGCCGCGGCACGTCGCCGCGGCGGCTCGCACCGACCACGTGGTAGCCGTCGGCCAGCAGGCGTTCGGCGCAGGCCAGGCCGATGCCGGAACTGGCGCCGGTAACCAGCGCGGTACGGCGTTCAGTCATGCCAGCTGCACGGTTGGTAGCGATCGGCCGGTACGCGCTCGAGCAGCCGGGATTCGCAAAAATCGATCATCTCGCGCTCGCGTTCGGGCAGATAGCTGATGATACCATTCCGCTCGGCGAGTTCCTGCGCGAACAACGGTTCGTCGGGATAAAGCTTCACGACGCGACGAAGGTGTGCGCGCGTCAGCCGGAACGGGCCGAGGCTGACCGAGTGCAGGCGCGCGGGATCGATGCGGGCGAAGATTTCATCGAGCAGCGCGACGAAAGCCGGCCGGTATCCGCGGTGGTAAACCACCGGATCGAAACGCAGGCCGAGCGGCCAGCCGGCGTCCTGCAGCCGCGCCATTGCGTCGACGCGCCGGGCGATCGGCGGGACGCCGTGCTCGAGGCGGGCGTGGCTGACCGCGTCGCTGAAACTGAAGGCGACGACGACGCGCGCGACCGGGTTTCGCGCCAGCAGCGCGCGCACCTGCGTGCTCTTGGTGCGCAGCTCCATCCAGGCGTTGTCGAGGCGCTCGATCAGCGGCACGAAAAATTCGCTAAACCGGGTCATCGGATCGAAGGCGAGGCTGTCGCAGTCGTAGCCCGAGTAGAACCAGACCGGGTCGGGCGAGTTTGCCTGCGCGACCGCCTCGATATCGGCGGCGAAATCCTCGAAGTTGACGAACAGGACCTGGTGCGCCGAACGATACATGCCCTGCAGGAAGCAGTAGCGGCAATCGTAGACGCAATTGAGCATGTGCGAGAAATAGTAATGACGGTCGCCGTCCAGCCCATAGCCCGCCGGCGCGGCGAGTACGCGATTGCCCGATTTGGCCGCGATGATCAGCGCCGGCTCGCTTTTTTGCAGGCGGAAATTCTGCGCCCGCGGATTGAAGACCTCGCCGTAGCGCTCGATCTCGATCTGTGCGAGGCCATCGAGTCGCCCCAGCAGCGCCCGCGTTCGGGGGTGATCACGAACGCCGGACTCGATGTAGACGCAGCTGGCCAGCTCAGAGCCCCGCGCTATCGTCGTCGCACAGTCGCGCCAGCGAGTCGAGCTTGGCGCGCCGTGTCGGTTCCGCCGCCATGCGAGCAAGCAGCGCGTCGCGATCGAAGTCGCGGTTGAACAGGTAGCGGGCGAGCGTGCGCAGGCGATTTTGCTCGGTTTCGCTGAACGATGCCGCGGCCAGCAGCGCGTGCCAGTCGGCGGGGTCGATTTCGCGCCCGGCGAGTTCGTCGGCGAGCGCCAGCAGACGCCTGGCCTCGGCGTCGATCGCGTCGATCCGGCGCTCGATCAGCGCGCTGACCGCGCGAGGATCGCGCCCGGTTTGCACGCGCGGATTGTCGCTGACGATCTTGAGGCAGCCGATCAGTTCGGCGGGGGAAAAGCGCAGCGCGCTGGCGGCAAAGCCGCTGGCTTCCATGTCGAGCACGAAACCCGGCGGATAGTCGTCGCCGGGGCGGGCGAGGCTGAGGCAGGCAGTGGTCGGCAGCGACGGTTTCGCGGTCGGCGCCGGGTAGTAGCGCTGGTCGCTGTCGACATCGACGATTTGCGCGACCTGCACCAGGCTGCCAACTTCGAATTCGGCGGCCCCGGCGATCCCGAGATTGACCCACGCGAGCGCCGGATCGGCTTCGAAACGTGCCGCGCACCAGGCCGTTGCCGCGGCCCCGGCGAGCCGGCCGATACCGCTGACGACGCAGGCCATGCGTGTGTTGAGGTAAAGATCGAAGGCGTGGTCGCGGCGCGATTTTTTCAGCCGGTAACGATCGATGATCGGCCGCGCTTCGCACGCCATCGCGCAAACCCAGATCAGACGGCCGCTCACGTCGGCGCCGCGCCGCAAAAGCGCGCGCGCAAGGGTTCGAACTCGGCGATGATATCCTGGTTACCGTGCTTGCCGGCGCCGGCGAGCAGTATCTCGAGTTTGCGCAGCAGGGTATCGCGCGCGGCGCGCGCGTCGCCGGCGGCCAGCGTCGATTCATCGAGCAGACGCGCGAGCGCGCGCACGCGAAATCTGTCCATCGCCGGGTAACACGCGGATAGCTGGTCGTCGTGGCCACCGTACTTGGTAATCAGCGGCTCGTCGATGTAATGCACCGGGTAGCGGCTGCACAGGCGCAGCCACAGGTCGTAGTCCTCGCAGGCGGGCAGCGATTCGTCGAAACCGCCGAGTTCGACGAGCCGCGCGCGCCGGATCACGGCGGCGGACGGCGAGATCGCGCACAGCGGCAGGCAATGGCGGAATATCCAGCCGCCGTGCTTGCGGTGCTTGCGTTTCGGGTTGACCCGACGGCCGTCTCGAATCCAGATTTCGTCGGAATGGTAGAGCGCAAAGCCCGGATGCCGCGCGGCGGCCGCGCGCACGCGGGCGATCTTGTGCGGCAACCAGGCGTCGTCCGAATCGAGCAGCGCGATCCAGTCGCCGCGGGCGGCTTCGATGCCGCGGTTGCGCGCCGCGCTGACGCCGCGATTGCGCTGGCGAATCAATTCGACGCCCGGGTAATCGCGCGCGACCATGGCTGCGCTGGCGTCGGTCGAGCCGTCGTCGACGACGACGATCTGCTCGATCGGCTCGGACTGCTCGCAAACGGATCGCAGCGCGCGACCCAGGGTGGTGCGGCGATTGTAGCTCGGAATGACGACGGTGATTCGCATCGCTGCCGGTGGCAGGCGTTTCAGGTTTTCTGCGGAGCGGCCGCCGAACCCGGGAAGCTGGTCACGATCGCGCCGTCGCTGTCGAGAATGCGGTTCTTGCCGCAACGCTCGACTTCGTCGATGCGGATGACCGCGTGCAGCGGGACGTAGGTATGCTTGACGTTGCCGAACTCGCTCTTGAGTTTCTCTTCCGCCGGATCGATCAGCAGTTTCGAGTGCTCGCCGAAAATGATCTCGCCAATCTCGATGAAGCCGGCCATGTGCGCCTGGCCCACTTCGTGCGCGTATAGTTCGTAGATCCGGTTGCTGTTGTGGAACTGGATGCGAAACGTCGGCTTGTCGGATTTCGCCATGCGCTCAACCTATTCCGATTGCATCAGCTCGTCAAGCTCGCCATCCATGTGCAATTCGGTGAGCTCGGAAAAGCCGCCGACGAGGCGGCCGTCGATGAAAATTTGCGGCACCGTGCGCGCGCCCCGCGTGGCTTCGGCGAACTCGCGCATCGCCGCGGCGTCGGCGTCGATGCGAATCTCGTCGAACGGAATCGCCCACTTGCCGAGCATGGTTTTCGCCCGGGTGCAGATGGCGCAATTCGCGGTACTGTAGATTTTTACTCTCGGCATCGGCTGCTCGCGCTGCGGACATGTCGGCCAATAGTAACCCAGTTGGGGGCCGGATATCCGCTTTCAAGTCGGGTTGCGGCGCTCAGCCGGAATGCCTGATCGCGACCACCAGCTGATTGCGCAGCGTCTTGAGCAGGGCGAGCTGCTCGTCGCTGATGTGCACCGGCTGCGCCCGGGCGCTGTCGATGTATATCAGCGCGAGCGGCGTTTCGCGAACGATGACCGGAAAGATCGTGAAGCAGCGGGTACCGACCAGCTCGTGGTACCAGTCGGGGATCTTGTCGCGGATCTTCGCGTCCGCCGAATTCTCGATGCGGATGTCGACGTTGTTGACGAGCGCGGCGCTGAAAACGTCGACTTTGCGTTTTTGCGAGATCGAAAAACGCTCGATCAACCGCTGCACGTCGTCGCCGTAGCCGAGGCGCGCGCGGATCTCGCCGCTTTTTTTGTCCCTCAGGCAAAGCACGACGCGCACGCCGTCGAAGGCCCGGTAGATGGTCTCGAGCACCATCTGCATGACCTGGTTGATGCCGTAGTCGCCGGCCAGCGTGGCGGTGATGTCCTGGATACCGTCGGTCAGGGCGTTTTCCACCGTCCGGTCGGTGGCCGCGGGCTGGTCGACGAGAATTTCGACGCTGTCGTCGACGCCGATCTCCAGTGTCGGCGCGATCTCGGGCGGTTCGGGTTCGAGGTTGCCGCTACTCGAAATCTGCCGGTAGTAGATACTCTTTTCGAGGTCGAACTGAATCAGGCGCGCGAAGCGGGTCAATTCCTTGTGGCAATTTTCGAGCAGTCCCGAAACCTTATCGCCGTCGAGGCCGAGGACCTGGCCGAATTGCTCGGTCAGGCGATTGATTGCCGGCGCCTGTTGCTGCAGCGGCAGCGTCAGGCAGGTGCCGAGCGCGCTCGAAAATTGCGCGACGAGCTTGAGCTTGTCGTCGGCCGTCGGCGATTCCGGCAAATGGTCGAAGTCGAGCGGCAACATGCAGTCGGTGATCGATTTCGGAAAACCCCACTCGCGCGCGACCGAATAGCCCAGGCGGGCGTAGCTGGTGCCGAGAATCTCGGTTGCCGCGGCGGCCTCGCTGCATTTTTTCCCGGCCACCAGCTTGTCGATCGCGCGCGCTTCCTCGTGCAAGTAGAAGCGTACCAGCATCTTGCCGAGCTGCTGCAGCAGCGCGCACAAAAAGGCTTCCTCGTGATCGGCGATCGACAGCGAGCGCGCCAGCGAATTAGCCAGCAGGCCGCTGAACAGGGCCTGCACCGATTGTTCCTTCAGCTGGTGCGCCTGCAGCTTGTTCTGCAGGTGCTCGAACAGCATCAGACCGGCGGCGATGCTGCGCACGGTATCGATACCGAGCATGACGAGCGCGCGCGATATCGTGCTGACCTTGCCGCCGCCACGGTTGTAGTAGGCCGAGTTGACCAGGCGCAGCACCTTGTTGGTCAGCGAGTAATCCTTGAGAATCGCGTTGGCGACCGTGGTCAGGCTTTCGGTCTCGCTCGACGAAGCCTGGTTGAGTACGCTGATCGTGTGCGAAAACGCGGGAAAATCTTTCTTGTGGCGCATGCGCCGTAGCAAAAAACGAGCGGTCGCGTCGCCGTGGCCCCGCCGCGGTGCGGTCGGATCGAGCGCGAGGTAATCGTTGAATGCCCGCAGCATCTCGCTGGCGTCGGCATAGCGCTCGGCCGGATTCTTGGCTACCGACTTCATGATCAGCGCGTCGAGGCGCTCGTCGACTTCGTCGCTGAGACGTGACGCCGGCACCACCTCCCGAGTCGCAATCGCGTTGAGCACCTCGTAGACCTGCTTGCCCTTGAACGGGGTCTCGCCGGTCAACAGTTCGTAGCAGATCAGCCCCAGCGAAAAGACGTCGGACACCTTCTGGTGGCGGTGCGTTTCGAGGTACTCGGGCGCCATGTACTGCGGCGTGCCGTAGAGCGAGTCGCCGGAACTGCGCGCGGGGTCGTTCAGCCAGGCCAGGCCGAAATCCGCGACCTTGGCGTCGCCCTGTTCGCTGATCAGGATGTTGGCCGGTTTCAGGTCGCAATGGACGATATCCTGCGCGTGCGCGGCGGCGACGCCGGCGATGATGTCGCGCATGATATTGAGTTTTTCGTCGAAG
>JBFFXR010000116.1:0-9595 GCA_041569645.1 Gammaproteobacteria bacterium
CCTAGAGCACCTGTTCGGCTAATCGCAACGTTGCCGGATTATTGCCGGGATCAGTCATGCTTTGTCGTGCCTGGTAGTGATATCTGCAACGGGCGTCACCGCCAAAAAGTTAATAAAATCAAAAAGTTGGAAATTGCAATCCGAACTTTTAATCAGGTGGTCGTGCGTTCGAGTCGCACACGGCCCACCATTTTTTTCCCACCTCCCCGAATCGCTGGCTCGTCGACCTAGATCACCGAGCAATGCCGCAGCGCATCGTACATCGCGGCGGCGACGTTGCGGCTGGCCGCCGCGTCGCCGATGCGGAGTTTCCGGGGTCGGACCACGATAACCCACTGATTCAAAGCGCAAAGTTGCGAAAAAAATGCCGTTCCAAGCGCTTAAACCCTACTTTCTCCGGCCAAAAACCGCGTTCTAAGCAAATTCACTCCGCTTGCGGTTCGCGAAAATAGTTTAAAGGCCCCATTTTGACGTCAAAAACCCGCGGCTAAGCTCAAAATTTCGCCTATTTCGAGCGATTTAAGCTTGTTTTTCAATGACTTGCCGAGGTCCGACCCCGATATCCGATATCCACACCGAGGTCCGACCCCGATATCGATTTCCCGCCTCCCCGAATCGCTGGCTCGTCGACCTAGATCATCGAGCAAAGCCGCAGCGCATCGTACATCGCGGCGGCGACGTTGCGGCTAGCCGCCGCGTCGCCGATGCGGTGCAGCGCGAAACCGTCGCCGGTCGACTGCGCGCGTCCCTCGACGAGGGCGTCGAGATCGGTGACGCCATCGTTGACCGAATGCGCGCGCAATTCAAGGAAGATCTCGTCGGCCGGTAACGTACCGCGCTCGACGACGACCTGTTCGGCGTCGAGCCGCAGTTCGGCACCGGTCAGGTCGCTGACGAACACCGCTTCGAGCCGCGAATCCTTGCGCCGCAGTTCCCGCAAATGGTGCTCGAATACCGGCGCTATTCCGCGCCGCGCGAATTCGCGCCGCCAGGTCACCTGCTCGCCGTAATCGAGTTCGGCGACCGGTTGCTCGTCGATTGTGACGAAGCGCACGCGGCTACCGGCGTCGGCGCAGAGTTCCGCCGCGGTTGGCGCCGGGTGGCGGCCGCTGCCGTCGTAGATCACGACGTCGTCGCGAATCGGCGCCGAGCCTGACAACAGGTCCCAGACCGAAGTGGCTAGCTCGTTGCCGGGCAGGGCTTCGAGATCGGGCAGCCCGCCGGTCGCGACGATGACGAGCTCGGGCGCGGCCGCGAGCACGTCGCCGGCCTCGACGTAACGGTTGTATTGCACCTCGACGCCGAGCCGCTCGAGTTCGGCGATCCGCCAGTCGACGATACCGACGATGTCCTTGCGCCAGCTCGCCGCGGCGGCGAGTCGCAACTGCCCGCCGGGCCGATCAGTGGCCTCGAAGACGCTGACCCGGTGGCCGCGCTCGGCGAGGATACGCGCGGCCTCTAGCCCGGCCGGACCGGCGCCGACGACGATCGCGGTCTTGCCCGGTTCGGGTGACCGCTCGATGACCTGCGCCCAGCGGGTTTCGCGGCCGCTCGCCGGGTTGTGAACGCAGGTCGGGCGATTGGCGCCCATGCAGTGGGTCGCGCCGACGCAGGGGCGAATCCAGTTCTCGTCGCCGCGCGCGAGCTTGTTGACGATTTGCGGATCGGCGATGTGCGCGCGCGTCATCGCGACCATATCGAGCAGGCCGTCGCGAATCGCGTGGCGCGCGGTGGCGAGATCGGTGATCCGCGCGGCGTGAAACACCGGCAAATCGACCGCATTGCGAAAGCGCCCGGCGATCTCGAGCCACGGCGCGATCGGCGATGCCATATTCGGCATGCAGTCGGTAATCATCCGCATCATGATGTCGAGGCGGCCGTAGTTGGCATTGAAGAAATCGATCAGCCCGGATTGCTCGAAGATTTTCGCCGCTTCGAGGCAGGCGTCGAAATCCATGCCGCCGTCGACCGCCTCGTCGACCGGGAAACGCATGCCGACGATGAAGTCGTCGCCGACCCGGCGGCGGATTTCCTCGTGCACCATGAGCCCGAAGCGACAGCGGTTTGCGAGCGAACCGCCGAACTCGTCGCGCCGGCGGTTGGTGAGCGGCGACAGGAACTGCCCGATCAGGTGCCCGCCGACCATCGTTTCCATGCCGTCGAGCCCGCCCATTTGTGCGCGCGCGGCGGCGTCGCCGAACGCCCTGACGACACGCTCGATGTCGCTGCGATCCATCTCGCGCGGCCACGCGCGATGCAGCGTCTCGCGCAGCGGCGACGGGCCGATCGCCGGCAGCCAGTTCTGCGAATTGGTCTCGGCGCGCCGACCGAGGTGGGTCAGCTGGATCATCAGCGCGGCGCCGTGCGCGTGGATGCGTTCGGCAAACGACTCGAGGTAGGGCAGCACCTTGTCGGTCGACATATTCAGCTGGCCGGTGGCCCAGGTCGAATCCGGCGCGACGTAGGCCGAGCCGCCGAACATCGTCAACGCGAGTCCGCCCTTCGCCTTTTCCTCGTGGTAACGCTGGTAAACCTCGCCCGGCATCGCGTCGTGGTCCTCGAGCCCGCAGGCGTGGCTGGTCGACATGATGCGGTTGCGCAACGTCAGCTGCCTGAGCGTAAACGGCTGCAGCAGGGGATCGTTCGACTTGGTCATGACGAGCTCTGGCGTGGCTGGATCAGGCCGCGGTCCAGCCGCCGTCGACCGGCAGCGCGACGCCGGTGATGTTTTCCGCGGCGTCGGAACACAGGAACAGCACGACGCCGGCGAGCTGCTCGACGGTGACGAATTTCTTGGTCCACTGCGCCGCGAGCAGCACGTCGCGCTTGACCTCTTCCTCGCTCAGGCCGCGTGCCCTGGCGGTATCGGGAATCTGTTTTTCGACCAGCGGCGTCAGCACGTAGCCGGGGCAGATCGCGTTGCAGGTGATGTTGGCTTCGGCAACTTCGAGCGCGACGGTTTTGGTCATGCCGACGATGCCGTGCTTGGCGCTGACGTAGGCCGACTTGTACGGCGATGCGACCAGGCCGTGGGCCGACGCGATATTGATGACCCGACCCCAGCCGGCGGCCTTCATCGCCGGCAGCGCCACGCGCGTCGTGTGGAAAGCCGAGTTCAGGTTGATCGCGATGATCGCATCCCAGCGCTCGGGCGGGAACTCGTCGATCGGCGAGACCAGCTGGATACCGGCGTTGTTGACCAGCACGTCGATCGCGCCGAAGCGACTTTTCGCCTCGCGCACCATCGCCTCGATTTCGTCGGGCCGGGTCATGTCGGCGCCGTGATAGATCACGCTGCCGGCGCAGTCGGCGTCGATTTCGGCGCGCAAGCGCTCGATCTCGTCGGCGTCGCCGAGGCCGTTCAACACAATATTGGCGCCGGCCGAGGCGAGGCCGCGGGCGATGCCCAGGCCGATGCCCGAAGTCGAGCCGGTGACGAGCGCGGTCTTGTTGCTAAGGTCAGTCATAGCGGCAGGTTTTCGTCAGGGTCGATTGGCGGCGGAAAAAACCGCCGATCCCGAGTCCCACATTCTACGCCGTCATTGCGTGCGAAGCGAAGCAATCCGCCGCAGGCGTCCCGAGCGAAGCGAAGGGATCTCCTGACCCTTGCCGTCGTTGCGAGCGAAGCGAAGCAATCTCCCGGGATTGAGCAAACGTCGGCAGGTTGCTTCGTCGGCTGCGCCTCTTCGCAATGACCTGCAAATCGCTGCAAGCCGCGAATTGCGTCGTCCGTTCAGAACAGGCCGAGCTGGTCACCGCTTTGCGCGGGCACGCAAAATCGCGAACAGTCCAGCGAGTCTTCGCGCGGGTCGAGCCCGAGCCGCTTGCACGCTAGCGCGAAACGCTGCGCGATCGCGTCGGCGAATGCGCCAGTGCCCTTCAGTCGCACGCCGAATCGGCTGTCATAGTCCTTGCCGCCGCGGGTGTCGCGCACGCGCGTCATGACGTGCTCGGCCTTGAGCGGGTAGTGGGTCTCGAGCCATTGCTGGAACAGCTCGCTGACCTCGAGCGGCAGGCGCAGCAGGATGTAGCCGGCCGAGCGCGCGCCGGCGTCCTTGACCGCGGCGAGTATCGATTCGAGCTCCGGATCGGTCAGCACCGGAATCACCGGTGCGACCAACACCGACACCGGCACGTCGGCTGCGGCGAGCGTGCCAATCGTCTGCAGGCGACGATGCGGTGCCGCGGCGCGCGGCTCCAGCCTGCGGGCGAGTTCGGCGTCGAGCGTCGTGATACTGAGATACACCGAAACCAGACGTTCGGCGGCGAGGTCGCGGAGGATATCGAGATCGCGCTCGACGAGTGCCGACTTGGTGATGATCGAGACGGGATGGTGGTAGCGGCGCATGACCTCGAGCAGCGAGCGCGTGATTTCGAGCTTGCGCTCGAGCGGCTGGTAAGCGTCGGTATTGACGCCGAGCGCGATCGGCTGGCAATCGTAGCCCGGCTTGCGCAAGGCTTCCTCGAGGCGTTCGGCCGCGTCGGGCTTGCTGAATAGCCGGGTTTCGAAATCGAGCCCCGGTGACAGGCCGAGGTAGGCATGGGTCGGCCGCGCGAAGCAGTAAATACAGCCGTGCTCGCAGCCCCGGTACGGGTTAATCGATCGGTCGAACGGGATATCCGGCGACTGGTTGAAAGTCAGCACGCTGCGGCTGCGGTCGACCTGGACTTCGGTCGGCGGTCGTGCATCATCGGGTGGCCCGTCCCAGCCGTCGTCGAAGGCTTCGTGGCGGCGCGATTCGAAACGGCCACCGGCGTTACTGACCGCGCCGCGTCCCTTGATGACCGCGCGCTTGTCGAGACTCGTCTGGCTCATCAGGCCGCTACCTTAGCCCGCCGCCGCGCGAACATCAACGCCCGGTACGCCGGGCGTTCACGCCAGCGGGATAATCGGGCACAATGCGCGCATGTGGTTAATCGACAGCCTCGCCGAGGAACGCATCCAGGCGGCGATCCGCGCCGGCGAGTTCGACGGTCTGGCGGGGCAGGGCCGGCCGCTCGAACTCGACGACGACAGGCATATTCCACCCGAGCTACGGGTTGCGTACCGGATCCTGAAGAATGCCGGCTGCGCACCGCCCGAGCTGGAGCTGCGCAACGAGGTCGATACTCTCGAGGCGATGCTCGACGGGATCGACGACGACGCCGAACAGCGCCGAATCCAGCGCCGCCTGTGCCTGCTCGCGACCCGGCTCGCGGTCCGCGGCCACGACGTCAGCCCGCTGCTGCGCGAGGGCGCCTACCGCGAAAAACTGCTGCTCAAGTTGGCCGACGGCGCCGCCGGCCCGAACTGAATTCGCCACCGCGGAGGCATGCGATGAAACTCGTTCGTCACGGCGCGCCGGGCGCGGAGAAACCCGGGCTGATCGACAGCGGCGGGAAGCTGCGCGATCTGTCGGCCCACATCGACCAGATCGACGCCTCGGCCGTCAGCGCCGCGGAACTCGCGCGGCTAAGCGGCCTCGATCCCGGCGCGCTACCGGCGGTCGACGCGGCGACTCGCCTCGGCCCGCCACTGGCGGGCGTCGGCAAGCTCGTCTGCATCGGCCTGAATTATTCCGACCACGCGCGCGAGGCGGGCCTGCCGATTCCCGAAGAGCCGGTCGTGTTCATGAAGGCGACCAGCGCGATTTCGGGGCCGACCGACCCGGTGATCCGGCCGCGCGACGCGACCCGCCTCGACTGGGAAGTCGAACTCGCGTTCGTCGTCGGCGCGCGGTCGCGGCGCGTCGCGGTCGCCGACGCGCTGGGCTGCATTGCCGGCTATCTCGTGCTGAACGATGTCTCCGAGCGCGGCTTTCAGTTCGACCGTGGCGGCCAGTGGGTCAAGGGCAAGTCTTTCGATACCTTTTGCCCGCTCGGGCCGTGGCTGGTGACCGCCGACGAAGTGCCCGACCCGCAGGCGCTTTCGATCTGGCTCGAGGTCAACGGCCATCGCTACCAGGACGGCAACACGCGAACGATGATTTTCCCGGTAGCCGAACTGCTGTCGCACGTCAGCCAGTTCATGACGCTCGAGCCCGGCGACATCGTCAGCACCGGCACGCCGCCCGGGGTCGGCCTCGGGATCAAACCGGAGCCGGTATTTCTCGAGGTCGGCGACGAGATGCGCCTCGGCATCGACGGTCTGGGCGAGCAGCGCCTGCGTGTCGTCGGTGAGGACTCCTGAGCCTGCCTGATTTTCTTGTCGGCGACTTGTCAGGCGCCCGACAAGACCTTACATTGGCTGGTAAATCAGTGGTTTACCGATGGAATTGTCCGAGCACTCAATCAGACTTACGCCAGTCTCGCTGCTGCAGCGAGTCCGCGCCGTGCTGCGTGGCGCGTTCACCGGCCGGTCACGGCGCGTCGCGACAATCGGTTTCGGCGTGGCCGTCGGGCTTGCGCTGGGCGTGGCGGTCGTGCTGCTCGCGACCCGCGACGACGGCTTGCCGGATTTGCGCGGCATCGAGCAGGTCGACGCGCGCAAGGCGGCGTTTTTCGGCTACCTGCGACCGATCGTCGAAGCCAAGAACAGGGCGATCGCCGACGATCGGGAACGGCTGTTGACGATCGCGCAAAAGTTCGCCGAGCAAGGGCGGATCTCGGTACTCGACGAACTCTGGCTGCGGCGCCTCGCGCGTGACTATCGGCTCGAATGGACGAGCGACGCACCGGGCGAGCTGATCGCCGAGCTGAAGCGAAGGGTCGATATCGTGCCGATACCGCTGGTGCTGGTGCAGGCGGCCAAGGAGTCGGGCTGGGGCACCTCGCGTTTCGCCCGCGAAGCCAACAATCTGTTCGGTCAGTGGTGTTACCGCGAAGGCTGCGGCGTCGTGCCGAAGCGCCGCGTGGCGGGCGCGAACCACGAAGTGCGCAGCTTCGCGTCGGTCGGGCGGGCAATCGACGCTTACCTGCGCAACATCAATTCGGGTAACGCCTACGCCCGGCTGCGGCAGATCCGCGCCGGCCTGCGCGCGCAGGGCAAGCGGCTCACCGGCGCGGCGCTCGCCGACGGGCTGTTGTTCTACTCGCAGCGGCGCCAGGCCTACGTCGAGGAAGTCAAATCGATGCTGCGCCAGTACCACGACTTCGTCGACGAGCAAAGCGCGTGACATTGCGAGCCGCGATTCTGGTGGCCAGCCTGTGGTGGTCGGCGGCGCTCGCCGACGACCACGCGGTCGTGCTGATCTATCACCACGTCAGCGCCGACACCCCGGCCGCGACCTCGGTCACCCCCGAGGTATTCGAAAGCCATCTCGATTACCTCGAGCGCAACGGCTTCACCGTCTGGCCGCTCGCGCGCGTGCTCGACGCGGTCGCCGCGCGTGAAACGCTGCCGCGCAACACGGTTTCGTTCACTTTCGACGATGCCTACCGCTCGGTCTATACCGAAGCCTGGCCGCGCTTGCGCAAGCGTGGCTGGCCGTTCACCGTGTTCGTCAACAGCGAGGCGGTCGACCGGGGCTACGCGTCGACGATGAGCTGGGCGGAGTTGCGCCAACTCGCCCGCGGCGGCGTCGATATCGGCAACCACAGCCACACCCACGACCACCTGGTACGCCGCCGCGCCGGTGAATCCGTAGCCGACTGGCGGCGGCGCGTGACCCGCGACATCGAAACCGCCGCTGCGCGTATCGAGACCGAGACCGGCACCCGCACGACGCTGTTCGCCTATCCCTATGGCGAATATTCGCAGCCGCTCAAGGAGGTCGTGCGGGCCCTCGGATTGCGCGGAGTCGCGCAGCAGTCCGGCGCGGTCGGCTACCTGACCGATCCGCTCGCGGTACCGCGCTTCCCGCTGGCGCGCGGCTACGACGACCTCGGGCGCCTCGCCACCGCGGTTAACGCCCGACCGTTGCCGGTGCGCGAAGTCGACGTGACGCCTGCGCGCCGCAACCCCGACGACGTGGAGCGCCTGCGCCTGGTGCTTGAACCCGGCGATTACCGACCGCGCCAGCTCGCCTGCTACGGCGGCGGCGGCAAGGCGCTGCCAGTCACGCGCGGCAACGGCGAGAACTCCGAACTCGTCGTCGACCTCGCCGGCATCGGCCGTGCGGGGCGCAACAAGGTCAATTGCACGGCGCCGGCAATCGGCGAATCCGGCGCTTACTTCTGGTACTCGTTTCAGTGGCTGCTGCGCAACCCCGACGGCAGCTGGTACGAGGGCTGAGGCGAACCGCGCCGCCACGCCGCGGGAAAATCGCGCCGAGGCATGGATTTGGCCCGTCTCTGCGACTATGCTGTGTTAATCCCAGACCCGGCGAGAAACGTTTTCAACGATGCAATCCGGTACTTGCGCATGAGCGACCACGACGAAGCCCTGGCCGACGAGCCGGGACGGCACCCGCAGCCGCGCGTCGATTTTTTCGTCGATAATCGCGGACCACTGCCGGCCGACGCGCTGCGCCCCGACGACGCGACGACGGCGTTCCCGGTCGTCGAGCCGGACGCCGTGACCTTCGTCTGGCGCGGCAAGGCCGACGCGGTCTGGCTGCGCCATTTCATGGCGCTCGAGACGCCGGCTTTTCCGTTTCGGCGCGAGCCCGGCGGCGACTGGTGGCGGCTGCGCCTGCAGGTACCGCAGCGCGCGCGATTCGAGTACAAGTTCGACGTCGTGCGCAACGGCAACGGCGAATGGATCAACGATCCGCTGAACCCCAGGCTCGCGACCGATCCCTTCGGTGCGAACTCGGTCTGCGAAACCTGGGGTTACGAGGTTCCCGAATGGTCGCTGCCGGGAACGGAAGTCGCCGCCGGCGCGATCGAGCATATGCGCATCAAGAGCCGGGCGTTCGCCGGCAAGCGCGAGATCGGCATCTACGTGCCGGGCGGTTATGACGATAGCCTGGTCTACCCGATCGTCATCGTCCACGATGGCTACGATTACGTCGATCACGCGGCGTTCAAAACGATCCTCGACAACCTGATCGCGCGCGGCGACCTGCCGCCGCTGGTCGCGGCGCTGACGCAGTCGCCCGATCGCTCGCGCGAATACGTCGACGATCCGCGCCACGTGGATTTCGTTACCCGGGAAATGCTGCCAGCGCTCGAGTCGAGCTACGCGATCAGCGCGAGTCCGCGCGGCCGCGTACTGATGGGCGCAAGCCTCGGCGCGGTCGCATCGCTGTCGATCGCCGCGCGCGCGCCGCGGCTGTTCGGCGGCGTGGTGTTGAAATCGGGCTCGTTCATCTTCAACCAGCAGCTGCTCGAGACCCGCGCCGAGCTTTTCCGCCGTGTGTCGGGGTTCATCGACAGCTTGAGCGAGCATGAGCGACTGCTGCACCGGGCTTTCGTCGCCTGCGGGCGTTACGAGGGTCTGGTCGAGGAAAATCGGCGCATGGCCGCGTTCCTGCGCCACGCCGGCGTCGCGACGCGCTACGCCGAGAGCCGCGACGCGCATCACTGGGGCAACTGGCGCGACCAGACCCGCGCCGGTCTGATGTGGTGCCTGCAACCGACACTGGCGCGACGCGTAAGATAGAATAAACGACCGAAACAGGGGGGAGGAACCATGGCCGACAAGATCCGCAACATCGGGTTGTCGCTCGGCGCCGATATTTGCTGGCCGATTTGCTACGAGACGCTGATGCACCGGCTCGACCTCGCGATTCCG
>JBFFXR010000117.1:0-9586 GCA_041569645.1 Gammaproteobacteria bacterium
GCTCGCGCTCGACGACCTCGGCGAGGCCGGTTGCCGGGTCCGGGTCGTCGAATTCGTAAACGGTTTCGTCGCCGCTAACCCGCGCGTAATGCCATTCGACGTCGATGTCGCCGAGCGATTCGGAAGTGAACTCGCCGAAGTAGCTGAGTCCCGTCCAGCGCAAATCGGCGTCTTCCTCGTCGATACGCGCGGCGTCCTCGAAATCGCCGACGACAAAGCTCGCCGAATCGTCGTCCTGGTCGAGGTAATAGACGGCGAGCGAATGCGCCGGTGCAAATTCCAAGACCAGGCTCGCGAACAACCGGCCGACGCCGTCGAGTTCGGGGTCGATGAAATCGACGCCGGTCGATTCGCGCGCCTGTTCCTTGGCGAACGCAAGCAGGCCTTCGAGCGATGCATATTCGGTTTCGAGGCGAATTCCGTCGAGTTCCTCGTCCCACCAGATCCACCAGTCGCTGGCGCTTTCGAATTCCATTCGACCGAGGTTCAGTTCCGACGAGATCTCGTCGCCAAACAGCAGCCCGACGCCGATCCGTTTGCGTTCGAAGCCGGAAACCTCGTCATCCTCGCCGCGCGGTTCGACCGCCTCGGTCTCGTCGATCAATGCGCCGGTAAAGAATAAATAGAGTCGATCGTCGAGCTGGTACTCGAGATCGAATTCGATCTCGTAATCTCGTTCCTCGAGTCGCTCGACGTCGGGATCGTCGCCGAGACTCAGACCGTCGAGCTCGCCGGACTCGGCGCCCAGCGCGAACCGGTAGTCGATCGCAAGGCCGTTGTCGGCACGCAGCGATTGCATACCCAGCAGGCAAACGGCAATACAGGCCAGCAACCGGTTTCGCATCTTTGGTTCCTCAGTCATTCTTCAGTTTCGCGAAATAAAATCTCCGCGACTGGCGTTCCGGATAGCGGTACTGACGATAGCCCGTTTCGTGTCCGCCAGAATTCTGAATTATCGATGGAGGGTCGAGCGGACCGAATTCCAGCTTAGCAAACGTCGCTCGAGCGGCGCAATCGGAAATCCTTCACACGGCGACCCGTACGACTCGTGACGGGCGTTTTTGTGCCGCGCAGGCTCAGTCGTCGATCTGGACCTTGATGATTTCGCCGTCGAGGCTGACGATCGCTTCCAGCGCCTTGCCGTCGTGCTTGAAATCGACTTCGTAGATGCGCTTGCCGCGGTAGGTTTCCTTTTCGATCTCGGTGACTCTTGCGCCCGGATAGGCCGCTTCGATCAACGCCTTGACCCCGGCCTTGTCGATCGCCAGCACTGGCGCGCACGGTAATAACATCGTGACCGCGATCGCGAGACTGCGGATCGTCTGTTTTGTCCCGACCATTACTCGATTACCTTCATTACCGCGATTGTCGAAGTTTAGCCCGAATGATCGCGCCGGGCGACAATCAGCCCGGTCGCAGATGCTGCAGTAACGGGTCCGAGAACACGCTGACCCGACCGCGCCCGATTTCGTATAGATTGATATTGTCGAGGAACGGCGAGTAGACATGCAGCGTGACCAGGTTTTCATCGCTTTCGTTGCGCACCTGATGTATATCGTCGTCGAAGGAGCCGCAGACCTCGCCCGCTCGCAGGCACCGTACCGTGTCTTCGACCAGGCGGTTGCCAAGATCGCGAAAACGCGTTTCGGTGGCCGTGCCGCTGACCACTCGCACGCCGCAGACGGCGTCGCGGTGGTCGTGAATCGGGCTTGCCTGGCCCGGGCGCCAGCACAGTACCAGCGCGTAAAACTGAGCGCCATGCGCGACCAGGTTGCGGCAATAGCGCTGGTCGGAATATCGGATATACGTCGCCAGCGCGTCGGCCGACAGTGAATCGTCATGCAGACGCTCGGTCAGCGCCGGTAACGGAATTTGCGTGTCGAACTCGCGCAGCCATGCGATCAGTCGCTCGGGTTGTGCCATCGGAAATTGTCGTCGATCGTTGCACCCGCCGCAATGGTAACCCGTCGGCGGTGAAATCGATACGCCCGAATGCTAGTAGCCGAGCTCGGGGTCGACGCGATTGCGCAGCGGCTCGCCGGCGATGTAGCGGCGCAGGTTGTCGAAGAACAGCTGCAGCGTGATCGGCACGTAGTGATCGCCATCGTCGGCCGAAACGTGCGGCGTGACGACGATTCCCGGCGCCGCCCACAGCGGCGAGTCGCCCGGCAGCGGTTCGTCGTCGAAGACGTCGATTACCGCACCGGACAAATGCCCTTGCTCGACCAGCTCGACTAGCGCGGCATAGTCGAAGGTCGAGCCGCGACCGACGTTGACGACACCGGCGCCCGGCTTGAGCAACTCGAGGCGCGCGCGGTCGAACAGGCCAACCGTCTCGGGCGTCGCCGGCAGCGAGACGAACAGATAGTCCATGCGCGGCAACAGCGCGTCGAGCGCATCCATCGCGACCATTTCGGGCACGTCGGGATGCGGACGACCGTGGCGGCTGACGCCGACGAGCCGCACCGGCAATCGGCCGAGCTGCCGCGCCGCGCCGCCGCCGATACTGCCGACACCGATCAGACCGACGGTCTTGCCGGCGATCGGCGTCGAGTAGAGCGACTCCCAGCGCGCCCGGCGCTGGTTGGTCAAAATCGCCGGCATCTTGTTGTGCAGCATCAGGATCGCCATCAGCGCGTATTCACCAGCCTTGTCGGCGTGCGCGCCCTTGTTGTTGGTCAGCGTCACGCCGTCGGGCAGCCAGTTCATCGGGTGCAGATGCTCGACGCCCGCGCCGATGCAGTGAATCCAGCGCAGGCGCGGTGCGACCGCGGCGAGATCGTCGGTCGGCAGATCCCAGGTCAGCAGGATTTCGGCATCGCGCATCGACTCGGCCCAGCGATCGGTATCCCAGTCGATGACCGCGTCGAGCTTGCCGTCGAGATCGGGATAGTCCGCCAGCGCGGCGGCAAATTTTTCCCGCGTGATCGTGAACACCGGTTCGCTCTCCGGCGTCGGCGGAAAAGTGTGCGGTCCGGCGCGGTTATTCTTGACGTGGATTCGCAGGCTCATTGCGCGTACTTCGCCTCGAGCGCCTGCAGTGCCGCGATCACCTCGCGATCGCGTGCTTCGCCGACCAACCGCTCGGCATCGAACTGGATCTGCATGACCCGCTCGCCGACCTCGATCAGCCGACCGCGATCGTCGTCGCGATCGGGCGGAATCGCGAGCACGGTATCGCCGCCGCAGGTCGGTACCGGGTTCGGCCGGAATTCATCGATGCGGCCTGGCCGCGTACCGGCCTCGAGATCGCGGCACAGCTGACGCAGTCGCTTGCGGTACAGCATGATGCCCTTGTCGCTCGACACCAGGTGTTCCATTTTCTGGTCGGCAATCGGCCCCATGCCTTCGACCGCCTCGGCGTCGCCCGGGAAGCGCTGGCGCTCGGCGTAAGGCCGGTCCATGCGTTCGCCCTGCTCGATCAGCTCGGGTCCCTCGGGTGTATTGTATTCCGGCGGATCGGCGCGCTCGCCGAAGATCGCCCAGGCGAAGGCGGTACTGTGTTCATCGTCGACCGGTACGACCCAGCGCGCAAAGGCGGTGCGACCGTAGTAGATCGGCCGCGTGCCGTCGGCCGAAAATGCCGCGCCGGCCTGAGTGTAATTCGGCAAAACGAGCTCGTTGATCCGCACCCAGACGTGCTCGCCGACGCGCCGCACGTTGGCGCCGAGGTAACTCATCTCGCGCTCGTAGAACAGCAGTTCGCCGATTTCCCCGAGTCCGTCGGAGAATTGCGCGCGGCTGACGCGCGAGTGCAGGAAACTGGTATGAATCGGGTCGAGGATCGCGTCGAGTACCTGCAGCCAGTTGCAACGGTAGTCGGCGCGGTAAGGCACCAGTTCCTGACCGGCAATCTCGAGCGTGTCGTAAACCGGGAACTCGGGTATCTCGTCGAAAGGGCCCAGGTAGGCGAAGACCAGGCCGCGATACTCGCGCACCGGGTAGGCCCCGAGCTTCGCCTGGCGCCGCACGACGTCGACTTGCGCCGCGGGCTGGCCGGGGATTTCGAGAATTCTGCCGTCGACGTCGAACAACCAGCCGTGGTAGCAGCAGCGAATGCCGCGCGCCTCGCAGACGCCGAACTCGAGCGACGCGCGCCGGTGCGGGCAGTGGCGGTGTACGAGACCGAGACGATCCGAACGGTCGCGAAACAGCACCAGGTCTTCGCCGAGCACGCGAATCAGCCGCGGCACGTCGTCGAGCTCGCGCGCAAGCGCGACCGGTTGCCAGTAGCGGCGCAGGTATTCACCACAGCCCGTGCCGCGGCCGGTGCGCACCAGTAGCTCGTCGCTGGCGCCGCGCAGCGGCGTCGCGTGGCCGCGATAGTCGAGTTCGTCGTTCAAGCTTGTCCCCGAAGGTCGATGGCGGAAACCTACCGCAGCGGGCCGGGTCGCGCAACCGAATAAATTGGACAGGTTAACGATACCTGATCGCGTTCAAGGTCCGTAAATTTCACCCGAAAGCACCAAATCATGCTGCTTTTACGAGCGTCCATTGTGATCCGGGCCTATTAAACTATGCTCTAGCCCATCGACCGCCGCGCGAGCCCCGTTTGATGTGCCCTAAAACCGACCGTCCCGTCCCGGCGAACGCCCCGCACCGCGGAGCACAGGCATGAATTTCGTTCCGCTGATCGTCGCGTTCGTCACGATCGCGCTGCTCGGCGCGATCACGCGGCTCGAGGAAGCGCTGTTCGTCGGCATACTCGCCGCGCTCGCGACACTGCCGTGGGTCATCGGCCGGCGCGAGCGCGAGCTGCAACGCCAGATCGATCGCCTGCGCGAGCAACTCGGCGAACTTCGGCGCGCACCGCAGGATAACGCCGCGCGCGCAGCCGAGGCCGAACCATTCGCCGAGCCGGATACGGCGCCCGCACTGGTAACGCCGGCACCGGTTGCCGCGTCGCGCAGCGAGGATACCGCCGGCATTGCGGAGGCCGAAACCGCGCCGCCATCGGCCGGCGAAGCGCCGGCCGCCCCGAGCGGCGGTTCACGACCCGTCAATCCGGTCGACCGCTTCGAAGACCTGCTGCGCCGGGGTGGCCAGTCCGTCGTCGCCTATTTCACCGACGGCAACGTCTTCGTCCGGGTCGGCCTGCTGCTGCTGTTCTTCGGCGTCGCCTTCCTGCTCAAGTACGCCGCCGAAAATTCGCGCATTCCGCTCGAATTCCGCTTCATGGGCGCTGCCGCCGGCGGTCTCGCGCTGCTCGCGGCCGGCTGGCGACTGCGGCGGAAAAAGCCGGTCTACGCGCTGCTGCTGCAAGGCGGCGGTATCGGTATCGTCTACATCACGATTTTCGCCGCCTACCAGCTCGCCGGCCTGCTGCCGCCGCTGCTGACTTTCACGCTGATGGTATTTCTCAGCGCCTTCACGGTCGCGCTCGCGCTGCTGCAGGATTCGCGCGCGCTCGCGGTTTTCGCGGTCGTCGGCGGCTTCCTCGCGCCGCTGCTCGCATCCTCCGGCAGCGGCAACTATGTCGGTCTGTTCAGCTACTACGCGATCCTGAACGCCGGCGTGTTCGCGGTCGCGTGGATTCGTGCCTGGCGGTTGCTCAACCTGCTCGGCTTCGCCTTCACTTTCGGCGTCTTCGTTCTGTGGGTGGTGTTCGACTACGACAATACCGACCTGTGGCCGGGCGTCGGCTTCGCGTTGCTGTTCTTCGGAATGTACAGCCTGATCGGCGTGCTCTACGCGCTACGCCAGCCCGGCCGGCTGACCGGCCTGGTCGACGGCACGATCGTGTTCGGCACACCGGTCGTCGTTTCCGGCTTGCTGATGGCGATGCTACGCGACTACGACTACGGCATCGCCGGCGCGTCGGCCGGCATGGGATTCTACTACCTGCTCCTCGCGCGCTACTGCTGGCATCGCGTCGGCCCGGAGTTGCGCCTGCTCGCCGAAGCGCTGCTCGCGATCGGCGTCGTGTTCGCGACGCTCGCGATTCCGTACGCGCTCGACGGCCACTGGAGCAGCGCGGCCTGGGCGCTCGAAGCGGCCGGCATCCTGTGGGTATCGATACGGCAAAATCGTTTCTACGCGCAGTGTTTCGCGATCCTGCTGCAAATCGGTGCTGCATTGCTGTTCCTGTTGCGTAATTTCGACGACGTCGGCACCGGGCCCTGGCTGAACCCGGCATTCATCGGCGGCGTATTCATCGCGCTCGGCGCGTTCGTATCGGCGCGCATGCTGTATGTCCAGGGAAACGATTTCCGCCTGCGATTGCTGCATATCCCGTTCTACGTCTGGGCGATGGGCTGGTGGCTGGCAAGCGCTCTCCTGCAGATACACGAGTACTTCGCGGCCGACTACGTCGCCGGCTGGCTGCTACTTTTCGGCGCCACCGCGGTCGCGCTGGTATACGTCGATCGCGTGCGCGGCTGGAACTGGATGCCGGCGTCGATCAACGCCGCGCTGCTGCTGCCGCTACTGGTTCTGATCTGGCTGGTTGCGGTAGCCGAACACGATCATGCGCTGATTCTGCCCGACGCCGTCGTCTGGGCCGCCGTACTCGTCGCCAACTACTGGATGATCGCCCGCCTCGAGACGGTCGCGTGGCCGCGCTGGATCAACCTGGCCGCGCACACGGTCTTCGTCCTGTTCGCCGGACTGCTGCTGTCGTTCGAACTCCTGTGGCATATGTTCGACCGGGTCGGCGGCGCCGGTGATGGCTACATCGCGCTGCTGCCGCTCGGCTGGCTGCTCGCGCTGCGCGCCGCGCGCGGCGACTGGCTGCCGGCATTGCGACGTTTCGGCGCGCCGCTGCGCCTCGGCCTCGCCGCGACTGCCGCGGCGCTGATCGCCTGCTGGAGCCTGCTGGTCAACCTGGCGAACAGCGGCGATCCTGCACCCTTGCCATACTTGCCGCTGCTCAACCCGCTCGATCTCGCCCACCTCGCCTTTTTCGTGCTCGTGCTTTCGGCGCTGAGACTGCTGACGCCGGCGATGGCGGTGCAACGCGAACACGTTCTGATCCTGCTCGCCGCGCTGGCTTTCGTCTGGCTGACCGCGGTGCTGATCCGCAGCATGCATCACTATGCCGCCATCCCGTTCGATCTCGAACGCATGCTCGGCGACACCCGGGTGCAAAGCGCGATCTCGATCCTGTGGACGCTGATCGGCATGGGCGCGATGCTGATCGCATCCAAGCGCGCGTTGCGGACACTGTGGATTGCCGCGGCGACGCTGGTCGGCGTAGTCCTCGTCAAAATGTTGTTCGTCGACCTCGGCGCGAGCGGTACGGTCGAGCGCATCGTGTCATTTCTCGTGGTCGGCGGCCTGCTGGTCGCGACCGGTTATTTTTCGCCGATACCGCGGCGCGCCGACGCGGCTCCCGGGGAGTCCTCGCATGCGTAAATCCGCTTTACTGATTTTACTGACCTTGACGGCGACCTTCGCCGCCGACGCATCGATCGACGATTACGCCTACAAGGCGACCATCGCCGAGCGCGACGAGCCGTTGCAGCGAATCGAATTGCCGCTCGCGGTGCTACTCGATCTCGCCCGCGAGGATCTTGCCGACATCGCCGTCTTCAACGCCGCCGGCAAGCGTCTGCCGCACGCGGTCGTGCGGCCGCCCGCGCGGCGCCGCGAGATGGCCATGTCGCTGCCGTTTCACGAATTCAGCCACTTTCAGCAACAGCGGGCGAAAATCGTCACCGCGCGCCGCGAGGCCCGCGAGGGCGATGCGATCGCGCAACTCGAAACCACCGAAGCGGTACCGGTGCAGATCCGGCGAGAAGAACTCCTGATCGACCTGCGTCCCGACGACGGCGTGCCGCGATTCGAACGCATCGAGCTCGAATGGCGCCATGAACCGGTCGACCAATGGCTCGAGCTGACGGTGCAATCGGGCGTCGAGATCGACAACTTGCGCGTACTCCATCGACGCAAGCGCCTGAGCAACCATGAATCGGATGACTCCGACTGGCGCAGTATCGGCGGGATACCGACGGGACACCGATACCTGTTGCTGACGCCGACGACGAAAGTCGCGGACTTCGAGTTGCAGCGAGTCACGGGCCATTACGCCGAGACCGATCCGGCGCCGATGCTCGCGCACCGCGTCGACGTGCAACAAATCGACGAAGCCGATAGTTCCTACTTTCGCTTCGATTTTCCGGCCGGGATTCGAGCCGAACGCCTGCGCATCTTGCCCGGCGACGCCCACAGCGTCATCAGCGGCGATCTCTGGGCAACCTGGGAGGGTAGTGACGAGCGACGTCGCATCGTCAGCGGTTTTCGCCAGCACAACATCGATAGTCCCGAGGTCCGGCCGAGCGATCCAATCCCGCTATCGCAGCGTCGCTATCGACAATTCTGGTTTACGTCGGATACACCGTTGGCGCAGATGCCGCAGGCGGTACTGGAGTATGCGCAACGCGAAGTCGTGTTTCTCGGCGATGGCGTCATGCCCTATCGTCTCGCCTGGGGAAACCACGCCAGCGTCGCCGGACGCGCCGAACTCGAAGCCTTGCTCGACGGCGACCAGCGCGACGCGCGCGAGCGCAGCGCGCTCGTGCGCCTGGGTCCGGCCGAACTCGCCGGCGGACCGGGGCGGTTGACGCCGAAGCCGACATTACCTTGGCAGCAATGGTTACTGTGGGCGCTGCTGATCACCGCCGCGGTCGTTACAGGCCGAATGGCGTTCAGGCTCTACCGCGAAATGAATCCCGCCGGCGGCTGAATCGACGGGGGCCGCCACCTGGCTCGGCCAGCGGCCGCGGCCGGTGGGAAGCGACCGGTTGGCTCGAAATCGGCCCGCCGCCCGGCGGGAGCACCGGCAACATTCGGAAGTCAGCGGATGCGAGCATTGCGTCGCCGCGACGCCACCGACCCGGTTTCGCCGGCGACCACCGGACGGTCCCGGGGCGCCGCTAGCGGCCGAAGGTCGACTCGACGCCCTCGATAGTCTGACGGAACTCGTCCGTCAAGCGGCTACGGCTGCCTTCCGAGGCAAACAACCAGACCAGGATCCAGCCGACCAGCACCGTCACTGCCAGCAGACTGATCGCGAACGCCACCTTCGGGTTAGACTTGAATTCGGCCAGGCGCGCGCGGTTCGAAGTGTACGAGCGGTAAAAGAAACCGATCACGCCGAGTAACGGGCCAAACAGGAAAACGGCCCACTTGGGATAAGGTTTTTGCACCGGGATAACTGAATCTGCTCGCGCGCCTGGCTGATGAAACGGCATTCTACCGTCGCGCCGGGGACAATGATAGAAACGCCAGCTCGCCGTTGACGCGGGAATCGATTCCACTCCCCGAGCCGGATTCGAAGGTATATCGGCCTCGTCGCCATTGCGAAAACCCGTTTAATGATGCAGGCTATCGCCCGATTTTCGGAGGATCCGGCATGACCCGCAAACCCGTCGTTCTCGTCACGCGCAAGCTGCCGGATGCGGTCGAACAACGACTGGCCGAACGGTTCGAGCCGATCCTGAACCCTGACGACAAGCTGTACTCGACCGAGGCATTACTCAGTGCCTGCGCGGAGGCGGACGCGATCCTGCCCTGCCATACCGAGCATTTCAACGCCGACACGATCGCGCGCCTGCCCGCGCGGATCCGGGCCATCGCCAACTTTTCC
>JBFFXR010000118.1:0-9526 GCA_041569645.1 Gammaproteobacteria bacterium
ATCGGCGACTACAGCAACGTCCAGGACGGCAGCGTGCTGCACGTGACCCACCGCGGCGAGTTCAGCCCCGACGGCGCCGAGCTCGTCATCGGCGACCAGGTCACGGTCGGCCACAAGGTCTTGCTGCACGGTTGCCGCATCGGCAACCAGGTGCTGGTCGGCATGGGCGCGATCGTCATGGATAATGTCGTCGTCGAGGATCGCGTGATGATCGGCTCGGGATCGCTGGTTTCGCCCGGCAAGCTGTTGGAATCGGGATATCTTTACCTCGGCAACCCGGCGCGGCAGAAACGCGCCTTGACCGAGCGCGAAATCGAGTACTTCGAATACGTCGCCAGTCACTATGCGAAGCTCAAAGAGGATTACCGCTAATCGATGAAACGCTGGGAGTGCATCATCTGCGGATTCATCTACGACGAAGCGAAAGGCTGGCCCGATGACGGCATCGCGCCCGGTACGCGCTGGGCCGACGTACCTGAAGACTGGCAGTGCCCCGACTGCGGCATGGGCAAGTCGGATTTCGAGATGATCGAACTGGCCTAGCGAGACGGCGAGTTCGAGGCCCGGTTCGCGCAAGATCGGGGACAGACCAGAATTTGCGCCGCAATCCTGAATGTCCCTCTACCCGCAGAGCAAATTCTGCTCTGTCCCCCTTGCCGCAGCGAATGCAGCCCCGCCACCGCAAAATGATTTTGCGGCAAAGTTGCATTTACCCGGATCATGCCAGACCGACATTGCTTCGCCGGCTTCGGAGGGGACAGAGCATAAATTGCGGCATGTCTCGGCAAGTTTCGGGGCAGTGAAGCAATTTTTGCTCTGTCCCCGATTTCGCACGATCGTGGCTTCGATCAGTCCCATTTACGTGCGATCTGGCGCAGGCCTTCGAGAGCGAGATCGAGCGTATTCCGGTTGCGCGAATACTCGGGATAGACGACGTAGGCCGGGCGCTGGATCCGCGGCGCACCGCTGACTTCGAACAGCGCTCCCTTGTCGATATGCGGCCTTACCACGCGCACCGGGAAGTATCCCGAGCCGCCGTTGCGCAGGATGTACTCCAGGCCGAGCGAACCGAGACCGACCGAGACCGCCGGTGTCTGCATGTCGGGAAAGGCCTCGCCGTGCCGGCGGCGGAATTCGCGGCCCCAGTCGACGTAGACATAATCGTCGCGCCAGCCTTCCTCTACCGCGCGCGGCCGGGTCGATACCAGCATCAGCGTTTCGACCAGCAAATCTTCGACGATCAGCCCCGGCGTCTGGCGCGGATTGTACATGACGCCGATGTCGAGCAGGCCGTCGCCGAGCTGACGCATCAGGCTCGGCGAATAGTCGGCTTCGACGTGAATCGCAACGTCGTTGGCGTTTTCGCGCATCCATGGAATCCACTCGAGAATCAGGCTGTCCCACAGGCTGACCTGCGAACCGAGACCGATCGCGTGGCTGAAATGCTCGGGCAAGGTCACGCGCTGCTGCGCCTGCTGCCAGAGGCGCTGGATATTGAGCGCATACTGGCGAAAATGCTGCCCCGCCGAGGTCAGCTCGACGCCCGCGTGACCGCGCTTGAACAGCGTACGGCCGAAGCGCTCCTCCATCGCCTTGACCCGCGCGCTGATCGTCGACTGGGTAACGTTGAGATTTTCGGCGGCGCGATTGAAGTTGCCGCATTCGGAGATTTCGAGGAACGTACGAATGTGATCGATTTTCACGCCAGCCGGCCTCCGTCGAGCCAATCGGAAATTTCGATAATACTAGCCAGAAAAATTCGCTTTTCAAATAGTTAGCGTCGTTTAGACTCGACTCATTCGAGTCGATCACTCCATGCGCGCAAAAACGGTCATTTCGACGCTCGACGCCGCAAGCGGCGCCCTCATTCTGATATTCGGCCTGTTTCTGTTTTCGATTCAGGACATCATCATCAAGCACTTCAGCGACCGCTACTCGGTCCTGCAGATCGTTTTCATCCGCGGGCTGGTCGCAATCCTGCTGTTCGGTCTGCTGTTCGGCCTGCTGCGCGAACGCATCCCGCAGATTTCGCGCCGGCCGGGCCTGATGCTGCTGCGCGGATTGCTGGGATTTTGTTCGTATACATTCTATTACCTCGCTGTCGCGGCGATGCCGCTTGCCGAAGTCGTCGCCATTACGTTCACGATGCCGCTGTTCGTTACCGCGATGTCGGCGCTCATCCTGCGCGAACGCGTCGGACTTCGCCGCTGGAGCGCGGTCGTCGTCGGCTTCGCCGGCGTGCTCGTGATTCTGTCGCCGCAAGGCGAGTTCAACGCGCTGGCGGTCGGCTTCGCGTTCGGCGCGGCGGTGACCTACGCGTCACAGACGATTATCACGCGTTTCCTCGGCGGCCACGATCACCCGCTGACAATCGCCTTCAACGCGATCGTTATCTTCACCGTCGCCAGCGGCGCGCTCAGCCTGCTGCTGGCCGGCGGTATCATTGCGGTCACCTCCGAGCATCCGTCGTTGGCGTTCTTCGGCCGCGCGTGGCGACTGCCCGAGGGTTTCGACCTGTTGCTGCTGCTCGTCATCGGTGGCATCGCCGCGGTCGGTTTTTACTGCCTGTCGAAGGCTTACGTGATTTCCGAGGCGAGCGCGATCGCGCCGTTCGAGTTCACCTATATCCTGTGGGCGGTGATCTTCGGCTACCTGTTCTGGAACGAAGTACCGGGCACGACGACGATCGTCGGCGTCGCGGTATTGATCGGCAGCAGCCTCTACATCTGGTACCGCGAGCGTCAGCTGGCAAGGCGCGCGACCGCGCTGGCGTCGCCGCAACCGGCGGAGTTCAGCCAGCCGCAGTGACCGCCGCCGCTCACCAGCGGAAGGCGCTCGCGGTGAAGCGCGCGACCGGACCGCGGAACACGGGCTCCGCCGGGCCGCCACCGATGCCGTAGCAGACCATCAGCGGCAACAGATGCTCTTCGCGCGGGTGACAGTAGCGCGCGTGCGGCGCATCGGTCCACGCGGCGAGACGCGCGCCGCGAGCCTGCTCATCGAGCTTCGCGTCGACCAGCGTCTCGCGCAGCCAGTCCTCGAACGCGAGATTGCGCAGGTCGGGCGCGTCGTCACGCTTGGCCATCAACGCCTGCATGTTGTGGAACGAGAATCCCGAGCCGAGAATCAGCAACTTTTCGTCGCGCAACGGTGCTAGCGCGCGGCCGAACCGGACGTGCAAGCCCGCATCCAGGCTCGTGTCCAGCGAAAGCTGGATGCACGGAATGTCGGCCTGCGGGTACATCAGCAGCAGCGGCACGAAAAGGCCGTGATCGAATCCGCGCGCCGCGTCGAGCCGGGCATCGATTCCGGCGTCTTGCAACAGCGAGTGGGCGCGCGCCGCCAGCTCCGGCGCACCCGCTGCCGGGTATTCGTATTCGTAGGTCTCGGGCGGAAAGCCGTAATAGTCGAAGATCAGCGGCGGCGCCGGCGCCGCGGTCAGCGTAGGCTGCGCTTCTTCCCAGTGCGCGCTGACTACGAGGATCGCGTCGGGTCGTTCGACACCGGCAGCCAATTCGCCGAGGAAGCGCACCAGCTCGGCGTGGGTCGGCTCGCCCAGCAAGGGTAGCGGTCCGCCGCCGTGCGGAATATATACAGTGGTTGCCCGGCTCATCTGCAATCTCAGCCCAACAGTCGGTTGATGGTTTCGTCGACCGCGGTGCGCAGCTCGGCGTCGCGAATTTCGCCGCGCTCGCGGTCGAAATAGTCGCCGAACTTCGGCAGCGACAGGCTGGCCCTGATCTCACCGCCATAGCGCGGCACCTGGGCGAGCGCGAGGTCGAGCACGTTGCGCCCGCCGCGACCGCCGGGCGAAGTCGCGAACAACACCATCGGCTTGCCCTGCCAGACCTTGTAGTCGATGCGCGAGACCCAGTCGTAAAGGTTCTTGTAGGCAGCGCTATAGCAGCCGTTGTGCTCGGCGAACGAGACGACGATGCCGTCCGCTGCGCCGATCTTGTCGAAAAACGCGCGCGCGAGTTCGGGTTCGCCGAGCTCGGCCTCGCGGTCGACCGAAAACAGCGGCAGCTCGAAATCGTTGAGATCGACGATTTCGACAACGGCGTCGCGCAACATGCCGCAGGCGCAGGTCAGCAGCTGCTTGTTGATCGAGCGCCGGCTGCTGCTCGCGGCGAAAGCGAAGACTTGCCGGCTCATGTCTCGTTGCGCATCAGGATCAGGTTTTCGCGATTGATCAGTTCGGGGTCGTCCTGGTAGCCGAGGATTCGCGGTATTTCGCGGCTCGACTTGCCGATGATCTGCTTGCACTCGTCCGACGGGTAGTTGACCAGGCCGCGCGCGATCTCGCTACCGTCGGGCGCGAGGCAGGCGACGACCTCGCCCCGGTTGAATACGCCGCTTACCGCCTTGACGCCGATCGGCAACAGGCTCGCGTTTTTGTTCAGCAACACGTCGACCGCGCCGTCGTCGAGTTCGAGTTCGCCGCTGCAACGCATGTGCCCGGCGAGCCACTGCTTGCGCGCGGCGAGATGTCCTTCGCTGGCTTCGAGAAAGGTTCCCAGTGGCTCGCCCTGCACGACCCGCAGAATCACGTCCGGCTCGCGCCCCGACGCGATCACGGTGTGCGTGCCGGAGCGCGCCGCGAGCTGCGCCGCGGCGACCTTGGTCTGCATGCCGCCGCGGCCGAGGTGACCGGCGCTCGGCCCGGCGTAGTCGACGAGCTGCGGGTCGCGCGCGTCGGCGCGCTCGATCAGTTTCGCGTCCGGGTTGTCGACCGGGTTGGCGTCGTAGAGACCCGGCTGGTCGGTGAGGATGATCAGCAGGTCGGCCTCGATCAGGTTGGCGACCAGCGCGCCGAGAGTGTCGTTGTCGCCGAAGCGGATCTCCTCGTTGGACACGCTGTCGTTTTCGTTGACGACCGGCACGGTGCCGAATTTCAGCAGCGTGCGCAGCGTCGTGCGCGCGTTCAGATAACGCCGCCGGTTCGACAGGTCGGCATGGGTCAGCAGGATTTGCGCGCTGTGGATGCCGTGGGCCTGAAAGCAGGCTTCGTAGGCTTGCACCAGGCCCATCTGCCCGACCGCGGCGGTCGCCTGCAGCTCGGAGATGTTGCTCGGCCGCAGCTTCAGCCCGAGGCGAGAGATGCCCTCGGCGATCGACCCCGACGACACCAGCACGACGTCGACGCCGGCGGCGCGCAGCCTCGCCATTTGTTCGGCCCAGGCCGCGATCATCGCGTGGTCGAGACCCTTGCCGCCGGCGGTAATCAGCGCCGAGCCGATCTTGACCACGACCTTGCTATAGCGGTTCATCGGATTCGAGATAATTCATGATGTCGTTGCACAGCTCGTCGACGCCGTCGCCGGCCAGCGCGCTGATTGCGTAAACCGGCCCTTCCCAGCCGAGGCCGGCGACAATCTCGTCGCGCCGCTCGGCGCGCTCGATGTCGGGCACGAGGTCGAGCTTGTTCAGCACCAGCCAGCGCGGCTTAAGGTACAGCGTTTCGTCGTAGCGTTGCAACTCGCGGAGAATCTTTTGCGCCGCCGCAACCGGATCATCCATGGCGTCGCCCGGCAGCACGTCGACCAGGTGCAGCAACAACCGCGTGCGCTGCAGGTGCCTGAGAAACTTGATCCCGAGACCGACGCCATCGGCGGCGCCCTCGATCAGCCCGGGGATGTCGGCGACGACGAAACTGCGATGCGGCGCGAGGCGCACGACGCCGAGGTTCGGATGCAGGGTAGTGAACGGGTAGTCGGCGACCCTGGGGCGCGCCGCCGAGATCGCGCGGATCAGAGTCGACTTGCCGGCGTTCGGCATGCCCAGCAGCCCGACGTCGGCGATGACCTTGAGCTCGAGCCGGAGCTCGAACTGCTCGCCCGGCGTGCCCGGCGTACATTCGCGCGGCGCGCGATTGGTCGAAGACTTGAAGCGCGCGTTGCCGATGCCGTGAAACCCACCGCGCGCGACGAGGATCCGTTCGCCGGGCCTCTCGACATCGGCCAGCAGTTCGCCGCCGTCGACCGTCGTGACCTGGGTACCGAGCGGCAACTCGATGACGACATCGTCGCCCTTCGCGCCGGTGCGGTTACCGCCCTCGCCGTTGCCGCCGCGCTGCGCGACGAAACGCCGCTGGTAGCGGAAGTCGGCGAGCGTATTGAGATTCGACGTGCCGACGACGTAGACCGAGCCGCCGTCGCCGCCATCGCCGCCGTCGGGCCCGCCGCGCGGGATAAATTTTTCGCGACGGAAGCTGACGATGCCGTTGCCGCCATCGCCGGCCTTGACGAAAATGCTTGCCTCATCGACGAATTTCATCGCGGGATCATATCACCGGCGGAAAAAAAGCCCCGCGGGTGCGGGGCTCGAATAATCTATCTCGGTGTCGGTTCAGTCGACGACGCTGACATAGGTCCGGTTGTGCCGCCCCTTGACCCGGAATTCGACCTTGCCCTCGGACTTCGCGTAGAGCGTGTGGTCGCGGCCGCAACCGACGTTGTCGCCGGCGTGGAACTTGTTGCCGCGCTGGCGCACGATGATATTGCCCGGCACGACCGCTTCGCCGCCGAACTTCTTGACGCCGAGACGCTTGGATTCCGAATCGCGCCCGTTGCGCGTGCTGCCCGCTGCTTTCTTGTGTGCCATGACTCGAACCTATGCCTTGATGTCGGTGACTTCGATTTCGGTATAGCTCTGACGATGTCCGGCCTGGGTCCGCGAATTCTTGCGGCGGCGAAACTTGATGATTTCGACCTTGTCGCCACGGCCCTGGGCGGTGATCTTCGCGGTCACGCTGGCCTTGTCCAGCGTCGGCGTGCCGATCTGGACCTTGTCACCATCGGCGATCATCAGCACGCGGTCGAGTTTGACCGTCGCGCCTTCCTCGCCGTCGAGTTTTTCCACCCGCAGGGTTTCGCCCTTGGCGACCTTGTACTGTTTCCCGCCGGTGGCGATGACCGCGTACATCGTTTGACTCCGGAGCAATGCTGAAAAAGGCTGCGCATTCTAGCCGCCGGGCCGGTTCGCGTCAATGGCCGCAGCTAAACCTTGCGGCCATCGAGGGCGCGCTTGACGGCGAGGCTCAACAGCAGCAGCGCGGTGGCGCTGACAACGATCGCCGGCCCGGTCTGCCAGTCGAAGCGAAACGACGCGCCGAGTCCGCCGCCGAGCGCGGCGAGGCCGTAGAACAGGCTCAGGCCGACCATTTGCTCGGGGCCGGCGCTGAACAGGCGTGCGCAGGAGGTCGGAATCACGAGCATCGCCGCGATCAGCAGCACGCCCATGACCTGCATCATGACCGCGATCAGCAGCGCGATCATCAGGAACATCAGGAATTGCGTGCGCTGCACAGGGATGCCTTCGGCCTGGGCGATTTCGCGGCTGACCGACACCGCGACGAAGGCGCGCCAGTGCATCAGCAACAGCGTCAACAGCACTACGGCGGCAACCAGCAGGCGCAACAGGTCGGCCTTGCCGGTCGCCAGCAAATCACCGAACAGTATCGCCTCGAGACTGATCGCCGGCGACGGAAACAGGCCGAGCAGGATGATGCCGCCGGCAAGCCCGGTGTGCGAGATGATCGCCAGCGTGGTTTCGGAAAGCGCATTGTTCAGGCTGGTGACGCGCTGCAGCGAAAACACGATCAGCACGACGATCGCGAGCACCCCGGCAATCGGTTCGATGCGCAGAACGAGGCCGAGAGCGACGCCGAGCACGGCCGCGTGGCCGAGCGTGTCGCTCAGGAATGCGAGCCGTTGCCAGACCATCAGGCAACCCATCGGCGCGGCGACCGCGACCATCATGAGCCCGGCGAGAATGCTGCGAACGACGAAATCGTCGAGCCACTCAAGCATGCGAATGCTCCTCGGAATGGCCCGCCACGTCGTGCACGTGATCGTGCTCGTGCGCGTAAATTGCGATTGCGTCGGCCGCCTGTCGGCCGAACAGCGCAAGGTACTCGGGATGCCGGCTGACCGATTCGGGCAACCCGGAACAACACAGGTGCCGATTGAGACACAGCACCTGGTCGGTGCGCGACATGACGAGATGCAGGTCGTGCGAGACCAGCAACACCGCGCAGTCGAGTTCGTCGCGTAACTCGCCGATCAATTCGTACATTCGTGCCTCGCCGGTTATGTCGACACCCGAGGTGGGCTCGTCGAGCACGAGCAGGTCGGGCTGCCCAAGGGTCGTGCGCGCGAGCAGTACCCGCTTGAGCTCGCCTTCCGACAGCGAGCGTACCTGGCGGTCGTAGAGGGCTTCGACATCGGTGCGCGCGAGCGCCGCACGGGCTTCGTCTACCGAAGTCCTGCGGGTCAGTTGCATCAACCGCGCAACCGTCAGCGGCATCAGGGTGTTGACGTAAACCCGTTGCGGCAAATACCCGATTCGCAATCCGGGCGCCCGCTCGATGACACCGTCGTGCTTCCTGATCAGGCCGTTGACGATGCTCGTCAAGGTCGACTTGCCGGCGCCATTGGGGCCGATGATCGTCGTGATTTGCGCGCGTCGCAACTCGAAACTCACGCGTTCGAGGATCAGTCGTTCGCCGACGCGATAACCGACGTCGATCGCGCGCAGTAGCGGCTCAGCTTCCATCTCTTTGACACTCGGCGCAAACGCCGGTGATCTCGACGACCGAATGGTCGATCGTGAATCCGAGTCGACCGGCGTCAGCGAGCAGCAAGTCGCCGCTGCTCTCGACTTCGGCCACGCGCTCGCAATCGCGGCAAATCAGAAACTGCGCGCCCGTGCGATGACCCGGTCGGGCGCAGGAAATGAACGCGTTGCGACTCTCGATTCGATGAATCAGCCCCGCCGCGAGGAGGTAATCAAGGGCACGATAAACGACCGGCGGCGCCAACCGCTCGTCACCCGCCGAACGGTTAAGTTCGGCCAGGATGTCGTAGGCACCCATCGGTTGGTGACTGGAGAGCATGATTTCGAGAACCTGTCGCCTGCGTTTCGTCAGGCGCAGCTGGCGCGATTCGCAGAGATCGGCGGCCGCGGACAGGCGCTCGCGCTGGCAGCGACGGTGATCGTGCTCGCGAAACGCGATCGCGGCGGGATGAGGCTTGCTCGACATAATGTTATATTATAACGTTACATTCCCGAAATGCGAACCCCGGTCCCATGCGCCACCTGGTATTTTTGCTCGGCCTGTATGCAGCATCGCTCGCGGCGGCGCCCGGCGTGGTGACGTCGATTGCGCCGGTCCATGAAATTACCGCCGCGATCATGCGCGGCGCCGGCGAGCCGGAACTCCTGATCGGACGCGGCGTGTCGCCGCATCACTTCGCCTTAAGGCCGTCCCATCTGCGCAGCCTCGAACGCGCCGACCTGGTAATCTGGATCGATCGCCATTTCGAAAGCGGTTTCGCGCGCTTGACCGAAATTTTGCCCACTCGCGTGGCTCGCCTCGAACTGTTGCCAGCGCTCGGCGCGCGCGGTGACGATGGCCACATCTGGTACTCGACGCGACGCCTGCTCATCGCCGTCGACCTGATTCGCGACGAGCTGATTCGTCTCGATCCGCCGCGCGCCGACCTCTACCGCGAGAATGCCGCCG
>JBFFXR010000119.1:0-9382 GCA_041569645.1 Gammaproteobacteria bacterium
GGTAACTGGATCCGGTCTTACTGAGTTCCATCAGCTTGACCGAGGTCGAGCTGATATCGAGCCCCAGCAGCGGCGGATTTTTGCGCGATAAGAACACCGGTATCCCTCGTAAATCGTGCCCGTAACTGTCGATCTTATGACAAATTACATTAAGATCTATGTGTAAGTAATTAAAATGTTAAATTATTCTAACTAGCCAAATCAGAGTCTAGTCAAAGAAATTAAACTTGTCGACACTTTTGAAGTAAGCCCTCATATGTATAGCCTAACCTGATGAAAAAGCTCGTAAAAATTGTATCCTGGCTGTTTGCGGTCGGTTCGATCGTGCTGATCGCCGGGGTATTCTTTATTTACGCGGTCATGGTGCCGACCCTGCCATCGATCGAGCACCTTGAAGACGCCCAGTACCAGGTGCCGCTGCGGATCTACGACCAGAACGAGATCCTGCTCGCCGAGTTCGGCGAACACCGGCGGATCCCGGTGCGCTTCGAGAAGATCCCCCGCTACCTGATCGACGCCGTGGTCGCGGTCGAGGACGACCAGTTCTGGGACCATCATGGCATCAACTTCTTCGCGCTCGGCGCCGCTGCCTGGGAACTCGTGACCACCGGCAAGAAGACGCGCGGCGGCAGCACGATCACGATGCAGGTCGCGCGTAATTTCTTCCTGAGCCCGGATAAGACCTACAAGCGAAAATTCAACGAGATTCTGCTCGCGCTGAAGATCGAGGGAGAGCTGTCCAAGGAAAAGATCATGGAGCTCTACCTCAACAAGATATTTCTCGGCCACCGGGCCTACGGCATCAGCGCCGCATCGCAGGTCTACTACGACAAGAATCTCCAGGACTTGTCACTGGCGCAGTCGGCGATGATCGCCGGGCTGCCGAAAGCGCCGTCGAAGTACAACCCGATCGCCAATCCCGAGCGCGCGCTGATCCGGCGAAACTATATTCTGAGCCGGATGCGAATCCTGAACTATATCGGCGAGGAAGAATTCAAGACCGCGCTGAGCGAGCCGATCACTGCCGAGCTGCATGCGACGCGTACGATTGCCGATGCGCAATACGTGTCCGAACTGGTGCGCTCGCAGCTGTTCGAGCAGTACGGCGACGAGGTCTACAAGGCCGGGCTCAAGGTCTACACGACGATCGACGGCGAACTGCAGCAGGTCGCCAACGACGCGCTGCGGCGCGCGCTGCTCGACTACAACCGGCGGCACGGCTATCGCGGCGTGATCGATAACATCGATCTGACCCAGGTCGCCGACGATCCCTTCGAGGACGATGCGATCACCGACGAGCGTATCGGTGGCCTGCGCAAGGGCATCGTCGTGTCGATTATCGAGTCGGTGCCGGTGTCGCCGCCGATCGACGGCGGTGAGGTTCCCGAAGGCGAAGAATTACCGATGACGCCCGCGAGCGCGACGGTCCTGCTTTCGAATTTCGAGCAGATCGAGGTTCCGTTCGAGGGCGGTATCGACTGGGCGGCGCCGTTTGTCGACGTCGACAACAAGGGCGACGAGCCGAAGCTCGTCGGCGACGTGCTTGCGGTCGGTGACCTGATCTGGCTCGAGCAACGCGATGGCCAGTGGCTGCTCGCCGACGTGCCGCGCATCGAGGGCGCGCTGGTGTCGATCAACCCGTCCGACGGCGGCATCCAGGCAATGGTCGGCGGCTTCGACTACTTCAAGAACAAGTTCAATCGCGCGACCCAGGCGCGCCGCCAGCCGGGTTCCAATTTCAAACCCTTCATCTACTCGGCCGCGCTCGAGCGCGGCTATACCCCGGCCAGCATCATCAACGATGCACCGGTCGTGTTCGACGACGATTCGCTCGAGGCGACCTGGCGGCCGGAGAACTATTCGGGGCGCTTCTACGGGCCGACTCGGCTGCGCGAGGCGCTGGTCAAATCGCGCAATCTGGTATCGATTCGAATCCTGCAATCGATTGGCCTGCGCTACGCGATCAACTATATCCAGCGCTTCGGCTTCGACCGCGAGCACTTGCCCTACGACCTGTCGCTGGCGCTCGGTTCGGGCACTTTCTCGCCGCTGCAGATGGTACGCGGTTACGCGGTGTTCTCGAACGGCGGTTACCTGATCAATCCCTACGTCATCAATCGCGTGGAGTCGGGTAACGGCGAAGTCATCTATCAAAACAATCCGATGACCGTGTGCCAGGACTGCGAAAGCGACAACCTCGACGCGTTGACCGCGGCCGACATTGCCGCCGCCGACGTCGAAACGGTCGCGCTCGACAGCGGCGATGCCGCCGACGCCGAAGCCGCGACGGTGGCGCTCGACAGCGGCGATGATGCGTCGGCGCCGACGCAGACCGTTGATACCTTCAGCGTTGCCGGCGCGGTTGCCTACGACCAGCCGGCGTCGCAATACGCGCCGCGCGTGATTTCCGCGCAAAACGCCTACATCATGCGCTCGATGATGCGCGAGGTCATACAGCGCGGCACCGCGGTGCGCGCCAAGGTGCTCGCGCGCAACGACATCGGCGGCAAGACCGGCACGACCAACGACCAGATCGATGCCTGGTTCAGCGGCTACAACGATCAGGTGGTCACGACCACCTGGGTCGGTTTCGACAACCAGCGCAGCATGGGTAACGGCGAAACCGGCAGCCGCGCGGCGCTGCCGATGTGGATCGACTACATGCGCCACGCGCTCGACGGACGGCCCGAGAACCTGCTCGAGCAGCCGCCGGGACTGGTGACCATCCGCATCGACGCCGAGACCGGCGAGCGTGCCGGACTCGACACGCGGCAGAGCCTGTTCGAGGTGTTCCGCGTCGAAAACGCGCCGAAGGAAGTCGCCGTGGTCAAGTCGACGACCACCGACGAGAGCGGCTTCGTCGTCACGGTCCCGGAGCGGGAAGAAGAGATCGTCGAGGATATTTTCTAGAATTCCGAAACCTCTGTTCTTCCCATAATCGGCAAGTTGCGGGCAGCGGGTTGGCTGGCGGCTGGTCGAGTGGGACAGAGCAGAATTTCCGCTTTGCGATCGGGCAGGCTTCGAGAGATCAGGCGGAAATTCTGGTCTGTCCCCGATCCTGCACGAGCTCGGCTCCGAGCACTTCGCCCCGGATCGGGGTAATAGCATTATTGGCTGACCTTGACCCGCAGGGTCGGCGGGGCGACTCTTTCACGTTCGTGCAAGATCGGGGACAGACCAAAAATGGCATTCGATCTCGCGGCCTCCACGAGCTTGACGCCATTTTTTGCTCTGTCCCCGTATACTGCCGCCAGCCATCCTGCTGACTACTCATATATATACGGCTCACGCTCAACCCCGGCGATCGGGGGTAACCTGCTGAATGGCCCGCTCAGGCGCTCTTGCGAATCTCGAAACCGAATTCGTGGACCGCGTCGACGAGCACGCCGAGGTGTTCGGGGTCGACGTACTGGTGGATGCCGTGGCCGAGATTGAAGACGTGGCCCGGATGGTTGCCGAAACGGTTGATCAGGTCGAGCGCCGCGGCGCGAATCGTCTCGGGCCCGGCGTAGAGCACGCAGGGGTCGAGGTTGCCCTGCAGTGCGACGCGCGTTCCGATGCGCTGCCAGGCTTCATCGAGGTCGATGGTCCAGTCGAGGCCGACCGCGTCGCAGCCGGTATCGGCGATCGCCTCGAGCCACTGCATGCCGCCCTTGGTGAACAGCGTCACGGGTACCGGCACACCGTCATGTTCGCGCCTGAGCCCGGCGACGATTTGCTGCAGGTAGCGCAGCGAGAATTCCCGGTAAGCCCGCGGCGACAGCACGCCGCCCCAGGTATCGAAAATCATGACCGCCTGGGCGCCGGCTTCGATTTGCGCGTTGAGATAGGCGATAACCGCCTGTGCGAGCTTGTCGAGCAGCTGGTGGAGAACTTCGGGTTCGGCGTAGAGCAGGCCCTTGACGTGCCGGTATTCTTTCGACGCGCCGCCCTCGACCATGTAGGTCGCGAGCGTCCACGGGCTGCCGCTGAAGCCGATCAGTGGCACCTGGCCGTCGAGCTCGCTGCGAATCAGGCTGACCGCGTCGGTCACGTACCGCAGTTGTTCAGCCGGGTCGGGCACGCCGAGCCGGTCGATCTCGGCCTTGCGCCGCAGCGGTCGCTCGAACTTCGGCCCTTCGCCCTCGACGAAGTAAAGCCCGAGACCCATCGCGTCGGGTATCGTCAGAATGTCGGAGAACAGTATCGCGGCGTCGAGATCGAAGCGCCGGAGCGGTTGCAGGGTCACTTCGCAGGCGAGTTCGGGGGTCTGGCACAGTTCCATGAAGCTGCCGGCCTGCTCGCGCGTCGCGCGGTACTCGGGCAGGTAGCGGCCGGCCTGGCGCATGATCCAGACCGGCGTCGTGTCGGTCGGCTGGCGCAGCAACGCGCGAACCAGGCGGTCATTCTTGAGCGGCGCCGTCATCAGACTTCGAGGTAGTCGAGAATGCCCTCGGCCGCCTGGCGGCCCTCGTAGATCGCGGTGACAACGAGGTCGGAGCCGCGAACCATATCGCCGCCGGCGAAGATTTTCGGGTTGCCAGTCTGGAACGGAAACTCGCCGTGTTCGGGCGCGATCACGCGGCCGCCGTCATCGAGGTCGATCGCGTGCGTGCCGAACCACTCGGCGGGGCTCGGCCGGAAACCGAAGGCGATGACGACGACGTCGGCCTCGAGAATTTCTTCCGAGCCGGGGACGATTTCGGGTCGGCGCCGGCCCTGCTGGTCGGGCTCGCCGAGCTCGGTCGTAACCAGCTTGATGCCCTCGACCGCGTCGGCGCCGACGATTTCGATCGGCTGGCGGTTGAACAGGAATTCGATGCCTTCCTCTTTGGCGTTTTCGACTTCGCGCATCGAACCCGGCATGTTGGCCTGGTCGCGGCGATAGGCGCAGGTAACGCTGGTTGCGCCCTGGCGGATAGCGGTGCGCACGCAATCCATCGCGGTGTCGCCGCCGCCGAGTACGACCACGCGTTGGCCGGCGAAATCGACGAATTGCGGCCTGGCGGCACCGAAGTCATGCTGGTGATGGATGTTGGCAACGAGATAGGGCAGCGCCTCGTAGACGCCGGGCATGTCCTCGCCGGGAAAACCGCCTTTCATGTAGCTATAGGTTCCCATGCCGAGGAATACCGCGTCGTAAGCGTCGAGCAACTGCGCGAACGGCAGGTCGGCGCCGATCTCGGTGTTGAGGCGAAACTCGATGCCCATTTCCTCGAACATCTCGCGCCGGCGCAGCACGACTTCCTTTTCGAGCTTGAACGGCGGAATGCCGAAGGTCAGCAGGCCGCCGATCTCGGGATACTTGTCGAATACGACGCAACCGACGCCGTTGCGCGTCAGTACGTCGGCGCAGGCGAGACCGGCCGGGCCGGCGCCGACGATCGCGACGCGCCGGCCGCTGTCGACGACGTCCGACAGGTCCGGTTTCCAGCCGAGTTCGATCGCCTTGTCGGTGATGTACTTCTCGACCGAGCCGATCGTCACCGCGCCGAAGCCGGTATTGAGCGTGCAGGCACCCTCGCATAACCGGTCTTGCGGACAGATGCGGCCGCAGACCTCGGGCAGGCTGTTGGTCTTGTGCGACATTTCGACGGCTTCGAGCAGATTGCCTTCGGCGATCAGTCGCAGCCAGTTGGGAATATAGTTGTGCACCGGGCACTTCCACTCGCAGTACGGGTTGCCGCATTCGAGGCAGCGTTCGGCCTGCTCGGCGGCTTCCTGCTGCTCGTAGTCGCCGTAGATTTCGCCGAACTCCCTGACCCGCACGAAGGCGGGCTTCTTGCCGGGGTCGCTGCGCTGGATTTCCAGGAACTGGAATGCCTTGGCCACGGCGTGGCCTCAGGCGGAAAGCCGTGACTTGACGAGCTGGCTGACCTTGCCCATGTCGGCGCGACCCTGCAGTTGCGGCTTGAGCACGCCCATGAGCTTGCCCATATCCTTGATCGAGGCGGCGCCGGTGCTGGCGATGGATTGTTCGACGATGGCGGTAATTTCCGTCTCGGACAGGGCCTCGGGCAGAAATTCCTGGATGATGTCGAGCTCGGCCTGCTCCTTCGCGACCAGGTCGTCACGGCCGGCCTGCTCGAAATGGCCGATCGACTCGCGGCGCTGCTTGGCCATCTTGTCGAGGACCGCGAGTGCGCGCCCATCGTCGAGCTCGATGCGCTCGTCGACCTCGATTTGTTTGATCGCCGACAGCATCAGCCGGATCACGCCCAGGCGCGCCTTGTCACCGCTTTTCATCGATGACTTCATGTCGGCCTGGAGCTGGGGCTTGAGAGTGCTGGACATCGGGGACTAGTAGAGGCGCTTGCGGGTCCCGAAGTCTTTGGAGATGCGTTTGAAATTGCGTTTGACCGCGGCGGCCTGTTTGCGCTTGCGCACGGCGGTGGGCTTTTCGTAATGCTGGCGGCGGCGGGTTTCGGTCAGGACCCCGGCTTTTTCGCACGAGCGCTTGAAGCGGCGCAGCGCGAAATCGAAAGGTTCGTTGTCCTTTACTTTGACTGATGGCATATTGACTTCCAGTAAGTTGATCTTGGCGCCGCGAGCGGCGCCGGCTTCGGGAGCCGGCCAATTATAAGGAGGCGCGGCCAAATATCAATCGCAAGCGAGGATTAAATCCCTGTTTTCATGAAGGTATTGGGCATCGAAACATCCTGCGACGAGACCGGTATCGCGGTCTACGACAGCGCAACCGGAAAGATGTTGCAGCGGCTTTATTCGCAGGTCGACGCGCACCGCGAATACGGCGGCGTGGTCCCGGAAATCGCATCACGCGACCACGTCGTCAAGGCCGCGCCGATGTTACGCGACATTCTCGACGAGGTCGGTGGCATCGGCGAGATCGACGGCATTGCCTATACCCGCGGTCCGGGCCTGATCGGCGCGCTGATGGTCGGCGCCAATCTCGCGCGCGGGCTTGCCTGGGCACGCGACCTGCCGCTGCTCGGCATTCATCATATGGAGGGGCATCTGCTTGCGCCGCTGCTCGCCGACGAACAGCCCGAATTGCCGCTGGTCGCGTTGCTGGTGTCGGGCGGCCACACGCTGCTGGTCGATGTCGCCGCGTTCGGCGAATACCGGATTCTCGGCCAGACGCTCGACGACGCGGTCGGCGAGGCTTTCGACAAGACCGCCAAGCTGCTCGACCTGCCGTATCCGGGCGGACCCGAACTCGCCGCGCTGGCCGATTCGGTGGCCGCGTCGCGCTTCGAGTTTCCGCGGCCGATGACCGGCAAACCGGGCCTCGATTTCAGTTTCAGTGGGCTCAAGACCGCGGCGCTCAATATCGTTCGCGCCAACGAACCGCTGGACGACGCGACTCGCGCCGAAATCGCGCACGCGTTTCAGGCGGCAGTCGTCGATACGCTGCGGATCAAGTGCCGGCGCGCGCTCGACGAGACCGGCTATCGCAACCTCGTCGTCGCCGGCGGCGTCGGCGCCAATCGCCAGCTGCGCGCCGAACTCGAGCGGATGGCGGCCAGGGGCGGGTCTCGGGTGTACTTTCCGGCACTCGAGTATTGCACCGACAACGGCGCGATGATCGCTTTCGCCGGCGCGCTGCGCCTCGCCGCCGGGCAAGCCGACCCCGGACCGCTCGACGTGCTGCCCCGCTGGTCGCTCGAAGACCTCACCGCGATCCGGCGCTAGCTGGCGCCGGATTTTATTGGGTCAGAGGAATAATTCGAAAACTCGGCAGGTTTTGAGCTGGACGGAAACCCTGGTCAGGTTGCCCGGGCAGGTCAGGATTCGGTGCCGGTGAGGAGGCGTTGGATGTTGCCGCGGTGCCGCCATATTAATATGAGTGACATGACGGCAAAGACCGCGGTCACCGCGAGATCCTGACTGCGCCAGTAGATCAGCACGGGTAGCGCGCAAAACGATACGATGGCCGCCAGCGACGAAATCCGGAACAGCTTGGCGAAGACCAGCCAGGTCGCGATCAGGATGGCGCCGGCGAGCCAGTCGAAACCCACCGTGCCGGCGATCGCGGTGGCGACGCCCTTGCCGCCCTGAAACTGGAAATACACTGGAAAACAGTGACCGGCGAACGCGGCGAACGCAATCAGCGCGAGCACTGGCGGTTCAACGCCGACCAGCCGGCCGACCAGCACCGGGATGAGACCCTTGAGGCAATCGCCGAGGAGCGTGAAGAAGGCCGCCTTCTTGCCGGCGATGCGCATCACGTTGGTCGCGCCGGGATTCTTCGAGCCCTCGCTACGCGGATCGGGGAAACCCATGATCCGGCTGAGCAGGATCGCCGACGACAACGAGCCGAGCAGGTAGGCGAAAATCAGCAGGACGGCGGGTTCGAGCATCGCGAATCCAATCGGCGGAATGGCCGCACTCTACCAGATTCGTCGCGCGGGCACAGCGCCGGGGCGCCGCGGTGGCTGTGCCGTCGGACGGATTCGGGTAGAATCCGACGCCGGCGCGCGGCGCGGGCCGCGCCGCAATCACGGCCCGAGCGCGCAGCGAACGACCCGGGAGCATCCTTGGACCTGCTGAACCTGCCCAGGCTGGACAAGACAATTATCAGAAAATTCGCTGATCGTGCAGCTAAAAGCTACGATCTTGCGGCTATTTTGCAAAATGAAGTGCGCAGCCGTTTGCTCCAGCGGCTCACCTGGATCCGTCACCGTCCGGCGACCATTGCCGATCTCGGTTGCGGCACCGGCGGCGCGATCCGGGAATTGCAGCGCAGCTATCCGCGCGCCCGCGTCGTTGGCCTCGACCTGTCGATGGCGATGCTCGACGAGGCGCGCAAGCGCTATCGCGCGTGGTCGAAGCGGCGCCTCGTCGGCGGCGATCTCGAGCGCTTGCCGTTTGCCGATGCGAGCTTCGACCTGGTGTTTTCGTCGCTCGCGCTGCCGTGGTGTAACGATTTCGCGGCGGCGCTGCGCGAATTCGCGCGTATTGCCAGGCCCGGCGCGCTGCTGCTGTTTTCGAGCTACGGGCCGGACACGTTGCGCGAGCTCGCCGCGGCCTGGCAGGTCCACGACGCGCTGCCGCACGTACATCGCTTCGCCGACATGCACGACGTCGGCGATGCGATGCTCGCCGCGGGCCTCGATCAGCCGGTGGTCGACGCCGAAACCCTGCGCGTCGAATACGATGACTTGCGCCGGTTACTCGACGACTTGCGACTCGCCGGCGCGAGCAACGCCGATCTCGGCCGGCGCCGCGGGTTGACGACCCCGGCGCAACTCGAGCGGCTCGATCAGGCTTACCGCGAGCACGGCCATGCAGGCGGCAAGTACATCGCGAGTTACGAAATCGTGTATGGCCATGCCTGGGCCGCGGGCGGCCGTGAGGCGTGATCAGGAAGATGTCGGCACTATGCCGTGCGGCTGGATCCAGCCCATGTAAAACGCGAAGGCGATGAACAGGAAGACCAGAA
>JBFFXR010000120.1:0-9368 GCA_041569645.1 Gammaproteobacteria bacterium
GCGCATCTGGTGAATCACGTCGAACATTTCGTCGTCGTTGGTATAGGCGCTGGCATCGACGCCGTAATTGGCCAGCGCTTTCGGCGTACTGCCGCCGCTCTGGTCGAGCGCGGCGATGAAGCCGGGCTCGTTTCTGATCTTGTCGAGTTGCTGCTGATTGAGGTTGCTCACGATGCTGATTCCGGTGTTGGGACGAGACGCCGCCTGCGGGCGCTAGCGGAGTATAAACTAGAGTGATTTTTGAATACAAACGGTGCGCGCCGAAAGCCTCGCATCGGTCAGTCAACCATCCCGACGTAGCCGGGCAGGTTGCTGATTCGCTCGAGCCAGGCGCCGATCGCGGAATACCCGCCGAGATCGAAGCCACCCTCCGGGGCGACATGGGTATAGGCATAGAGCGAGAGATCGGCGATCGTGCAGGCGTCGTCGACGAAAAAAGCCTGCTTATCGAGATGGCGCTCCATCACGTCCAGCGCCCGGTACCCGGCCTTGAGCCGGGATTCGTATTCGGCGGCGCGCTCGGCCGGCATGCCGAGATAGTACTTGATGAACCGGGCCACCGCGATCGACGGTTCGTGGGTGTATTGCTCGAAGAATTGCCATTCGAGTACGCGAGTCTGGGCGAGTTTCTCGGTCGGCCAGTAGGGACTGCCCTGCGCGAGGTAGTAAAGGATTGCGTTGGATTCGGTCAGCACGTCGCCGTCGGCGGTGACGCAAACCGGGATCTGGCCGACCGGATTCAGCGCGAGAAACTCGCTGCGCCGGGTGTCGCCCTGCACGACGTCGACCGGGATCCACTCGTGTTCGATCCCGCGCAACGCGCAGATTAGCTTGAGCTTGTAGCAATTGCCCGAACGCGCGTCGCCGTAGATTTTCATACCGCGACGATATCAGTATTCAGGCTTTATGACACCCATGCGGCTCGACATCAGCGTATTCTTGCCGAGCGATTTGTCGAATACGGTGGCGTAGGCGAGGACCGCCTGCACGTAATTGCGGGTTTCGCGAAACGGCACGGTCTCGACCCACAGGTCGGCCGACATCTGTTCGCCGCGTGGCAGCCATCGACGGACGTTGCGCGGCCCGGCGTTGTAGGCCGCGGCGGCCAGCGCGACGTTGTTGTCGAAGCGGTTCATGACGCTCTTGAGGTAGTGCGTGCCGAAACGAATATTGTTCTCGACGTGCAGAATGTCGGCCTTGCGCGGCCGCTTCATGCCCAGCGAGCGGGCGACCCGACGCGCGGTGCTGGGCATCAGCTGCATCAGACCCAGCGCGCCGACGTTGGAGCGCGCCAGCGGGTCGAAGAGACTCTCGCGGCGCATGACGCCGTAGATCAGCGACGGGTCGAGTTCCTTTTTTTGCGCCAGTTCCATGACCTGCTGTTTGTAGGGAGTCGGGAAGCGCAGGCTGAAATCGTTGCGGTGCCTCGTTTTCGCGACCGTGCGAATCGCGCTGTCGTGCCACTGCCATTTCGACGCCAGCGTCGCCGCCTGCTTGATCTGGTCGTGATCGAGATAGCGCAGCGCCTGGAACCATTCGCGCTTGGCGTCGACCAGGCGGTCGAGGAAAAACAGTTCGCGCGCGCGCAACATATGCGGACTATCGGCCAGAAAGGCTTCCTCGTCGACCGCGGCACTGGCGGCATTTTCCTGCTCGATGCGGTAGTTTCGCTCGAGCTTGTCGGCGGCGAGAAAGCCGTAATAGCTGCTCTTGTCGGCGAGCTGTTCGAGCAATCCGAGCGATTCGGCCAGCCGGCCTTCGGCCTCGAGTGCGCGCGATAGCCAGTACTGCCACTCGTTTTCCTCGTGGAGGTGCGCGGGCATCCGCTTGACCGTCTCGAGCAGGCCCGGCCAGTCGCGGCTGCGCAGCTGGATGCGGGCTAACCACAGATAAGCCTGGTCGTTCATGATCGACGGGTCGAGGTTCGCCAGCAGGGTCCGGGCCTCGGGCTCGTGCTGGTAGGCCGCGGATAGCGCGATGCGCCGCTGAACCTGATCGATCTGATCCTGGGTGAAGGCGAAATCGTCGCGCAACAGGTTCCAGAACTCGAGTGCCCTGAGGCTATCCTTGCGCGCCAGGCGGTCGATCGCATGCGCGATGATCGCTCGGTTGCGCGCCGTATCGGCGACCTCGGCAAGCCGTTTCAGCGAGCGCTCGGGGCGCAGGTGGGCGCGATACCAGGTTTCGACAACCGCCCGATCGTCAGCGCCGAGTTTGCGTCCGAGATAGCGCGCGAGATTCGGCCGCCGCGCCTTGAATGCCCTCTCGATTCGCAGCCAGATGACCGCGTCGGGTTCGGGGTGATTTTTCAAATAGTGAGCAAAGGCGGTATCGCACTGCGCCGGTTGTGAATAGCCGCGTAGCCAGACACGCGCGATTTCGTCCTCGAGCCCGTCGAGGCGACCGAGCGCGAGGCGCGCCTGAAACGCGTAGCATTGTAATCGGGTGTTTTCGCGCGAATCCCAAAAACGCAGGTAATTGTCCCAGTCGCGGCGTTTCGCCAGCACGGTCAGGTATTTACCGCGCGCATGGTAGACGAACGGATAGTCGGTGAAGCGCTCGAAAAAAAGCTCGGCCTGGGCGGGCTTGACCTTGCTCGCCTGGCGCCTGAACAGGTCGAATTCGAGGTAGGGTCGCGCCGGATAAGCGTCGAGTTCATCGAGCAGGCGCTTGAAAAGGGTGATCTGTTTGCGCTCGAGCGCGGCCGAGGCCTCCTGAAACAGCTGGCGCTGCTGTTCGATATTCGAGACCTGCGCCTGTAGCGGGCCGAACGCAGCCAGCAGCAGAATCGATGCAGCTGTTTTGGCAGCCCTCCCGGGGCTGAATCTCGACGTGGTCGAAACCAACAAGAAACCCCTTTTAATTCAGAATTTTAGCTTAAATTCTAGAAGTGAAATATCAATTTGGCAAGCGATTCAGGCGGAGTCGTCGCGATGCGGTTCCGCCAGCTTCGCCGGATCCAGCAACCGGCGCAGCTCGGCCTCTTCGATATCAGTCATTTCCAGCGCTACTTCGAGTATAGATCGATTCTCGGCGAACGCCCGCTTGCCAATCTCCGCGGCGCGCTGATAGCCGATGATCGGGTTCAGTGCGGTGACGAGAATCGGATTTTGCGCGAGATGGCGCGACAACGCCTCCTGGTTGACTTCGAAGTCCTCGATCACCGGCGCGAGGCTACGGCAGCCGTTGCCGAGAATTTCGATGCTTTGCTGCAGGTTGTAGGTAATCACCGGCAGCATGACGTTGAGCTGAAAATTGCCCGACTGGGCGGCCTGCGCGATGGTCGCATCATTGCCGACGACCTGCGCCGCGACCATCGCAACGGCTTCGGGGATAACCGGGTTGACCTTGGCCGGCATGATCGAGCTGCCCGGCTGCAAAGCCTTGAGCCTGATCTCGCCGAGTCCCGACAGCGGCCCCGAATTCATCCAGCGTAAATCATTGCAGATTTTGCTCAACGAGGCGGCGAGCACGCGCAGTTGCCCGCTGGCCTCGAGCGCGGTGTTTTGTGACGCCAGCGCTTCGAAACGGTTTTCCATCGGGGTAAAGCGAATCCCGGTCTCGCGCTCGAGATGGCCGCAAACGCGCTCGCCGAAATCGGCCGCGGTGTTGATACCGGTTCCAACCGCGGTACCGCCGATTGCGAGTTGCTGCAAGCGAGTCAGCGCGGTCTGAATGCGATAGCGATCATTACGAATCTGCGACGCCCAGGCCGAAATTTCCTGCGCCAGCGTGATCGGCATCGCGTCCATCAGGTGGGTGCGCCCGGTCTTGACGGTGTCGCGGTGGCGCTCACTTCGCTCGAGCAGTGAATTTTCGAGCGTTTGCATCGCCGGCAACAGGTGTTCATGAATTCGCAGGCTGGCGGCGACGTGGATCGCCGACGGGAAAATATCGTTCGAGCTCTGTCCCATGTTGACGTGATCGTTGGGATGCACCTCGAGTTCCGTGCGGCTCGCCAGCGAGGCGAGTACCTCGTTGGCGTTCATGTTGCTGCTGGTGCCGGATCCGGTCTGGAATACGTCGATGCCGAACTGGTCGTGATGCTCACCGGCGGCAATCCGCGCCGCGGCGGCGCGAATCGCGCTCGCGCGCTCCGCATCGAGGAGGCCGAGATCGTCGTTGGACGCGGCGCAGGCCTGCTTGAGCAAGGCCAGCGCGCGGATCGTCGCGGCCGGCAGCACGAGGTCGCTGAGTCGAAAATTATCGAGCGCGCGTTGGGTCTGGGCCTGGTAGAGCGCGTCGGCCGGAATTTCGACCTCGCCCATGCTGTCGCTGACGGTAACGGTTTTCTGGCCCATGCGGAATTCCGGGACAAGCTGGAGGCCGTTATTGTATCACCTGACGGGTCGATGCAGGCAGTTACACACACCCGGATAAATGGCTGCCGAAGTCACAAAATCGGGTGAACTGGGCTACAATCATCTCTATTGCCGGCCGGTCCGGGAATTATTCTTATCGAGGTAATTACGATGGAAAACGAAGATACGGTGGTACTGACACCCGAGGAAAAAGAAAAGATCCTCAAGGATGTACCCGAGGACGAGAAGCAGGAAGACGAGGAGCAGGAAGACTAAGCCCGCGCCTCGCCAGGGCCGTCATCCGTCAGGCAACGGATCGCCTTCGCACTCCCCCTGAAATCCTTCATCGAAGATTGTTGCGTCTCGTACACGTAGACGCCGCTCGCGCCCAGTTTGGCGGCGCGTTTGCGCATTCCGGCAAGCATAGATTGCACCGACAGATACCCGCCAATCGCGCGAAGATGCGCGATCGTTTCGAAATTGCAGCGCGGTCGATCGATGTAATACACGACGACTTCGTCGCTCGCGAGCGCGGGCCCGGGCGTGCCGATGACCAGCGACGGTTCGGCGCAGGCGGCGAGCGCCAGGCCTAACGGGATTCCGGCAATCGATTTGATCAGGGTTTGCATCTCGATCTCGCTATCGGCCGGCGGCGGCGAAGCTTGACCGTTTAATGTGCCTGCCGCGCGACCACCTCGACCACCGCGGCACACAGGCTTGCGAGGTCTTGCGGCTCGATCGTGTAGGCCGGCATCAGGTACACCAGGCGGCCGAACGGGCGCACCCAGACGCCGGCGTCGACGAAGGCCCGGCTGATCGCCGGCATGTCGACCGGTTCGCGCATTTGCACGACCCCGATCGCTCCGAGCACCCGCACCTCGTCGACCGAGGGTAAATCGCGACACGCCTCAAGTCCCTGTTCGAGACTCTTTTCGATCGCCGTGACACGCGCCTGCCACGGAGCCTCGAGCAGCAGTTCGATACTCGCGCGCGCGACCGCGCAGGCCAGCGGGTTGGCCATGAAGGTCGGGCCGTGCATGAAGACACCCGGATCGCCGGCGTCGATCGTCGCGCTGATTTCGCTCGTCGCGAGCGTCGCCGCGAGACTCAGGTAGCCGCCGGTGAGCGCCTTGCCGAGGCACAGGATGTCGGGCGCGATCGCGGCGTGCTCGCAGGCGAACAGCTTGCCGCTGCGACCGAAGCCGGTCGCGATTTCGTCGGCGATCAGCAAAACACCGTGACGGTCGCAAAGATCGCGCGCGCGCCGCAGATAATCGGCCGAGTAAAAGTACATACCGCCCGCGCCCTGCACGATCGGCTCGAGAATCAGCGCGGCAATCTCGTCTCGACGTTGCTCGAACAGCTGCTCGAGCGGTGCGATATCGGCATCGTCGCAGGCTTCGCCGAAGCGGCATGCGGGTCGATCGACGAAATGCTGCTGCGCGAGCACCGCCGTGAACAACCGGTGCATGCCGGTGACGGGGTCGCAGACCGACATTGCGCCGAGCGTATCGCCGTGATACCCGCCGCGCAGCGTCGCGAAACGCTGTTTGGCGCCCTGCCCGCGCGCCTGCCAGTACTGGATCGCCATCTTCATCGCGACCTCGACCGCGACCGAGCCGGAATCGCAGATAAAGACTGATTGCAACGGCGCCGGCACGATCGGCAACAGGGTTGCGACCAGCCGCGCCGCCGGCTCGTGGGTCAGGCCGCCGAACATCACGTGCGCCATGCGCTTAAGCTGCTCTTCGATCGCAGCATTGAGCCGCGGATGATTATAGTCGTGGATCGAGCACCACCAGGAGGCCATGCCGTCGATCAGTTCGCGGCCGTCGGCGAGCACGAGTCGCACGCCGCGCGCGGATTCGACCGGGAATACCGGCAGCTCGGATTGCATCGCGCTGTATGGATGCCAGATATGCGCCCGGTCGACTTCGAGCAGGGCTTGCAGGTCAGCTTCGTTCATCGCGGCGATTGTAAGTAAACTGCGCGCGGCAGGTCCACCCGGCCGGCGCGCGTCAGGCGTATTGCCGGCGCAACGACCAGCCGTCGTCGAAGCTGGTCGCCGCCGCGACGAACAGCTCCGCGCCGCGCGCGGCGCAGCGACGTTCGAGCGTCGTGCGCCTGGCGGCGGGTTCGATCGGGGCCTGGGCGACGATATCGCCGTGGTCGAAATCTGCGTCGAGCAAATGCAGCGTGACGCCGAATTCCGGGTCTCCCGCGGCAAGCTGTTCGCCGAGCGGATCCGGCCCGCGAAAGCGTGGCAGCAGCGACGGGTGCAGGTTGAGCGCGGCCTTGCGTGCCGCGGCGATGGTCTGTGGTCCGAGCAAGTAAGGCCAGCAGGCGACGAGTATGAAATCGATTCTTGCCGCGCGAAGCCGCGCGGCGCAGTTTGCCTCGAGCGCCGGCGGCGCATGATCGAAATCGCTATCGCCCGCCAGCGCGCTGAATTCGTCGGGCGCTGCGGCGGTCAGTAGATCGACCCGGGTGTCATCGAGTGCTGCCGGCGGAAAGGACGGTACGACGATACGCCGCGGCCGGCAACCGAGTTCGCGCAACGCGCGCAGGACCTCGCAGGAAAACGGCGCCCCGGTAGCGAACAGTGCGAATTCGATCGCCGCCGATCGCGGCTCAGCGGCGCCCGACGCGGCGGCGCCCGACTCAGACCTCGTCATCGCAGGGTTGCAGCTCGATCACGCCCTGCTCGATCAGCGAGTCGAGAAAACCGAACCGGCGCGGGTCGGCCAGCCGAAACGGATACAGGATCCCGTCGAGGTGATCGCACTCGTGCTGCACGACGCGCGCGTGAAAACCGCTGGCTTCGCGCTCGATCGGCGCACCGTGCTGATCGAAGCCGCGATAGCGAATGTCGCGGTAGCGCGACACGACGCCACGCATACCGGGTACGCTGAGGCAGCCTTCCCAGCCGTCTTCGCGGGCGTCGCCGAGGGGTTCGATTTCGGGATTGATCAGCACGGTCTCGGGCACCGGCGGCGCGTCCGGATAGCGTGGATTCGATTGATAACCGAAGATAACGACGCGCTGCAGCACGCCGATCTGCGGTGCCGCGAGTCCGGCGCCGTTTTCGGCCGCCATCGTGTCCCACATGTCGGCGAGCAGCGGCGCGAGCGCTGTCGGGTCGAGCGGATCAACCGGGCGGGAAACTTCGAGCAGGCGGGGATCGCCCATTTTGAGAACTTCTTTGACGGCCATCGCGCAGGCTCCATGGGGTCAATTGATTGTGCCAGATATCGATGTTATAACCAATCGACCCCGCTGCGGAGCACGTTATGGCACAGCCCCCGCCCATCGGACCCGTCAGCGGCACCGAGGTGCCGCGTTTCGCCGGCGCCGCGACTTTTTGCCGGCTGCCCGAACTGCGCGACGTGCCCTACTGCGACGTCGCGATCCTCGGCGTGCCGTTCGACGCCGGCACCAGCTACCGTCCGGGCGCGCGTTTCGGGCCACAGGCGATCCGCCAGGCGTCGCGCCACTTGCGCACCAATTTCCATCCGGCCTACGACACCGAACCTTTTCGAACCCTGCAGGTCGCCGATGCCGGCGACGTCGCCTGCAATCCGTACAACATCGCGGAAGCGATCGGCCAGATCGAAGCGGCCGCCGCGGAGGTTTTCGAGCAGGCGCCAGTGCTGGTCAGCCTCGGCGGCGACCACACGATCGCGGTGCCATTGCTGCGCGCGGTCAACAAGGTCGCCGGACGCGTCGCGCTGGTGCATTTCGACGCGCATCTCGACACCTGGGACACCTACTTCGGCGCGCCCTATACGCACGGCACGCCGTTTCGCCGCGCCGCCGAGGAAAATCTGTTCGACGACGCCGCGTCGATGCACGTCGGTATCCGCGGGCCGCTCTACAGCCGCGACGACCTCGAGCGCGACGCCGAGCTCGGCTTCAAGGTCGTGCACTGTGACGAGCTGCAGAGCCACGGCGTCGAGCACGTCGTCGGGCGGATTCGCGAGCGCGTCGGCGAGCAGCCGCTGTACCTGTCGATCGATATCGACGTGCTCGACCCGGCGCACGCGCCCGGCACCGGCACACCCGAGATCGCCGGGCTGACGAGCCGCGAGCTGGTCAACATCATCCGCGGTTTACAGGGGTTGAACCTGGTCAGCGCCGACATCGTCGAGGTCGCACCGGCCTACGACCACGCCGAGATCACGTCGCTCGCCGCGGCGACGATCGCCTTCGAGATGGTCAACCTGGTGGCTTGCCGGGATTAGCCAAGCGGTGCGATCGGTTGCGATTCCTCGCGAATCGTACGCTGCGCGAACCAGGCCACCGACGCCAGCAGCAGTGCGCCGCCGATCAGCGTGTTCAGCGATGGCGTCTCGCGGATCACCAGCCAGACCCACAACGGCCCGAGAATGCTCTCGAGCAGGTAGACGAGCTGGACTTCGGCCGAATTGGCGTAACGCGGCGCGATCGTCAGGATGATGAATGCGAACGGCACCAGGATGAAACCGATGATGCCGACGTAGACGAACTGCAGCGGTTCGATCGCGAGTTGCGGACCCTGCGCGAGCGCGTAAAGCGCCGTGAACAGGCTGCCGAGCACGACCGACGGCACCAGGTCGATGTCCTTGCGGTAGCGCACCAGCACCGCGCTGCAGGCGGTGAAGATCGCGCAGCCGACGGCGAGAAAGTCGCCGAGGAGGCTCGCGCTGCCGTAGCTGCCGTAGCCGATGATGAAGATGCTCGCGAGCGACAGGCTGATGATCAGCCAGGTCGTCGGCCGCTGGTTTTCGCGCAGCACGATCAGCGACAGCAAGGCGGCAAAGATCGGCGCCGATGACAGGAACAAGAGCGTGTTGGCGACCGAGGTCCGCTGAATCGCGCCAATGAAAGTGATGTTGACCGCGGCAAAGAAGACGCCGTTCAACAAGCCGGCCCAGCCGATCGCGAGCAGCGTCGGTACGAGTTGCCGGCGATACCAGAGCGCGAGAAACAACCCGATCGCGAATACCGGAAACAGGCCGCGGTAGAACAGCAGCGTGAAATCGTCGAGCGCGGCGAGCCGGATCATCAGGCTATCGGGGCTCAGCACAA
>JBFFXR010000121.1:0-9254 GCA_041569645.1 Gammaproteobacteria bacterium
CTACTATTTGGCTGATCCTCGCAGCGCCCAAACGGCCATTAAGCTAGTTGGTATGCTCGAAACCGAAATAGAGGATACGAGTAGCAGCCGTTTTAACCACGGACTCGGCAAGCGCATTGGCCTGGTTCGATTCGGCGACGAACGCAGTTACAAGGCCTGGCAGATCGATGTCGATGTCGGTTACTTCGCTAATTTCGATATTCGAGAGACTATGGATAATATTGGCTGGGATGGCATCTACGGTTTGTTTTTTTCTCGCAGGCTGTCACCTACGCGGTATATTCGTTTCGGTACCTTGCATGATTCCGCGCATCTGGGCGATGAATACGTCGAAGAGACCGGCCGCCTGCGAGTTGGTTATACCCATGGAGAGCTGCTGGCTGGTTTTGCCTGGCTGCCAAATCCAAGATCAAAAATATACACGGAACTAGGGTGGGGATGGGATCTGGAAGCGGACATGGAGCCTCTCCGCTGGCAATTCGGGGCTGAATATTACGGAACTTCGAAAGACCCGTATCTTGGACTCCCCTGGTACGCGGCAACTGATTTTGCCCTGTTCGAAGAACGGAACAGGGATCCGGCCATCACGCCTCTGCTGGGTTTGATTTATTCAACCGGAAACGAAACCGAAAGGTACAGGTTTGTGTAGGAGGCTTATAGCGGCCGGTCGTTGATGGGCGAATTTTCCTTCGAGGATGAATCCTATCTATCATTCGGTGTGTACTACGATCACTGAAGTCTTCAGGCGCTTCGCGTGTACGCCATCGAACATTTCAGGTTACCCGTCGGATTGCCGAACCTTCCATTCGTACTGGTTATGAATCCGCTTGCGAATGCTCGTCGCGAAACCACTCATCGATGCCGCCTTGCAAGCGGCCCGGTCGGGTTTATACTCAGTTGACGCACCGCAATCGAGAGAATCGCGTTTTGGCCGAGCTGCAATTACTGTTGGACAACGTCGTCGTCAAGACCTTTCCGCTCGACAAGTCGCCGGTACTGATCGGCCGCGGACCCGACAATGACATCGTAATCGATGAGGAATCGGTCAGCGGCGAACACGCGAAAATCGAGCTTGTGCCGAGCGAGTTGATGGAAAACACGATCGATATTTTTATCGAGGACCTCGGCAGCACCAACGGCACCTACGTCAACCAGATGCCGGTCAATCGCACGCAGCTTCAGCATTCCGACTACATCCGCATCGCCTTCACCGATTTCAAGCTGATCGCCGAAGAGGGCGCGAAGCTCGCCAAGACCACGCACATCCTGCCCGACCAGTAGGCCGGACCGCGCACTGCTTACTTGCGCTGGAAATAGTCGACCCGGCCGTCGAAACGCCGCGTCGCGCGGTAGACCACGCCATCGTAAGACGTCACCACGGCGACCGTCGTGCGCGCGGCGAGCGCGTCGCGGAACGCCTTGATCGCGTCGCTATCGATATCCCCACCGTAAGCCACCGGCGTGCTGTGCAGCAGTCCCCAGGTATCGACCGCGCCCATGCGGCGCGCGGTATTGTCGAGTAATTGCAACAGAATCTCGCGCTTGCCGTCGGCATCGACGTCGACGAAGTCGTCCATCACCGGCGACGCCGGCAGCACGCGGAAAAATGCCGACAGTTCGTTGCGACCGGCATCGAAATCGAGCGTCGTCAGGCACAGGTCGGCTTCGTCGGCGTTATCGTTGCGTACGACATTGTTGCACTTGCCAGCCTCGTAGAGCCTGAGCAGGAACAGGTCCATGATCGACGCCGGCGTCGTCAGCATGCGCGCGATCGCGGGATCCGACGCGCCGGCGACGGGCGCAAAACAAGACAAGGCGAGCGCAAAAATCAGGTTCCTGTTCATCGTCGTGCTCCCGGCGGCCCGGAGGGAACGCCGATTATACGCCATTGCCGAACGCAGACACGCGGGGCCGCCGCGCAAGTCTCCCCATTTCGATCACGATTGTCGGTTAAACTGGCGCGATTTCCAAAGATAGCCGATCGATATGAGCCAGGAAGACCGCGACAAATGGAACCGGCGTTACGCCGAGGACAGCTACAACAAGCGCAACCCGGTGACGCTGCTCGAGGAATGGCTGCAGCGGTTGCCGGTCGGCAAGGCGCTCGACGTCGCCTGCGGCGCCGGGCGCAACGCGCTCGCGCTCGCGCGTGCGGGTTTCGAAGTCGATGCGATCGATATCTCGGCCGAGGGCCTGCAACAGGCACGCGCCGCGGCAGCAGCCGAAGAACTCGCAATCGATTTCATCGAGCACGACCTCGACGAACCCTACGGCTTCGCGCGCGACTACGCCCTGATCCTGGTGCTGTGGTATGTCGACCTCGAATTGATCCACGAGCTCGGTGGCTGTCTCGCGCCCGGCGGCTACCTGATCAGCGAACAGCACCTTAAATCCGACGAGGATGTGATCGGGCCGCAAAGCGCCGAATTCCGCGTCGCGCCGGGCGCCCTGCGCGAGGCGGTCGGCGGCCTCGAAATCCTGCACCATGCGGAAACGGTCAAGACCGAAGCCGACGGCGCGCGCATCGCGAGCGCGCAGGTCGTCGCGCGTCGCAGCGGCTGAGCCGACCGCGGTCAACTGCGATATTGTGAAAGGACGGCGCGTCAGCCGGTGCGCAGCGTGGTCAGCGCCTCGTGAATTTCCTGCAACAGCTCGGCGTCGTTCGGATCCTCGCCCGGCATCGCCTCTTCCTCGGCGACCATGCGCTGCTTGGTTTCGTCCTGCCACTGCTCGAGGACGACAATTTTCTGTTCGTCGGAAAGTTCCTCGTTTTCGAGTACGTCCCGCGGCGTCTTGAAGACGTCTTCGGGATCGGTCATCAGCTTGTCTTTGCGAATCATGCTCATCGTTTTACGCCGATATCCGGGAAACCACGATTGTATCAATCGCCGCGGGAATTGGACAGCGGAGCAGTGGTTCGTCAGTCGGATGGCGCCTTGCGCGACGGCCCCGGAAATGGCTCGAACAGGGTCTCGAAACCGTCCGGGCAGACGCTGCTCTCGCCGCCCGCACAAGGTCGGTCGTAGCTGATCCAGAGCTCGCCGTCCTGCAGCTCCCAGGTGACGAAATAGCTGCCTTCGCGGCTGTAGACCGGCCGCTTGCTCTTGACCCGCGGATCGATGATCGACAGCAGTTGCGAGTGTGCGCCGATGTCGCAAGTGATCAGCAGCAGGCCGAGCGGATGCGAATCCGGGTGGGTCATCTCGAGCGATGCGCCGCCCTCGCGCGGGTCCTGTTCCGGCGGGATCGTCAGGTCGCAATCGAGATCGTAGATGCCGATCATTCGCTCGCCGTCGTGGATCGCGATCCGGCTTTCGCCGATGCCGCTAGCCAGCGCGTGCCACGACAGGCCGTCCTTATCGGCGTGCTCGGCGCCTGCGGCGACAGCGACCAGCGCTATCAGCCAGGCCGCGCTAGGTTTCGCGCTTGCGCGAAATGACGAAGGTTTCATCGTTGAACCAGATGCCGTTGTGCTCGTGCAGCACGTCGGCGGTCGCGTCGAGATACTCGCCGCTCGATACCACCGGCTCGAGCCGCTCGTCCTCGATCTGGCCGACGTAGATTGCCGCGTTCCACGCGGCGAACAGCGTCGACGTGCCGATCGTGCGGCCGATTTCGGTCGGCAGCGTATGCATCCGGTAACGCAACAGGGACTTGTCGTCGCTGCCCGCAGTCAGGTTGTAGTTTTGCGCCGCGCGGCCGAGGTGGGTCTTCAGGGTCTTGAGCAATTCCCGCCGACGCACCTGGAACGGGTTCTCGTCGGGCCAGATCTTGCGAATCAGCTCGAGACCCGGATCTTCACCGTAGGATTGCACGGTCAACAGGCGCCCGCCGGCGCGCAGGCTGCGCGCGAGCGGCGCGAGCACGTGGCGGACCTTGAACTCGGCACTCATGCGTGCGCGCCACGGCTGCGACGCGAGTACGAAATCGTAGTCGCCGCCGGCGGCCTGACTGCGCCGCGGTATCACGTCGTCGAGCAGGAAGCGGTGATCGTCGCGGAACATCACCAGCACCGACGGTCGCACGTACATCGGATTGCCGGATTTTTCGCTCGGTTTGACCTGCCAGCCGTCGACCAGCTGATCGTCGAGATCGTGCAGCTGCTCGCCGAACTCCTGCGACGAATTGCCCTGCAGGCCGACCTCGATCCAGTTCAACGCGGCCGACTTGGCGACGTCGTTCGGCATCAGCCAGGGCGCCTCGGCATAGTACAGATTGGTCAGGACAATCAAGCTTGCGGGGTGCTCGACGAAGCGATCCGGCAGCTTTTCGAGCGTCAGGCGGATGTCCTCGAGACTGATCTCCTTGCCGACGATGTAAAACGGTATCGTCGGATAGCGGCGGTGCATGGCGCGCATCAGGTGCGCGAGCACGGTACCGTCTCCGACCCCGGCATCGAACAGGCGTAACGCAGGCGGTTGCGGCCGGATGTGCGAGAGCTCCTGCGTCGCACGCTCGGCAACCTTCCATTTTTCGTTGCAGGTATTGACGAAGGCGAGGTACTTCTGGCGGTTGTCGTAGAAGCGGAACGGGCGGTCGTCGATCGGATTTTTCATATTGTCTCCTCGGGCGGACCGCCGGCACCCACGCGGCGGCGCTCGAGGCGGGTAAAATTGGCATCGCTGAACGGGATCGGCGTACCGTCGTCCCAGTCGTAGAGCGCGCGCTCGACCTGCTTGAGCCGGCCGAGGTAGACGTGGATCGCATAGCTGAACCCGTCGCCGCTCGTCTCGACTGAGTGGATTGCATCGGGCCCCATTTGCATGACGTCGCCGGGGCCGAGTTCGCGCGAGCTCCGGCGCTCGAGACCACGCTCGCCGGCGAGGTAAAAATGATTGACCTCGCCGCCGGCGTAGACGCCGATCGTCACGTTCATCCGATGGTCGTGCGGCGGCACGTGCTTGGCCGGATCGAAGCCGCAGTACATGACCGTCAGCGAGTCGTCCTCGAACAGGATTTCCTCCTCGCCACTGAAACCGGCCATCGCCTGCTGCACCGCCAGCGGGTCGCGCAGCGCGGAGGTCATGATTTCGCGCACGCGCGCATGAGCGTTATCGTCGGAGGCAGCCGCGCGCAGATCGGCAATCAGCCGCTGCAGATCGAATTCGTTCAGAACGCCCTCCTCGTTCGCAGTTTGCCGCATTGTACCGGATTGCACCGCGCAGCCCAGCGCGACCCGCTAATCCAGCAGCTTTTCCTCGTAGGGGAATCGGGTCAGCAGTTCGTAGCCGTCGTCGGTCACGAGCACCTGTTGCTCGAGTTTGACCCCGTCGCGTTCGCCCTTCGGCCCCATGTAACTCTCGATACAGACGACCATGCCGGCTTCGAGGGTGCAATCGTAGGGGTTGGTCTGGCGAAAGCCGTGCTTCACCTGCGGATATTCGTCGCACATGCCTACCGCATGCATAATGCACGGATAGGCATTGTCGCGGCACTCCTCGGGTACCGGATAGGCCTGGCGCTGCATCTCGAACAGCGTCATGCCCGGGCGCACGAGTTTCAGGTTATGTTCGATCTCTTCCACCGCCAGCCGGTAGATCTGTTTTTGCCGTCGCGTCGGCCTCGCCGGACCGCAGTGCAGCGTGCGCGACAGGTCGACGAAGTAGCCGAACGGCCCGACCATGTCGGTGTCGAAGCCGACCAGGTCGCCGGATTCGATCCGGCGGTCGCTGGCTTCCTGCAGCCAGGGATTGATCCGCGGGCCCGACGCGAGCATGCGTCCCTCGTGCCAGTCACCATTGTTGGCGATGTTGGCATAGTTCAGCAAACCCCAGAGCTGTAGCTCGGTCACACCCGGGCGCAGTGTATTGCGCAGCATCCGCGCGCCGTGCTCGCCGACGGCGACAGCCCAGCGCATGCAGTCGATTTCGTCTTCGGATTTGATGACCCGCGCCAGCTCGGCAACGCGCACGCCGTCGACAACCTCGATTCCGCACGCCTCGAGTGCCTGCGTGACGGACGGATTGACGTACTCGATGGCGACGCGGCGATTGTCGCTGCCGATCTCGGCCAGGTAGTCGACGACATCCTGCGCCAGTTCGCGCGCGGCCGCGTCGATGTTGGTACCGCCGTCGAAGAAGGCGTGCGGTCGTCCCGGACGAAAGTCGTGCACCTGCGGCACGTCGTAGTAGCAGCCGTAGAAGACAACTGGCCCTTCTTGCGGCACGAATAAGTAAACTTGCGGAATGTGCGACTGAAACAGCGAGTAGCTGCGGTAGTCGACCGCGTAGCGCAGGCTGATCGGGTTGACGAGAATCACGAACGCCGCGTCGTGCGCGCGCAATTGCTGCTTGATTCGCTCCATGCGATACGCCGACATGCGCTCGAAGTCGACCTCCGGTTTGTCGAGCAGGCGCGTCAGGTCGCTCCAGTCGTCCTCGAGAACGAGGCGGTCGACCGGTTTCGCGCTCATGGCATCAATGCCGGTAGAAGGACTGAAAGGCATCGATCGCGCGCTCGATGCCGGCGTCGTCGATATCGAGGTGGGTGACCAGACGCAGCGGCGGTTTCTGCACGCCGATAAGCACGCCGCGAGCCTCGACGTGTTCGCGCAATGCCGAAACATCATCCGCCGCCGGCTCGATGAAAACCATGTTGGTCGCGTGGCGCACGGGCAGATTTTCGATTTCGGCCAGGCCCGCGGCGAGGCCCGCGGCACGCGCATGATCGTCGGCAAGGCGCTCGACATTGTGTTCCAGCGCGTACAGGCCGCAGGCGGCGAGAACGCCAGCCTGGCGCATGCCGCCGCCAAGTTGCTTGCGCTGGCGTCGCGCCCGCTCGATGAACGCCGCAGGCCCGCACAACAGCGCGCCGACCGGCGAACCGAGACCCTTCGACAGGCATAGCATGACGCTGTCGAACGGCGCCGCGATCTCGGCCGCGGCGAGCCCGGTCGCGACCGCCGCGTTCATCAGGCGGGCGCCGTCGAGATGGGTCTTTAATCCTTGCTCGCGCACCGCGTCGGCCAGCCCGCGATGGCGGGCCGGGTCCTGCACTCGACCCCCAACCGTGTTCTCGAGAGACAGCGTGCGGGTAATCGGATGATGCGGATCGTCTTCCTTGATTGCGCCGAGCACCTGTTCACGCGTCAGGCCGCCGTCATCGGCGGTCGGCAGCGGATGCAGCACGACGCCGCCGAGCGTCGACGCGCCACCGGCCTCGGAGACAAACACGTGGTAGCGATCGCCGACCAGCACTTCCTCGCCGCGTGCGTTGTGAACCAGCATCGCGATCAGGTTGGCCTGGGTCGCGCTGCTGGTGAACAGCGCCGCCTCCTTGTCGAGCAACGCCGCGGCGATCCGCTCGAGGCGATTGACGGTCTCGTCCTCACCGTAGACGTCGTCGCCGACCGGCGCCGAACGCAGCGCGTCGTACATCGCCGCGGACGGCCGGGTCACGGTATCGCTGCGCAGGTCGACGGTCGGAGTTTCGGGCATCATTCGGTTCGCTGCTGGACAGGCCGATATATTAGGCCGGATGCGGGGTCGAGCGAAAGACCCGGGCGGCGAAAAACCGCGGCGACCGGCATCGCGCTGGGGTAACATCCGCGCATGCCGAACGACCGCCCCGCCAATTTCCGCAATCTGGTCGCCGCCTGCGCGGCGATCACCGTGTTCGGTTTCGCTTTCGGCATGACTTACCCGCTGCTGTCGCTGATCCTCGAGCTGCGTGGCGTGTCGAGCGACATGATCGGCATCAACGCCGCGATGACGCCGATCGGGATACTGTTGATCTCGCCGGTCATTCCGGCGCTGACCAAGCGCTACGGCGCGCGCAACGTCGCGATCACAGCCGCGGTCGTGACCGCCGTCGCGATCATTTCGTTCAAGCTCTTCGACACGCTCGCGGCCTGGTTCCTGATCCGGCTGATCCAGGGCATGACGATATCGGTGCTGTTCGTGCTGTCCGAGGCCTGGATTACCGGCTCGGCCGGCGACGCCAACCGCGGCAAGATTATCGCGATCTACGCCAGCGTGTTGTCGGCAAGCTTCGGCGCCGGACCGCTGCTGATCAGCTTCATCGGCGTCGAGGGCTGGACGCCGTTCCTGCTCGGTTCGATTGTCGTCGCGGTCGGCATTGTGCCGTTCCTGTTCATCCGCGAGGACCACGAGGCCGAACCCGAGGAAACCAGCCCGACGAGTATCCTGCAGTTCGCGCCGAAGGCGCCGATGCTGCTCGCCGCGGTCGGCATCTTTGCGATTTTCGACGCGGCGACGCTGTCGCTGATGCCGGTTTATGGCCTCAAGATCGGGCTCGATGTCGCAACCTCGGCCAACGTGCTGACGGCGATGATCCTCGGCAACATGCTGTTGCAGCTGCCGATCGGCTGGCTCGCCGACCGTTTTCCGCATCGCTGGGTAATGGCCGGTTGCGCGCTGGCGACCGCTATCGGACTTGCGTTGCTGCCACTGGTCATGCTGTCGGCGTTGAAGTGGCCGCTGCTGGTGCTGATCGGTACCGCCGGCTACGGTGTCTACACGGTATCGTTGACGTCGCTCGGTGACCGCTTCAGCGGCATCGAGCTGGTCAACGGCGCATCGTCGTTCGGCATTGTCTGGGGCTTCGGCGCGCTGTTCGGCTCGATCGCCGGCGGCTGGACCATGCTCGGCTTCGGCCCGCATGGCTTGCCGCTGATGCTCGGTCTGGCCTACGCCCTGTTGACGCTCGGCATCGCCCGCCGCCAGCTGCAATTGCGTCGCGTCGCAGCCTGAATCATTCACCCCCGTAATAATTTTACTCGGAGTAATTACTCTGAGTAAAAATTAAGCCGCAAGTCGTGAAATCCGGGGCAATGGCCGGTCGCAATGTTGCTCTGGCCCGAATTCGGGGATGGTCAGCCTTCGAGGATCGACAGTTCGCGGTCGTAGGCCTTGAGCGCGAACGCCATTGCCTGCTGGTATTCGGGATCTTCGTAGCAGGCGACTGCTTGCGCGTGGCTCGGAAAGCGCACGATCAGCTGGCGCGCGTATTGCGGCCCCTCGCGGGTATCTACCGCGGCCTTTCCGGCGACGACCTCGGCGCCGAAGCGCGGCGCGATCCCGGCCCAGCGGCGGCCGTATTCGGCGAACGCCGCCTCATCTTTGATGTCGCCGCCGCGGACGACCCAGTAACCTGCCATCTTGATGTTCTCTCCGGTTGTGACTTTATTCGACGCCGCGCGGCTCGCCGCCCTCGACGATGATCCGGTGCATCACGCGGCGATAGCCATGATAATCATTGAGCGCGTAGTGCTGCGTGCAGCGATTGTCCCACAG
>JBFFXR010000122.1:0-9247 GCA_041569645.1 Gammaproteobacteria bacterium
ACCGATCGACTCGCAGAACACGAGCTTGGTGTTGGGTTTGAGCGCGTCGCGCAATGCCTGCTCATCGTTGATCGGCACGAAATCGCATTCGATGCCGAGACGCCGGATCGTGTGCTTGAGCAGTGTCGCGGTCGAACCGTAGATCTGGGTTGCCGAAATCAGGTGATCCCCGGCCGAGCACAGCGTGATGAACAGCGTGAACAGCGCGCTCATGCCCGACGCGGTGCAAATCGCGCCGCTGCCGCCCTCGAGCGCGGCGATGCGTTGCTCGAGCACGGCTACCGTCGGGTTGGTGATGCGGCTGTAGATGTGCCCGCCCTGTTCGACGTTGAACAGCGACGAGCCGGCGCTGACGCTTTCGAACACGTAGGACGTGGTCTGGTAGACCGGCACCGCGCGGGCGCCGTGATCGCTTTCCGGCACGTAGCCGGTATGCAGCGCGACGGTGTCCGGTTTGAGATAGGTCGAACGGCTCATGCTGCCTCCTCGGTCAGGTAATGGCGGCGAAATCGAACGGCAGGCCGACGAGCCGGGCGCGCGCGCCAGCGACCTCGACGGCATCGTTGGCGGCGGCGAAATCGCTCTTCATCATCGCCATCGCCAGGTGCTTGCGGTGGCGCGGCGACCAGACCTGCGAGCGAATGTCGCCGACGATGCGCCCGTCGGCCTCGATCGCGAAACCGTCGAAGGTCATCGGCTCGTCGAATACGAGTCCCGAAAGAATGTGCTCGTGACTGTCCTTGAGCGGTCGCAGCGCGTCGAGGCTCAGCGACTCGATGTCGGCGTCGAGGTCGATGAAGGTATCGAGCCCGCAGTCGAACGGGTTGTTGGCCTGCGTCATGTCGTTGCCGTAGGACAGCAGGCCGCTCTCGATGCGCTCGATCAGGTTGGGTCCGCCGGGGCGGACGTTCAGATCCTGCCCCTGCGCGAACAGTTCGTCCCACAGCGGCTCGGCGAGATCCGGATCGTTCAGGTAAATTTCGAAACCGCCCTGCTTGCTGTAACCCGAGCGCATGACCATCATTTCGCGGCCCTGGTACGGCAGCATTTTCGAACGGAAGAAGCGGATCGACGGCACGGCGTCGCCGAACACCCGGGCGACCAGCGTCTCGGCCTTCGGCCCCTGCACCGCGAGCGGCCAGATGTCGGCCTCGCCGACTTCGACGTCGAGCCCCATGCCGGTCGCGAGACCCTGGGCGAAGAAACGCACGTCGCTGTCGGCGATCGAAACCCACCAGTGATCGTCGGCCAACTTGATTACGACCGGATCGTTGAGTAGCGCGCCGGTCTCGTCGCACAGCGGTGCGTAGAGCCCCTGGCCGATGGCGGTGCCGCGAATGTCGCGCGGGGTCATCAATTGCACCAGGCGTTTGCTGTCCGGCCCGCTAATTTCTATCTGCCGCTCGCAGGACACGTCCCAGACCTGCACGTGCTCGCACAGGTGCCAGTAATCGGCCTCGTTGCTGTCGAAGAAGGTCGGCAGCAGCATGTGATTGTATACCGTGTAGCCGCGCACGCCGGCGGCCTCGACCCGGCGGGTGAACGGGGTCGCGCGGGTGCGCCGCGAAATACTCAGAACTTTGTCGGCCAAGACCGGAATCCAGTGGTTCGGGCGCGCCGCCCGGTGCCGCGCGCAAGGCTTGCCATGCTAGACGTTTTCGAATTTGCTGACAAATTCGAACTTGCTTTGCAGCACCGTAAATTTAGCCGAGAACGACACCGAATCCGCTGCCGGAGTCGCCCCGGCATAACCATCGTCTGACCTTTCTGCCATACTTAGGCGTGACAGTGAAAACCGACGGGGTCGCAACGACGAATGTCCGCGATAAATGCCGATGAATAGGCAACGACCGTGCCGGGTCGAATCGCCATGCGTGCGCCTGTGCACGCTCGACCAGCAAAACGTCTGCCTCGGCTGTCACCGGCACATCGACGAGATCTGCGCCTGGGCCGCGGCCAGCGACGACGAGCGCCGGCGCATTCTCGAACGCGCCGCCGCGCGCGGCGAGCAGGCGGCGCGTGGCTGAGCTCGATTCGCTCACGACCGACGAGATCCGCGCGCGTCTGCACGCGCAAAACGGCACCACCTTCGACGTACCACCCGAATTGCTCAGCGACGACGCGCGCGAAGCCGCGGTGCTGGTGCCGTTCGTACGCCAGGATGACGCGTGGCATATCCTCTACATCCGCCGCACCGAGCACGACGTCGACCGCCACAGCGGCCAGGTCGCGTTCGCCGGCGGCAAGCGCGACGCCGAGGACGCCACGCTGCTCGATACTGCGTTGCGCGAGGCCGAGGAAGAAATTGGCATCGCCCGCTGCGACGTCGAGGTGCTCGGCCACATCAACCATCACCACACGATCAGCGAATTCCAGGTGCGGCCCTACGTCGGCGTCGTGCCCTGGCCGTACGAACTCGTGCTCGACGAGATCGAGGTCGCACGCGCGTTCACGTTGCCGCTCGCGTGGCTCGCCGACCCGTCCAACTACCGCACCGAGGAACGCCGCCACCCGGCGTCTCGGCGACCCTGGCCGGTAGTCTACTTCGAGCGGTACGACGGCGAGCTGCTGTGGGGCGCGACCGCGCGCATGACGCTGTCGCTGATCGACGTGCTCAGAGGCACTCGGTCCTAGTGATATTTTTCGGTCGTGTAGTGACCCGGTTCGCGGCGGCGGTGCTTTTGCATTCCGCGTGATACCAGTTCGTCGCTGACGTCCTTGATCATGTCCGAACTGCCGCACATCATCACGTGCGAATCGTCGCCGTTGATCGCGAGCCCGGTATGCTTTTCGAGGGTGCCGTCGGCCATCAGCGTCGTGACGCGCGCGCCGAGCGCACCGGCGTGCGCCTCGCGGGTCACGATCGGGACGTAAACGAATTGCTCGCCGTGTCGCGCGAGCAATTGCTGGATGAGGTCCTGGTAGGCGAGTTCGCCGGCGAGGCTGACCGAGTAGCACAGGACGATCTTCTCGAACCGCTCCCAGGCACGGTCGCTCTTCAGGATCGCGAGAAACGGGCCGATGCCGGTGCCGGTCGCAATCATCCACAGGTGCCTGCAATCCGGGATCTCGCTGACCGTCAGGAAGCCGGACGGATTGTCCGACACGAGCACTTCGTCGCCGGCCTCCAGTGCGAAGAGTTTCGGCGACAGCGGACCTTCCTCGACGATGTTGAAATAGACTTCGAGGTACGGTTCGTGGGCGGTATTGACCAGCGAGTAGGGACGCGCGAGCACGCCGTCGCCGTCGCGCACGCCGACGCGCACGAACTGGCCGGCCTCGAACGGCGTGAATGGCACGTCGATGACCAGCGCGGTCAGGTAGTCGTTGTGGCGGCGGTTTTCGACCACCCTGCCTTCGAGCCAGTTCGCCATGCTATGCCGCCAGCCGGTTGAGACTGTATGAGCCGTTCTTTTCCATCGCCTGCAGATAAAGGTCTTCGAACTCGGGCACCACCGAATCACGCACCTCGGGCAGTTCCAGCAGACGCTTGCCCCAGGCGACTACCTTCGACATGGTTTTCGGGTCGATCACCGACAATTTGCCGGCGGCCACCGAATCCTGGCGAAACAGCGGCGCGAACGCGGTGTCGGCGAGCGTAAATTGTTCGCCGTTGAACCACGGTCCGTCGCCGAGATGTTTTTCGACCCGGCGGAACTGATCCTCGAGCTCGGCGCGAAAGCGCTCGTAGCGCTCCTGGTCCTTGCTCATCTTCATCTGGTAGAGATTACCGAGCATGTCCGAGGCAAATTCGATCCAGGCGCGGTTCTTGGCCCGCTCGAGCGGTTCTTTCGGCTGCAGCTCGCCGCCAGTGATCTCGTCGAGGTACTCGTTGATGACCGCCGATTCGAACAGCACCTCGTCGTCGACCTTGAGTACCGGCACCTTCTTCAACGGCGACAACTCGAGAAACCAGTCGGGCGGATCGGCGAGGTCGATGTAGGTCACGTCGAAATCGATGCCCTTGTGTTTCAGCGTGATCACGGCGCGCTGCACGAACGGACAGGTCTTGAAACTGATCAGGTGTAACGACATTGAGATGTCTCCGGGCTTCAGTCAGAATGCTGCGATCATTGCAAGTTATGGCTCGGGGCCGGGAATCTCAACCACAAAATTGGTGAGGGAATGGGCTGGCCGGCGCCAACCACGGAGACAGCCATGTCCACAGCATCCATCGGGCTAGCCGATAAGCTTCAACGATACCTCCTCGATGTCTCGTTACACGAGCCAGAACCGTGCCGTAAATTGCGCGAGCAGACCCTCGAAATGCCCGAGGCCAACATGCTCAGCTCGCCCGAACAGGTGCAGTTGATCCTGTTGCTGGCGAAGATGCTCGGCGCGAAGCGCGGGCTAGAGATCGGCACGTTCACCGGCTACACGGCGCTTCGGCTGACGCTCGCCATGCCGGCGCTGAAAATGACCTGCTGCGATCTGAGCAAGGAATACACCGCGATCGCGCGCCAGCACTGGCAGGCGGCCGACGTCGATGCGCGCATCGAGCTGGAACTCGCGCCGGCGCAGCGAACTCTCGATTTGCTGCTCGACGAGGGTTTCGAGGGTGCTTACGACTTCGCCTATATCGACGCCGACAAGACCGGCTACCGCGACTACGTCGAATCCTGCCTCGCGCTGGTGCGTCCCGGCGGCCTGATCCTGCTCGACAACGTACTGTGGGGCGGCGCGGTTGTCGACCCCGAGGATCGCAGCGACGATACGGTCGCGCTGCGCGAACTCAATGCATGGATCCATGCCAACGCCAGAGGCCGCTACGACCTGTCGCTGGTGCCGATCGGCGACGGCTTGACCATCATCCGCAAATTCGCCTGACCGGAGCCACGATCGAGCGAGGTCGGGGACAGATAAGAATCTGTCCCCGTGGCGCTCGAACCTCGACTAGTGCTGCACCTTCAACTGCGGCACGACGCCGTCGAACATCGGTTCGAGCTCGACGCCGAGCGCATCTCCGAACTTCGACACGGCGATGTAGATCGTGATGACGAACACCGCGTCGACGATTTGCGGCTCGCTCCAGTGCGCGTGCAGGCGCTCCCATAATTCCTTCGACACGCGGTTCGCGTCTTCGCCGATTTGTACGGTCAGGTCCATCAGGGCCTTTTCGCCTTCGGTAAAATGCGGGCTGGACTTGTACTTATCGCCGTCGATATCGGCGACCTTTTCCGGCGCAATGCCGAGCATGTCGGAGACCCGCTCGTGCTGCACGACGCAGTACTGACACTGGTTGCGCAAAGTCGCTTTCAGGATCAGCAACTCCTTGGTCTGCCAGTCGAGCACGCCATCCTTCAGAATCGCCATGATCATGTCGGTGAAAACCGTGCCGTACTCCGGCTGGTGCCCGAAAACCTTGAAGATATTCAGTAATGCCTGGAAACGGTCTTCGGCCTTGTCATAGAACGCCAGGGTTTCGGCGTCGGCCTGGTCGCGTTCGACGTAAGAAACGCCCATCTGAGTCATTGTCGCATCCTCCTCGTTTTTGAACGATCATTCCAAAAAGGCCAAATTTTTTTACTCCAGCATCGTCCTGGCCTGACTGACGATACTGTCGATCGCTCTCCGATTGCCACCGGAGCGCGTCATGACGCGCAGCCCGAGAAACAGCCCAAGCAGGGCCTGGGCGGTGGCGCGGGCATCGATCTCGGGATTGATGTCGCCGGATGCCTGTCCCGCTTCGATGTGGGTAAGGAAAAATCTTTCGACCGCTCTGAGGCTGTGCTGCACGAGCGTACGCACCTCGGGATCGCGCGGCGACAGCTCGAGCGCGCTGTTCACCAGCAGGCAGCCCCACGGCCGTTCTTCGTTATCGGGTTTGCGCGCGGCATCCACGAACGCCTCGACGATAGCATCGCGTGGCGGATAGGCCTCGCTGACGCGACGCAGGTGACGTTCGCGATAGATTCGATCGTAGTGTTCGAGCGTGCGCAAAAACAGTTCACGTTTGCTCGTGAATGCGGCGTAGATGCTGCCGCGATTGATGCCGGTTGCGTCGACCAGGTCCTGCATCGATGTACCCTCGTATCCGCGACGCCAGAACGCGAGCATGGCGCTGTCGAGGACCTCCGACTCGTTATATTTTTTTCCCCACGGCATGTCGAAACCCCTTATTTGGGGCCATAGTAGTCAGGTTTTGAGCATCAGGTCAAACTGCATATATCTATTCGACGGATTTCGAGCCGGCGAGTTCGGTAAATGTCGCGCCCAAAGCCTCTTCCGACGCGGCAACCACCGCGCGCTCGGTAACGAGCCCGCTGACGAGGCGTGCCGGCGTCACGTCGAAAGCGATGTTGGCCGTCGGCGTCGCGTCGGGAGTCAAGCGGATGCGTGTATTTCCCGCTTCGGAACGCCCGGCAAGGCTGCTGACCTCTTCGTCGGCACGCTGCTCGATCGGAACCTCGCCGATTCCTTCGCGAGCCGACCAGTCGATCGTCGAACTCGGCAGGCAGACGTAGAACGGTACGCCGTTGTCGTGCGCGGCGAGCGCCTTAAGGTAGGTCCCTATCTTGTTGCAGACGTCGCCGCGGCGGGTCGTGCGGTCACTGCCGACGAGGCACAGGTCGACCTGGCCGCGCTGCATCAGGTGGCCGCCGACGTTGTCGACGATGTAGGTGTGCGGCACGCCGTGATGACCGAGTTCCCAAGCGGTCAGCCCGCCCTGGTTGCGCGGGCGCGTCTCGTCGACCCAGACGTGCACCGGAATGCCCGCGTCGTGGGCGAGGTAGATCGGCGCGGTCGCGGTGCCCCAGTCGACCGTCGCGAGCCAGCCGGCATTGCAGTGAGTCAGGATGTTGACGGATTCGCCGGCAGGCTTTTGCGCGGCAATCTCGCGAATCAGCTCGAGGCCGTTGCGGCCGATGGCCTGGTTGGTCGCGACGTCTTCGTTGGCGATCGCGCCCGCCTCGTCGAGCGCGGCGGCGGCGCGCTTGGCCGGTACCAGCGTTGCTACGACGGATTGCATCCGGTCGAGCGCCCAGCGCAGGTTGACCGCGGTCGGGCGCGTCGCGAGCAGCGCGTCACGCGCCTCGGTGAGCGCAGCGTCGCTCGCATCGTCGCGCATTGCAAGCCAGAGCCCGTAAGCCGCGGTCGCGCCGATTAGCGGCGCGCCGCGCACGACCATGTCGCGGATCGCGACGCAGGCGTCGTCGAGTGTGCGCAGGTTGCGGATCTCGAATTCGAACGGCAACCGCGTCTGGTCGATCACGTCGACCGATTCGCCGTCGTCAGCCAGCCAGATGCTGCGGTAGGGCACGCCGTCGACTTTCATCGTCAATCCTGCTGGCCGTAGCCGGCGAATTTCTCCAGCACCGCGTCCATCTCGGCGGCGCTGAGGATTACCGGGTCGCCGGCCTGGCGCGCGTGCCAGTATTGCTTCGCCAGCGTTTCGACCTCGATGCCGAGTTTAAGCACGCGCTCGAGATCGTCGTGAAAGCAGATCATGCCGTGGGTTCCGAGCAGGCAGGCGCGGCGCTCGTCGAGGGCGGCAAGCATCGCGTCGGACAACTCCTGCGTGCCGAACAGCGCGTAATCGGCGCAGCGGATTTCGTGACCGCCGGCGACCGCGACCATGTAATGGAACGCCGGGATATCGAGCCGCAGGCAGGACAGCGCGGTGGCGAAGGTCGAGTGCGCGTGCAGCACCGCGCCGGCTTCGGCGCGGCTCACGTAGATATCGCGGTGCATGCGCCATTCGCTCGACGGCTGGCGCGCGTCGCGCGTGTTGCCGTCGAGGTCGAGCAGCACGATATCCTGAACCGTCAGCCGGTCGTAGGCCAGCCCGCTCGGCGTGATCAGGAAGCCCTCGGCGAAGCGCGCGCTGACGTTGCCGGCGCTGCCCTGGTTGATGCCGGCGGCGTTCATCGCGCAGCAGGTCGCGATGATGGCTTCGGCGAGTTCGCGGCGGGTCGTCATGGCCGCGTCAGTCCGCGGTTTCCCGCTGCTGCAGGCGCCAGGCCTGGTAGTCGATGCCGAGTTCGTAGGCGCGCTTGTTGACGTAGTCGAGCGCGCCCCACAGGCGGTAGAACTGCACCACCGAATCGACCCGCAGGACCTCGCGCCCGGCGGGGCTGAACAGTACGATCGACGGCGTGTAGAACAACCCGAGATCGCGTGCCCAGTCGCGGGCCGTGGTCGCGTGGCCGCTCGGCGTGACGATCGGCGTGTCGGCGAACAGGCCGAGCTGGACGACGTCCATCTGGCCGATTTCGTGCAGGACTTCGGCGCGCGACAGCGGACCCGTGTGCAGCAACTCACAAGCGTGACAGTCGCCGCGCTCGAAGATCACCGCCAGCGGTCGCACGCGGCCGCGCGTGCTTGCCCTCAGGTCGTGCGGCGGGGGATTGAAAAATTCGCGCTCGATCAGCTCACCGTCGGTAAAAAACAGCCCGGGTTCCGCGCGCGCGAGATAGTCGCGAAAGCTTTCGACCCGGTAAAAGCCCTCGACGACATAGTGCAGCGCCGCGTGGAACTGGTAGAGCGGGTAGTAGCCGCGCAGGCGATAGACCGGTTTGCCGTTGCGGTCGTAGAACAGCACGGTCGGCGTGAAATTCGCGTCGTAGCGCAGCGCATACTCGCGTTCGCTGTAGACGCGGCCGTCGGTATCGACGATCTCGTCGATGCCCCAGATGTCGACCGGCACCACGTCGAAGTATCGGCGAACGTAATGTTCGACCTCGGGATCGGCCAGGTTTACGTGCAGAAATTTCTCGCAGTAGGCGCAACGGGCCTGGCCGAAGTAGACCATGATGCCGCGCTTGCCGGCGGCGCGCGCCTCGGCGACCGCCTCGTCGAGGTCGCCGGGATTGATTTCGAACCAGGCGGGATGTTCGAGCGGTTCCTCGAGCAGTGTATCGTCGAAATCGAGCTGGCTGGATTCGGTCATCGTGGCTCGCGGGCTGGAAGTATCTGCAGCCTACTCGTCGCTGCGCCCGTAGAGGTCGTCGAAACGCACGATGTCGTCCTCGCCGAGGTAAGAGCCCGACTGTACTTCGATGATGTCGAGCGGTTCGTCGGTCGGGTTTTCGAGGTAATGCGTCGCGCCGAGCGGGATAAAGACCGACTCGTTCTCGTGCAGGTTGAAAAATTCGTCGTTACGGAATACGCGCGCGGTGCCCTTGACGACGACCCAGTGCTCCGCACGGTGGCGGTGCATCTGCTTCGACAGCCGCGCGCCGGGTTTGACAGTGATGCGCTTGACCTTGTAGCGTTCGCCCTCGTCGACCGAGTCGAAGCTGCCCCA
>JBFFXR010000123.1:0-9246 GCA_041569645.1 Gammaproteobacteria bacterium
GCTCGGGCCGCACGCACTCATCCCTGAATTTGCAACCGTGCATCCGCTGCATCGCGCATTGTTGCTCTTTCAATAGGTAACCATCGGCGGCAGTCTATTCGCCTGGGCTACCCACTTGCTCACGGTTTTCGAGCTGGGCGTTGCCTTGCACAGACGCTTGGCGTCGTTAACTTCCGCCATTTTTACGGCGAGGTTTTCGGCATTACGCGTACGCAGTTCCTTGACCGTGTCGACGCCTGCGCCCTCGAGCAATTCCGCGAACTGTCCGGCGACGCCTTTGATGCGAAAGAGGTCGGACATGTTGACCCACTTGAGAATGTTTTTCTCGTTGATCGAGGTTTTCTGCGCCAGCAGCTTTCGCCCGGCACGATTGCCGCCGACCTGGAGCAGCCTTGCAGTGGTCGTAATACCTTCCCGGCCCAGCAAGTCTGCATACTTGGGACCGATACCTTCGATATCCTGGATGCTTCTAGACATTTTGTCTCTCCTGATTGGTGAAATGAAAATTAAAACTTACGTTGTTTCGATTTGAGTCAACCAATCCGGTTGAACAAACCTCGCGTCGTCGAGCTCGCCACGCCGGACAAGCTGTCGGCCTTGCGGGCAATCGTTCGCGCCAGCACGGGCGTGATTGCGGCAAGCCCCATCCTTACCTGAGCGGAATCCATGCCGAGCCGCTTCGAAATGGCATCGAGGTGCCGCGGGCCGATAAATCGGGCCAGTCCGATCTCGGCCAGCTGTGCGGTTATCTGCCCCGCGCCTTTATTCCGGGCGCAATGCGCAAAACGCGATGCGGCCTCTGGCATGAATCGCCTGGCCTGTTCGGTCGAATAGCCTGCAACTTCCAGGTGTTCGATGTACGCGCCATCGTGTTGCTCGAAGCAATCCATTAGAAAGTCCATGAGACTCCTCGCTCGTGGTTGTAGGGTCGCAAGATCAAACCGGGGATCTTGACTCGCCGGCACTATAGGAAACGCAAAATCGATAAACAATATTCGCCGGCCATATTTAACAATTGCTTACATTTCCCCCCGGACGATCTCGCCGGGCAGGCAATTTTCCCGACCCGGGAGCTGCCCTTTGGCGAGGCCCCGCGGCGCGCCGAAGGCAAAAATTTAACCAACTGCGCGATGACCCGTGTCGGGTTCGAGTGGTCTATTGCCGCTTCGTCGATGCCCGATTGGCATTGTTAAATGTTTGTTAAATCCCTTTTCGTCGACAAACTCGGCGGCGAATTACTTGTATTATTCTCAACCGAATGGAGCCGGCGAATCGAAGCGGGACCTGGCTCTGAAAACTCTACCGTCGAGCAGTTCGAGGCTGCGAGGTATGACCGACAATCAGTTTTTGAGTGGCGCCGGCATGCGCAGAAAAACCTGGTGGCTCACAACCCTGACCGGGTTGGCGCTGCTTTACCTGTCGATGATTTATTCCGGAATGAAGGCGATCGAGTCGGATCTGGACGGTCGGGTCATGCAGCGTCTGTCATTCGATAATTCCGACTGGGTAACGGTCGAGCTCGAAGGGCAGGGTCGCGATGTCGTGCTGACCGGTGTCGCACCCGATGTCAAATCGCGCGATATAGCCGTCGAAATCGTACGCAACGTTTACGGCGTTCGCATTGTCGACGATCGGCTCGAAGTCAGGCAGTCGAATCCGTCGCCGGAATTATCGGTGTGGCAGGAAGGCGGCAATGTTTTGCTGCGTGGGCGCGTGGCGACGCAGGCCGCTGCTAATTTCATTGTCGACGCCGCCGAGGCGGTATACGGGAAGGACAAGGTGATCAGCGAACTGGACATCATTGGCCAACTCGAATCGGCGGACTGGATTTCCGGCGTCACCAAATTGTTTTCCAGGCTGGCAAGCGCCCGCTCGGCGCAGCTCGTTATTTCCAGCCATCGAAGCCGGTTGATCGCCGAAGTCGGCTCGCACGGAGAGCGATTGAAGATGGTATCGGCGGCCAAATACCTGCTTGGAACCGAATTCGAAACCGAGGTCGGGGTGTGGCAGCCGCGCGAAGCGCTGGACGTGGTTCAAAACGCAACGGACCCGCGGAGAGTTGACGCCGGTGAGGATCCCGCGCTCGTTGCCTGCCAGGCAAAGCTCGATCGACAACTGAACGGCAAGCGAATCTTTTTCGCTTCCGATACCGCCGAACTGGATCCGTCCAGCCACCCCTTGCTCGATCAGGTCATCGGCGTGCTCGAGCAGTGCAAGCAAGTGGCTGCGACCAACCGCTTGTCTGTTACCGGGTACAGTATCCGCCGCACCGGTGACGTGGCCGACCGGCCTTTGAGTGCGTATCGGGCCGAGGCCGTCAAGGAATACCTCGTTACCGCGGCCGATGCCGCGGGGCTGGTTGGCCGGATACGCTTCGACGAGGCCAGCCTCGTCCGGCTCGTCGACAGCGTCGCGGGCGGTGCGCCGAAGCCCGCTATCGGATTTTTTCTGCAACAGGGTTTATCGGGAGCGGAACGATGATTTATCTATTTACCAAGCTGATCTTATGGTTTGTCCTGGCGTTTTTGTTCGGGATCGCCATGGGTTTGTTATCCGATGTCCGGGCGAGGCAAGCGTCGTGAGCATTTTTCTGTTGCAAACCGCTTTTCTGTTATTGCTGTGTTTTCTGGGCGGCTATTTCGTGGCCAGGCTTGGCAAGCGACGATTGTGCAGCCTGGTAGCCCCGCGGTATGAGACCGGCGGCGGCCGCGATGCGAGCGGGACAGACTCCCGGGATAAAGACCGCGCGAATAATGGCTTTGAGTAGCGATGCCCGGTTCGATTCACGCCCGCGGCGTTGCCGGCACCGGTTTCCGCGCGGCTGACAGAGTCGACCCGAATCGGTTCGGCTAACGCCGATCGCGCTGCGCGTTTTACTCCGGCTCTTGCACGTCGTTGACGGGTTCGACGCGCGGTATCCTCAGGCAAAATCTCGAACCCTTCCCCGGCTCGCTTTCCACGTCCACGCGCCCGGAGTGACGCCGGGCTACCGCATCGACGAAAGCCAGGCCGAGCCCGATGCCGTACTGACGTTCCACGCCCGCCCCCCGGGTGCGCCGGAACATCTCGAACAGGTGCGGCAATTCCTCGACCGCAATCCCGGATCCTCGATCGATGACGCAGCATGAAATCTCGTTTTGCTTGAGGTGCACCGTCACTTTCACGCTGGCGCCGGCAGCGCTGTGCTTGATCGCGTTGGACAGGAGATTGATTATCGCGCGCTCCAGCAAGTCCGGTTCGGCATGCGTCCACAATTCCTCGCGGTCGAATTCGCGCTCGATGCTTACCTGCATCTGTTTCGACAGCGCCCAGATCTGGTCGATCGCATTCAGGACCACGCTGTTGATGTCGATGTCGTGAAACTTGATATTCTCGTCGGCATTGGCGCGCGACAGCTGCAAGAATTGCTCGGCAAGATGGAGCGTCTTGTGCGTATTCTTTTCCATGTTGCCGAGCATGGAACGCATCTCGTCGACACCGGTTTTGTTCTTGGCCAGCTCGATCAGCGCGATCATCGATGACAACGGCGAGCGCAGGTCGTGGGAGAGAAAATTGAGCGTCTCGTTGCGCTTTTGTTCGCTGGCCCTGAGCAAACTGATATCGGTGAAATTGATCACGAACCCATCGAAGACATCGCCGATAATTCGCAGCGGGCTGATCTCGATCAGGAGGTCGCGCCCCGATTCGTGGCGCGCGTTCGCCAGCACGCGCTCCTGGCCGAACAGGACCATTTGCAACAACGATGTCCAGCTGGCCCCGTCTTTCAGGCGGATCGGCTTCACGATGTCGATTAATGATTTACCGTTGATTGCCGCGTTATCGTCGTCATACAAATACCACCCGGCCCGGGGGTTGGAGAGCAGTACCTGGCCTCGACTGCTGCAGATCAGCAAGCCGTCGGCCATGCCCGATAAACTGTCGTCGATGATGCCTCTGATCTCCTCGTATTCCTTGCCCAGCGCCTGCACCTGGGTAATTTTTGACTGCAATACATCCTCGACATAGGAGCGCCGGGCCGATTCGGCTTCCCAGGGCGAGTTGACCAGGCTGTTCAGCAGCCGCGATTGTTCATCCGTCAATTTCGCGTCCGGCCCGATGTTCAATCCCAGCCGGCAGGGCTTGTTGTCGTAGCGAACCGGGGCCCAGTATTGGCCGTTATCGACCGACCAGCTGTCGGGTTTCAGTTCGCGCAACCGGAATTCAGGCGCTGCGCCTTCCGCTTCGATTTCCGCACCATGCTCATCCTGTAACACCCAGCCGTCGAGCGGAATGAACTGGCTAACGAACCGGATTTCGCCGGTCACGTCCCGGTCCCCGTGCACGCTCAATTCCTGCTGCCTGGCCGTCAGCCGGTTCAACTCGACGTTGATGTGACGCATCGCCAGCGCCAGCCGGCGCCAGCTCCACAAGGGATAGCTGATAACCTGGAACAGCAGGATGGTGGAAACCGGCACCCATATCCGAAATAGCCATAGCAGCAGCGCCACCAGGGCCAGGCTGCCCACGACGATCAGGCACAGCACGAGCAGGGTGCTGCTCGGGTTGAGGTAGGGGTAGATCAGCATCGGCAACGCCACCAGCAAAGCGGTGATCAATATCAGCCACGGCGTTTGCAGCTCGGTAATGCGCAGGTCGTTGAGAATCGAATCGATGATGTTTGCAATGATTTCGACTCCGGGCATACGGCCGCTGTCGCTCGACAGGGGAGTCGGCAGGGCGTCGCTCAGGCCCTCGGCCGTGGTACCGATCAGCACGATCTTGTCGCGAAACAGGTCTTTGGGGTAATGCCCCGACAAGACCTGGGCGTAGCCGATTCGCGGGAAATGGCCCGTCGGGCCGGCGAACGGTATCAGGAACGGGTACTCCCTGTACCATCGCATCGATGAATACTGTTGCCGGCTGCTGGCGATGTCGACCTCGCGTTCGAGTTCGGAGGCAGCGCCGATAGTGCTCAATAATGCCAGACTGAAATGCGTCCAGAAGGGCTTGCCGATTCCCTCTTTCAGGTAAACCCGGCGCGCAATTCCGTCCTCGCCGATATCCATGTGAACGTGTCCCAGTGCCGCGGCGTTGTTGGCCAGCTCGGGCAGGGGCAGGGCTTCGATGGGAAAGGAGTTGCGGCTTTTCCGGGACATGAAAACCGGCAGCACGACCTTGCCGCTGGCCCCGATCGCGCGCGCGAGTAACTCGTCCGAGTCCGGGTCGACCGAGTCGGGCTCGCTGAAAATGATATCCAGCCCGATTGCACGCGGCGACTCGCGGTCGAGTCGATCGATCAGTCTTGCATGGATGGACCTGGGCCACGGCCAGCGCCCCAGTTCGCGCAGGCTTTCGTCATCGATCGCGACGATGACGATCTCATCGGAAACGTTTCGATTCCAGAATGACAGCTGGGCATCGTACAGGAGATTATCCCAGCGCCAGAGCAGGCTTTGATGCACAAACAGGCCGGAAACGAAAGCCAGCAATGCGACCAGCATCAAGTGTTCGACGACGCTCGAGTGGTCGGTCCTGGATGTCAAGAACTTCACAGGGAAAGTATAAGTATCCCGATTGGCAATAAAATCATCCAGGCGTAGAAATCTTCGTCGGAAGGTGCTTCGATGACGTATCTTCTGTCCGCGTCAAAGCCTTCCAGTCCGAACTGGTCGATGCCCCTGACGCGCAGGAAATACGCGCCGGGAGACAGCTCTTCCAGGACCAGTTCATTCGCTTCGGTACTGCCTTCCAGGGTGACCTGATCGAAATTCGCATCGGTCGCGACGGCGTAACGATAGGAGGCCGCGCCATCCAGCTCCACCCATGACACCTGCAGCTCATTGTCGTCGGTCGACGAGTTGGCGCCGATTTCCGTGGGGGGGAGCAATTTTACCGGGTCGGGTAGCGGCTTGCCGGCTTCGGCGATAATCCCGAATCCCTCGTCGACGCCTTTCTCCGCATCGCCGGCAGATACGGCGACCAGGCCTTCGGTCACCTCGGTTCGGCTAATCTCGGTGCCTTCGGCTGACAGGCGAAAGTCAGTGCCCCGCACCGCGGTGATCGCTGACGGTGTCTTGATCTCGTAGCGATTGCCCTCTTTTTGTTGCTGGACGCGAGTTTGGATGCGGCCCGAATTCAGGCGGATGCGGGTGTCAACCATGCCGCTGTGTTTGAACTGGCTGAGTTTGTCGAGCACGACTTCGCTATTGGCCTGTACCTGTAGTTCCGACTGGTCGGCAAACTGCAGGCGCAGGCTTTGACCGTCACCGGTAGTGACGCGATCACCGCTGAATAACTCCGTGCCGACGGTGATTTCAGCCGATTGCCCGTCGGCGCGCACCAGGCTGACCGCGCCATTGACCGCGACGACTCGCGCCGGGGCCGGCTGCAGCTTCAACATCGAGATCGGGATGACGATGCGCGTGCCCGGAAGAATCGCTCGATCCGCACTTTTGTCTATGCTGTTTATGCGCAGCAGCTCGCCCCAGTTGTTGACCGAATCGGTATATCTTTCGGCAATTTTCCAGAAGCTGTCGCCAGGCCGGATCGTGTATTCCCAGTGCTCTTCAGCAGCCGCAACGAGATTGGGCAGACTGAATACGAGCGCTAAAAGCAGCTGAAGTAACGGGCGGCGCATGACGGGCTACTGTTCGCCTACCCTGAAAAGCCGGTAGCCGCGTTGATAGATGCTGCTCAGCTGCCATCCGACCGCGGGATTGATCCCGAGCTTGGTGCGAATACGACTGACGTGGGTATCGACCGTACGCGTATTCAAATCCGCCCGGGTGCCCCAGAGGAACTCGAGTAAATAATCGCGTGAAACGAGGCTGCCGGCGTTTTTGAACAGGTAGACGGCGAGATCGAACTCCTTGTTGGTGAGTTTGATGGCTTTGCCGTTAATCGAAATGCGGCGCTCCGACTCGTTGATTTCGTACGGATCGTACATCTCGGTTTCCGGTACGCTCTCGATTCCGTTCGCAGCTTCATTGATCTTGTTGCGGCGCTGTAAAGCTTTAATCCTGGCCAGCGTGATGCTTTTATTGACCGGTTTGACCATGTAGTCGTCGGCGCCGTGATCGAGTGCCTCGATGACACTCTCTTCGCTATCACGACTGGTAATGAAAATAACCGGTGTATTGGAGGACTGCTCGTCACGCAGCCAGTCGAGTTCCTCGATGCCCGTGGTATCGGGCAGATGCCAGTCGAGCACCAGCAAATCGAATTTTTCCCGGGTCATCGCTTCACGAAAACTTTTACCCGTCGTAAATGACTGCAGTTGATCGCCTGCCTCTTTTGCCCACAGGCCAATCAGTTCGATTTGGCTCAAGTCATCTTCCAGCAATCCAATGCGCACGAAATGTACACCTCCGAGCTTAAAAGTATGTCAAATGTTGCCACAACTAGATTAACAATAACGGAATGAGATCGTTAACAATTGTAAATTCTCTGGTGTGTCTCAAAGGGGGCGGAGGGATGAAGGTTAAATCCCTCCGTCCTCTTTTTCTTATACGAAATCGAGTCGCGAAAACGGTCGATGCCGCCGCCCGGGGGCAACCGAGGATGTTCGTCGATGACGCGGCCGTCGGGCCGGGTGAAGCGGATGGCACCGCGGGCGTTACGCGTGACGCCGAACCCGCCCTCGTGCACCAGGCGATGGTGACGGCGGCACGATAACACGAGGTTGTCGAGCGAGGTGGCGCCCCCGTTCGCCCAGTGGCGGATGTGATGCGCATCGACGAAGCGGTGATGGGTGCACCCCGGAAAGCGGCAACCGCCGTCGCGGGCGCGCAGCGCACGCACTCTGGAGAGGTCTAGCCGACCGCCGGCAAACGCCGAGGCGATCGCCGGCAAACCCTTGGGCGCGTGCGCGACGCGGACTTTTTCGCGCGCCGCGTTCGGGCCAATGCCGCAGCGCCAGCTAACCTGGCTGACCGGGCCGAGCCCGGAGAATCTCAGACCGGTTGCGTCGGCGTTTGCTCGGGGCTCGGTTTGGTGAGCAGTTCGAGGATGGCGCGCACCGCCACCGAGACGATGATGACGCTGCCCCCGATCAGCGTCCACCGGTGCGGGACTTCACCGACGAACAGCCAGACCCAGACCGGGCCCAGCGCGAATTCGATCAACATCAGCAGCGTCAGCTCGGCGGTGGCCAGATGGCGCGAGGCGACGATGAAGGTCCAGTTGACCAGCCCCGACAGGCAGCCGCCCCAGAACAGGCACAGCAGTATGTCGTTCAGCGGCACGGCGAGATTGCCGCCGGTGACCGGCAGCGAAACGGCAATGATTATTGCCGCTGCGATGAGCAGCGTCGGCAGCATCTCGACCTGGCGGCGGTAACGCACCACGACCGCGTAGCCGACAAAGAACAGGGCGGTGGCACGCGCCATCAGGTTGCCGAAGCCGGAGCCGATGCTGATGCCGTTGACGACCATCAGGGCGAGCCCGCTGCCGGCGAACAGCATCGTCACCAGGGTCGCGGTTCGCAGGCGTTCGCCGAGAAACAGGCGCGCCATCAACGCGGCAAAAAACGGGATGGCGCCGATGATGAACAGCGCGTTGGCGATGGTGGTGTGGGCGAATGCCTGGATGAAGCTGAGTCCCGCGCCGGCCAGCAGTGCGCCGGCGAGCAGGCCGAAACGGCCCACGGAAAACAGCGTGGCGAAGAAGCGGCCGCGATTTTGAATCGCGAGGATGGCCGCGATCGCCACGAGCAGTCCGAGCGAGCGATAAATATTGATTTGCCATGGCGTCGCGACCTCGATGTTGCGCTGCACCAGTCCGCCGAAACTGATCGCGACCGAACCGATCACCATCAACAGCATCGCATAGCCATGCCGGCTATCGACTGCGTGCGTCGAGGACAGGGAAGCCTGGTCCCGCATATTCGGTTTCGGGTTGCAAGAGGGAGGCCAGAATCCCACGAAAGCCGTATCCGCGCCAGCCATAAAACCCGATCGAACCGAGCGGATAACGCGATGCTTCGCGGTGACGGTCGGCTCGATTCGCAGAGACGTCGGCGGCCACCCGGTCGATCGAAAAACCGACTCGATCGTATCGAAATATGTCGTCATCGATTGCGATGAAACTTGCCGGCACGCGCCTATAATCGCAAGATTCGTTTTGCGGGCGTTCGCCGATGTTCCTCAATCGAGACCTGCTCAGTCATCCACCGCGCGGCACCCCGGGCGTGAAGGTATTTGCCGTGCTGTCCGGCATCGAGAGCATCGCCCGCGGCCTCCTCATCTCGGTTTTCCCGGTCGCGATTTA
>JBFFXR010000124.1:0-9034 GCA_041569645.1 Gammaproteobacteria bacterium
CGATGATCCTGCGCCGGCGCTATTGGCTTTACTATTTATTGACCTTTTTGTCCGGCGCACGGCGGCAGATTTTCATCGTCTTCGCCGGCTTCCTGATGGTCGAGAAGTTCGGCTTCAGCGTCGCCGAGATGGTTTTGCTGTTCCTGGTCAACGGTGTGCTGACCATCTACCTCGCGCCGCGTATCGGCCGGCTGGTCAGCTACTGGGGCGAAAAGCGCACGCTGACGCTCGAATATGCCGGACTGGTTGGTATATTCACCGCCTATGCGCTGGCCGAAAGCGCGTGGTTCGCGTCGCTGCTTTACGTGCTCGATCACGTCTTTTTCGCGATGGCGATCGCGCTCAAGAGTTACTTCAAGAAGATTGCCGACCCGGCCGACATGGCGGCCACCGCCGGGGTATCGTTCACGATCAGCCACATCGCCGCGGTCGTACTGCCGGCGGTGCTGGGGCTGGTCTGGATGGTGTCGCCGGCGGCGGTTTTCCTGTTCGGCGCGGCGATCGCGCTGACGTCGTTGCTGCTGTCGCAGTTCGTGCCGGGGGCGCCCGATCGCGGCCTCGAGACGGTCTTCGCGCGCCCGGGCTAGTCCCGAGAGCCAGGGCAGAGCGCGCCGGCCGCCGTCGGCCGGCGCGATCCGACTTCAGGTTTCCTCGGTAATCGGAATCAGCGACAGCTCGACGCGACGATTCAGTGCCCGGCCTTCGCTCGTCGAGTTGTCGGCGATCGGGTGCTTTTCACCGAACCCGACCGTGTCGATGCGCGCCGCGGCGACGCCTTTTTGCGTCAGGTATTGCGCTACCGAGTCGGCGCGACGCTCCGACAGCCCCTGGTTGTAGGCGTCCGAGCCACGACTGTCGGTATGCCCGGCGACGACGATGATGGTCTGGTTGAATTCCTGCAGCACCAGCACGACCGAGTCGAGCACCTGGTGAAAGCTCGCATTGAGGTCGTGACCGGCGGTCACGAAAGTGATATTACCCGGCATCACGAGATTGATGTTGTCGCCGTCGCGCTCGACGCTGACTCCGCTGTCGCGCAGGGTCTTGCGCAGCTTGGCTTCCTGCGAATCCATATAGTAACCGACGCCGCCACCGGCAATCGCGCCGATACCCGCGGCCTGCAGTATCTTGCGCTGCTTGGTCTTGCTGCTTTCGTCCTTGTTGCGCAGATAGCCGAGTACGGCGCCGACGCCGGCGCCGATGGCCGCGCCCTTGGAGGTCGCGGAGGTCTTTTTCTCGCCGGTGTAGGCGTCGAAGGTTTCGCAGCCGGCAAGGCCGAGCGAGCTCGCGAGAGCGAGACAGAGAAGTAGTCGTTTCATCGAATTTACCGTTAGTTGTCTGGGTGCCGCTTTGCAACGGCACATTATAGGGAACCGCCCGCGGAAATGACTGGCAAAAACTCCACATTTCCGCGCCGAATACTAGGAATTCCGGCTTAACCCTGTCTGAATAGTCGATTATCCGGTATTACGCAAGCCGGCGGCGATCGCGTTGATCGAGCTGGCCAGCGCCGCCTGCCACAGATCGCGTTCGGCCTCGGCGCGGGATTCGTCGCGATACTTGCGCAGCAGATCGATCTGCAGATACGCCAGCGGATCGAGGTAGGGGTCTCGCCGCGACAGCGACAACTTCAGCACCGGGTCGTTGGCGAGCAGCGCATCTATGCCCGTGGCGGCCAGCACCGCATCGACGCTGCGCCGATACTCGCCCTCGATCCGGTCGAAAATCCGCCGCGCCAGGTCCGCGTCCGCGCAAAGCTTGTTGTACTCGCGCGCGATGCGCAGGTCGGCCTTGAACAACGACATCTGCAGGTTGCTGATCAACGCGGCGAAGAACGGCCAGTCACGATTCATCTCGGCGAGCAGCTCGCGCGCGCCGGCGTCGGTCTCGAGCCAGCCGCTGACCGCGTGGCCGACGCCGTACCAGGCCGGCATCATCGTGCGCGACAGGCTCCAGCCGAAGACCCACGGAATCGCCCGCACCGAGGCCTTCGACAGGTCGCCCTGGCGGCGGTGCGACGGGCGCGAGCCGATATTCATCAGGCTGATTTCGGCGACCGGCGTGGCCTGGTAAAAATAGTCGAAGAAGCTGTCGGTATGGTCGGTCAGTTCGCGGTAAAAGTCTTCCGAACGCTGCGCCAGCGCCTGCATCGGTTCGTGAAAGCGCTGGTAACTCTCCGCGTCGGCGCGTGCCGGGCCGAGGCTCGCTTTCATCAGGCCGGTGATGCCCATCGCCAGCTCGTAGTTGGCGGTCTCGGCATTGCCGTATTTGTGCGACAGCACCTCTCCCTGTTCGGTGAACTTGATCTTGCCGCGCACGGTGCCCGGCGGCTGGGCAATGATCGCGTCGTGCGTCGGCCCGCCGCCACGCGTGATCGTGCCGCCGCGACCGTGGAAGATGCGCAGGTCGACACCGTGCCGGTCGCCGATCGCGACGACCTTGAGCTGCGCCTGGTAGAGCCCCCAGGCTGCCGACAGGATTCCGCCGTCCTTGCACGAGTCGGAATAGCCGAGCATGATTTCCTGGGCGCCGCCGGAAGCGGCGAGCAGCTCGCGGTAGACCGGGTTGGCGAGGAGAGTATCGAGCACCGCGTCGATGCGGCTCAGGTCCTTGATCGTCTCGAACAGCGGCGCAACCTCGAGTGTGTTGAAGTAGCCGTCGTCGCGATGGCCACAGAGGCCAGCGATGCAGGCGAGGTACATCACCTCGAGAACATGACTCGCCTGGTGGGTCATCGATATCACGTAGCTGCCGATGCAGTCGTGGCCGATGTCGGCGCGCAGCTCGGCGATCAGTTCAAACACTTCGAGAGTTTCCCTGCCGGCGTCGCTGATCCGCCCGGATTCGACTCGCGGCGGCGCGCCGGCGGCGATGCGCGCGGCCAGCAGCTCGACACGCGCGGCTTCGTCGAGCGCGGCGTAGTCGGTGCCGTCGCTGGCCGAAAGTAATTCGGCGACGGCTTCGCTATGGCGGGTCGACTCCTGGCGCAAATCGAGGTGGACGAGATGAAAGCCGAAAGTTTCGGCGATCCGGATCACGTCCTTGAGGTCGCCGTTGGCGGCGGCGTAGTCGCCGTGGCTGATCAGCGAGTCGCGGATCGTGTACAAATCTTCGAGATAAGCCGCGGCGTCGGCGTAGGCGTTCCTGGCGTCGGGCGTCTCGTAATCGCGCATGCGATTGCGCACGACCGCAAGGGTTTTGCGCAGGCGGTAATGCATGTGGTAGAGCTTGCGCCGGTAGACTTCGTCCTCGAACTGGTCGCGCCGCCGGTCGAAGGCCTCGACGCCCATCGCCTGGTCGCGTTCGAGGCTCGCGCTGAATTCGGCGCTCGGCGTGAACCAGCGCGTCGACATTGTCAGCACGTAGGTCAGGCGATAGACCTGACGAATGTGTTCGGCAAGAATTTCCTCGGCCTGCATCAGCACCGCCTTGCGCGTCGTCGCCGGTTTGACGAAGGGGTTGCCGTCGCGGTCGCCGCCGATCCACGAGCCGAAACGGATCAGGCTCGGCACCGCGACCACCGGCGCACCGAGTTCGTCTTCGCCGTAGACGTGAACGACCGCGCGCTCGAGGTGGCGATAATCGATGCACACCGCCTCGAACAGGCTGCGCTGAAAATAGTGCAGGCCCATCTTGATTTCATCCTCGACCGTCGGCTTGCTGCCGCGTACCTCGTTGGTCAGCCAAAGGGTTTCGATCTGCAGTTGCAGCGCCTCGACCAGGTCGTCGCGCTCGAACGGGCTCAGGCGCGGGTCGGTCAGCGCGTCGAGGATCCGGAAAACCTCTCGCTGGTGGTGCATGATCGTGCGCCGCCGCGACTCGGTCGGGTGCGCGGTGAACACCGGCCAGTAGCACAGGCCGGAGAACAGCTCGGCCAATTCATCGGCGTCGATTCCCTGTTCGCGAAACTGTTCGAGAGTGTGATAGAACGAGCCGACCCAGGCGGCATGGCCGTGCTCCTTGACCGAGGCCCGGCGCAGGCGATGGAGGTAATCCTCCTCGGCAATATTGACGAGGTTGAAGTAGATCGCGAAAGCGCGGATCACCTGGGTCATGACCGGCGCCGACAGGCCGTCGATCAGGCGCATCAGCTCATGGCGTTTCGGTTCGCTGTCGCGCTTGCGCAACTGGATGAAACCGGTGCGCAGCGCCTCGACCGCGTGGAAGACTTCGGGCACCTCGTGCTTGAGCAGCACGTTACCGATCAGTTTGCCGAGCAACTTGACCCGCGACCGCAGCTTCTTGTCGGACTTGGGATGAAAGCTGATGCTCGCTACGCTCATGATTGCGCTCACTCCGCTGGCGAGTCGCGAGTATATCAACCGCAGGCCGCGGCTTTGTCCCAAATTCGCAATTCTCTCCGCGATTATCGACGCCGGCGCGGTAGCCAGCTTGCGCGCCGTGGGGTATAAAGCGGCCATGTTGCTGTATACGCCAGAGTCGGCTTACGCGCTCGATCGCATCGCGATGGAGCACGATAGCCTGCCGTCGGAAGAGTTGATGCTGCGCGCCGGCGAAGCGACCTGGCGCGCGATCGTCGAGCGCTGGCCCGACCTCGGCCGCATCAGCGTGCTTGCCGGCGCGGGCAACAACGGCGGCGACGCGTTCGTCGTCGCGCTCGCCGCGCGCCGCGATGGCGTCGACGTGCAGTTGCTGACGCGCGGCGATCTGGCGAAGCAATCGGACACTTCGCGTCATTTTGCCGATGCCTGGCGCGCCGCCGGCGGCGCGGTCGAAACCTGGACGGGGCAGGCTTTGACCGGTGACCTCATCGTCGACGGCCTGCTCGGCATCGGACTGAAGCGGGATCTCGACGCCGACTGGCAAGCCTCGATCGCCGCGATCAACGCCGCGACCGCGCCGAAAGTCGCGATCGATATCCCGTCGGGGCTCAACGCGCGAACCGGGCTCGCGCAGCCGGTCGCCGTCGAGGCGGCGCTGACGGTGACTTTCATCGGCGCCAAGACGGGCCAGTATCTCGCCGACGGTCCGGACTATTGCGGCGAGCTGCGCTACGAAAGCCTCGGCGTCTCGGCGCGCACGCTCGCAGGCGTCGCGCCGGCGCTGACCGCGATCGAGCGCGCCGCGCTGCCGCCGCCGCGCAAACGCAACACGCATAAAAACCACTATGGCCACGTGCTGATCGTCGGTGGCGATGTCGGCATGAGCGGCGCGGTTGCGCTGGCCGCGCGTGCCGCGCTGCGTGGCGGTGCCGGCCTCGTGACCGCGCTCGTGCACCCGGACTGCCGCTCGAACCTCGCAGCGTTCCCGGAAATCATGACGCTCGGCTGGGACGCGCTTGCGGCGAAGCTCGCGCAGGCCAGTATCCTGCTGGTCGGTCCGGGACTCGGCGACAGCGACGGCGCGCGTCAATGCCTCGCCGCGCTGGCCGACTGCGAGTTGCCGATGGTCGTCGATGCCGGCGCGCTGCGCGCCGACTTCCTGCGCCGGCGAAAATCCCGCAGGCTCGTCATGACCCCGCACCCGGGCGAGGCCGCGGGTTTACTCGAGACCGGCGGCGCCGAGATCCAGGCGGACCGGCTCGCCGCCGCCGAGCAGCTGCGCGATACCTTCGACGCGGTTGCCGTGCTGAAAGGTTCGGGGACGCTGGTCGCAGCCCCGGGCGAGGCGACCGCGATCAATACGCGCGGCAACGCCGGCCTCGCCACCGCCGGCACCGGCGACGTGCTTGCCGGCCTGATCGCGGCGCTGCTGGGGCAGGGACTCACGCCGGGCGAAGCCGCGCGCAGCGGCGTTTTCCTGCATGCGCTCGGTGCCGAGCGCTTCACCCGCGGCCGCGATCCCGCAGGGCTGATCGCCGGCGACCTGATCGACCGGCTGCCGCTCGTCATGCGCCAGCAGCGCCATGCCGGCTGATCCGGAATGGCTGATCGCGACGGACGAAGAGATGCGCGCGCTCGGCGCGCGCCTGATCGACGCCTGTGACGGCGGTGGCGTGATCACGCTCGCCGGCGAGCTCGGCAGCGGCAAGACGACACTGGTGCGCGGCGCGCTCGAGAAACGAGGCGTGCGCGACGGCGTGCGCAGCCCGACCTATACCCTGATCGAACTGTACCCGTTCGCCGACATCACGCTTGCGCATTTCGACCTCTATCGGCTCGGCGACCCCGAAGAACTCGAGTTTCTCGGCTTTCGCGATTACCTGAACGCGCGGACGCTGTGCCTGATCGAGTGGCCCGAGCGGGCGCGAGGGCTGCTACAGGGCGTCGATTTAGAGATTCACCTCGCCTACGATCCCGCCGGCCGCCGCGTGCAGCTCGCTGCGGCGAGTGCCCGCGGGCGGGAGTGGCTCGCGCGGCTGGCTCGAACGATGCCGGCCTGATTCTTCAGAGTTATTTTAGAAAAGATCAATATCTCGTTAATAAATATAAGTTTTATTGTTGATTTTTGTCGGAGCTTTGACTATAAATAGCGTTCAGGTCTAGGCACAACAACGAAAACCATGGGCGTATTCTCGACGGCAAGGCGAGGTTTCCTGAGGCGGGCAACGCGGTTTGGCCTGTCGCTCGCGTTATTCGGCGCCGCGCGTCCGGCGCTGGCGCAGCCGAACAAGACCCTGACCGGTATCCGCATATCGCAATCCGACGACGATCATACCCGCGTCGTTTTCGACTTGACCGGCAGCGTCGAGCACCGGCTGTTCACGCTCGCCGATCCCCACCGCGTCGTCATCGATTTGCACGATACGCGTAAAAGTGAAGCGCTCGCGGTCGGCCGCACCCGTACCAACCTGATGCAGGGTATCCGCTCGGCAAGCAAGACCAATGGCCGCCTGCGGGTCGTGCTCGACCTGCACGGCAAGGTGCGCCCGCGCAGTTTCGCGCTGCAGCCCGACGGCAAGTCGGGACATCGGCTGGTTATCGATCTGCACGCGACGCGCCTGGACCCGACGCCGATCCAGACCAGCGAGCAGGAGCGTCGCAAGCGCAAGAAGGAATACGTGATCGCAATCGATCCCGGACACGGCGGGCGAGATCCCGGCGCGATCGGCAAGCGCGGTACGCGCGAAAAAGACGTCGCGCTGTCGGTCGCCAAGCGCATGAAGGCAATTATCAATCGCAGCGAGGGCTACCGTGCGGTACTGACACGCGACGGCGACCGCTTCGTCAGCCTGCGTAACCGCGTCAAGAAGGCGCGCTCGGCGCAAGCCGACATCTTCGTGTCGCTGCATGCCGATTCGTTCAAGAGTCCACGCGCGCGCGGCGCCTCGGTCTACGCGTTGTCGCTGTCGGGCGCGAGTTCCGAAGCGGCGCGCTGGATTGCCGAAAAGGAAAATGCCTCCGACCTGATCGGCGGCATCAGCCTCGACGACAAGGACGACCTGATCGCATCGGTATTGCTCGACCTGTCGCAAACCGCCACTATCCAGGACAGCCTCGATCTCGGCGGCGACGTGCTCAAGCACATCGGCAGGGTCTCCAAGCTGAACAACGACCAGGTCCAGCAAGCCGGTTTCGCCGTGCTCAAGGCGCCGGACATGCCGTCGATCCTGATCGAGACCGCGTTCCTGTCGAACCCCAACGAAGAGCGCAAGCTACGCAATCCGAAGCACCAGGAAAAACTCGCGCGGGCGGTGTTCTCCGGCATCCGCAACCACCTCGCGCGTCGCAGCGCCTAGACTCCCGAGATGAATTCCTGCACCGCCTCCCGGTAGGCCGGGAAGTCGATGATGTCGTTGTGCGCGGCGTCGACTATTTCGATATGGCGCACCGCTGCGCGCGTGAACCGAGCCTCGAGCGCGAGGGTGTGGACGAGCGGTATTTCGCGGTCGCGCTCGGCGCTCGCGATCATCACCGGAATCTCGATCCGATCGGCGAGCGCCGCCGAGTCGAAGCGATCCTTGATCAGCCGGCGCACCGGAAAAATCGGGTAGAGTCGCTGTGCGACCTCGACGACGCTGTCATAGGGCGTCAGCAGCAACAGTTTGTCGAGCGGCCGCTGCGCCGCCAGGTAGACCGCGACGCCGCTGCCCAGGCTGCGGCCATAAGCCGACACCGCGGCATGGCGCGGGCGCAGCCAATCGTAGATCGCCAGCGCGTCGGCGCATAATGCGGCCTCGCTCGGCAGTCCCTGACTCAGCCCGTAGCCGCGATAGTTGAACAGGTAGACGCTGTAGTCGCGGAATACGTCCTCGAAAAAATCCCGCCTGTGGGTAACCATTTCGGAATTGCCGCCGAAGTAGATCAGGGCCCTGTCGCAGCCGGGATTCAGCACCCAGCCGTGCAGCCTGACGCCGTCGTTGTCGAGGCTTACGGGATCGGCGGTGAAGTCGGCGTCATGCGCCACGGGGAAGAAAATCAGGCGGCGCTGGCGGAAATAGAGCCAGGTTCCGATCGCCAGGTAGATTGCGACGGCTGCGACGATGATGATGGTCAGAGTTTGCATGGCGAGGGGCTCATCCCGATCGGGATTTTCTGATATTCTTTGCGCTCGACCAGATCAGCACCCAATACTACTGAAGCCACCTCCCATGAACAAACTCGATCAGCTCAAAACCATGACTCAGGTTGTCGCCGACACCGGCGATATCGACGCCATCGGTCAGTACCAGCCACAGGATGCGACGACCAATCCGTCGCTGCTGCTGAAGGCGGCCGACACCCCGCGGTACCAGCCGCTGATCGATGCGGCGCAGCGCTGGGGACGCGAACAGGGCGGCGGCCCGGGCGCGATGGCGGCCGCCGCCTGCGATTACCTCGCGGTCAGCGTCGGTCTCGAAATTCTCGAAACCATACCGGGTCGGGTTTCCACCGAGGTCGACGCGCGGCTGTCCTTCGATCGCGACGCGACGATCGCCCGGGCGCGGCGCCTGGTTGAGCTCTACGAGAAGCGCGGCGGTAGCCGCGAGCGCGTCCTGATCAAGATCGCGTCGACCTGGGAAGGCATCCAGGCGGCGCGCGAACTCGAGCGCGAAGACATCAATTGCAATCTGACCCTGCTGTTCAGTTTTGCCCAGGCGGTTGCGGCGGCCGAGGCCGGAGCGTTTCTCATCTCGCCGTTCGTCGGCCGCATA
>JBFFXR010000125.1:0-8977 GCA_041569645.1 Gammaproteobacteria bacterium
ATAGCTCGCTGCTGGCGGTCGCGACGCTGGCGCTGATTCTCGCCTGCACGCTGCTGTTGCCGCTGGTCCTGTACCTGATGGTGCGCGCGCTGCTGGCGTCGTCGCGGCGCCGCTTCTGGCTGCGGCAATATCTGCTGAGCCGGCTGCAGGCCGGCTCGCGCGGCGCGATCTACGTGATGTCCGGTTTCAGCCTGGTGCTGATCGCGATCCTGCTGATCGCGGTGGTCAAGGACGAACTGCTCGGCGCCTGGGAAACGCAGTTGCCCGCCGACATCCCGAACTACTTCATGATCAACATTCGCGGCGAGGACGTGGCCGCAATCGATGATCTCTTGCGCCAGCGCCGGATCGAATCGTCGTCGCCGTACGCGCTGGTGCGCATGCGCCTCGCGCAGATCAACGGCACGCCGATCGATGCGGTCGAGTTCGCCGACCCGCGCGGCGCGCACACGGCCCAGCATACTTTCAACGTCACCTACACGACGCGCTTGCCCGACCAGAACGAGATTCTCGCCGGCGAGTGGCTCGCCGCCGACCCGCAACGGCCGCAGCTGTCGGTCGAGGAGGGAATGGCCAGCCGACTCGGTCTCGAACTCGGTGACGAATTGACGATGACGGTCGGCAGCCAGGTGCTGCGCGCGCCGATCACGAGCATCCGCAGCGTCGTATGGGAAAACTTCAAGCCCAATTTCTTCATCATCGCCAGTCCCGAACTGTTGCGCGACCTGCCGCAGGTCTGGTTGCTGTCGGCGCTGATCCGCGAGCCCGACAAGCCCGCGCTGAAAGAGCTGCTGCAGCGATTTCCGTCGATTACGCTGCTCGACGTCAGCGAGCTGATGGCGCGGGTGCGCGCGATCGTCGACAAGGCCAGCGCGGCGATGCAGTTCTTTTTCGCCTTCGCGCTCGCCTCGGCGCTGATCGTGCTGCTGGCGGCGATCCAGACCGGGCGCCACGATCGCGAGGTCGAGTCGTCGCTGCTGCGCGCGCTCGGCGCGCACACGCGTCAGCTGTACCGCGTGCACGTGCTCGAATTCACGCTGATGGGTGCGCTGATCGGCGTCTTTTCGGCGGCCATCGCGACCGTGTCGGGGTGGGCGATCAGTCGTTATTTTTTCGACATGAGCTACGAGTTCTCGCTTGCCGTCTGGGTTTACGGGCTGGTTTCGGCCTGCACCGTGCTGACCGTCGCCGGGACATGGGTCAGTCGCCGGGTTTATAATGTCTCGCCGATGAAGATTCTTCGTTCCTGACGCATACCCTTGTCGAACCAGGGCCACAAAACCTTCGTCGCCGCGGTCGAGCGGCGCATCGGCTGGGACGACGCGCTCGAGCGCGCGCTCGACTATGCGGACAACGCCGGACCGGGCGGCAAGAACCTGCCGTCGAGCATCGACGTCGCGCGCCGCGCGGTCGAGATGGGCAGCGACCGTGACACCGTTATCGCGGCGCTGCTGAGCGCCCGCGGTCTGCACGAGCGGCTCGATCCGAAAACCATCGAAGCGGAGTTCGGCCCGCGGGTCGCGCAATTGACGCAAGGCGTCATTCAGCTCAATTCGCTCAAGGAAGGCGGCACCGCGCGTGCCGATAGCCCCGAGCAGGCCGAAAAACTGCGCCGCCTGCTGATGGCGATCATCGGCGACGTCCGGGTCATGTTGATCAAGCTCTGCTACCGGGTCGAGCGCCTGCGCCTGGTGCGGCACGACGATTTCGATACCCGTCGACGGATAGCCCAGGAAACGCTCGATATCTACGCGCCACTCGCCAATCGGCTCGGCATGGGCCTGCTCAAGTGGGAGCTCGAGGATCTCGCGTTTCGCGTGCTCGAGCCACAGGTTTACAAGCGTATCGCCAAACTGCTCGAGGAGAAGCGTAGCGAGCGCGAGACCTTCATCGAGGAATTCACCGCCAGGCTGGTGCGACTGCTTGCGGAGCAGGACGTCGACGCCGAGGTTCAGGGGCGTGCCAAGCACATCGTCAGTATCTGGCGCAAGATGCAGCGCAAGCAGCTCGAGTTTCACGAGCTGTTCGACGTGCGCGCGGTACGCCTGCTGGTCGGCTCGGTGGCCGATTGCTACGCCGCGCTCGGCGTCGTGCACACCACCTGGCAGCACATCCCCAAGGAATTCGACGATTACATCGCCAACCCCAAGGACAACGGCTACCAGTCGCTGCATACCGCGGTCGTGACCGAGGACGGCAGAGTCGTCGAGGTGCAGATCCGCACCCGCGATATGCACGACAAGTCCGAACTCGGCGTCGCTTCGCACTGGCGCTACAAGGAAGGCGGCCGGCTCGACCAGCGGATGGAGGCGAACATCGCGCAAATGCGCGACTTGCTGCAAGGCAGCACGGCCGACGTATCCGATGCGATGGCCGAGATCTCCGACGAATTGTCCAGCGACCGCGTCTACGTGTTCACGCCCAGGGGGCAGGTGATCGACATCCCGCAGGGCGGCACGCCGCTCGATTTCGCCTACAGCATACACTCGGAGGTCGGGCATCGCTGCCGTGGTGCCAAGGTCAATGGACGGATCGTCAACCTGACCACCGAGTTGCATACCGGCGACGAGGTCGAAATTCTGACGACTAAAGAAAGCCGGCCGAGCCGCGACTGGATGAACAAGAATCTGGGTTACATCAAGTCGGCCGGTGCCCGCGCCAAGGTTCGCAACTGGTTCAACCACCAGGATTTCGAGCAAAACCTGCTCGACGGCAAGGCTATCTACGACCGCACGCTCGCCAGGTATTCGATTCACGGGGCCGATCTCAAGGCGCTGGTCGCGCACTTCAAGCGCAAGGAAACCGAGCAATTCTTTGCCGACATTGGCCGCGGTTTGATTACCCCGGCGCAGATTCTGGGTTTCTTGCAGGCCGAACCGCGGCAGGATCCGTTCAAGAAGGTCAAAAAGGCGCCGACCGCGCCGGCGTCGAAGGATGCGGTTACGATTCAGGGTGTCGGCAACCTGATGACGCAGTTCGGTCGCTGCTGCAAACCGGTGCCGGGCGACGATATCATCGGTTTCATCACGATCAACAGCGGCATCACGATTCACAAGCGCGACTGTTCGAATATCCTGTCGCTGCCGGAGAGCAAGCGCCAGCGTTTGATCGAGGTCGACTGGGGGCAGCGCCCGGATTCGGTCTACCCGGTCGAGATCAGCCTGACGGCTTACCAGCGCACCGGCCTGATGCAGGACGTCAGCACGATTCTCGCCAACCTCAAGGTCAACCTGCTCAACATCAACTCGAACACCAACCAGGACGAGCAAATAGTCTACACTCGGCTGACCGTCGAGATTCACAGCGTCGACGATCTCGTCAGCATCATCGACAAGTTGTCGCAGGTGCCCAACGTACAGGACGTCAAGCGCGTCGCCTGAAGGTCGAACGCGCACCGCCGGAATGCCGACATGAATACGATCGCCGACAACCGCAAGCAGCCTGCGCCGCCGTCGACCAGTGAATCCACGATCGACCGGCGCTTTTGCATCGCGCCGATGATGGATTGCTCCGACCGGCACAGCCGCTATTTCTTGCGCCTGTTTTCGCCGCGCATTCTGCTCTATACCGAAATGGTCAGCGTCGGCGCGGTGCTGCACGGCGAGCGCGAGCGCGTGCTCGGTTTCAGTGCCGAGGAACATCCGCTGGCGGTGCAGCTCGGGGGTTCCGACCCCGAGCAGCTGCATCGCGCCGCGCGCATCTGCGCCGACTTCGGCTATGACGAAATCAATCTCAATTGCGGCTGCCCCAGCGACCGGGTGCAATCCGGCAGTTTCGGCGCCTGCCTGATGCAGGATCCCGCGCGTGTCGCGGACTGCATCGCGGCGATGCGCGCCGCGAGCCCGCTGCCGGTTACGGTCAAGCACCGGCTCGGCATCAACGACCAGGACGATTACGACGACTTTGCCGCGTTCGCCGCGGCGCAAATCGACGCCGGCGCCGACGCGCTGATCGTGCATGCGCGCAACGCCTGGCTCGAGGGCCTGAGTCCCAAGGAGAATCGCGAAATACCGCCGCTCAAATACGCCTGGGTCTACCGTCTGAAAGGCGATTTTCCGGACCACGAAATCGTCATCAACGGCGGCATTCGCACGCTCGCCGAGTGCCGCGAACACCTGCGCCGCGTCGACGGCGTGATGCTCGGTCGCGAGCCCTACCAGAACCCGTTCGTGCTGCACGACGTCGACCGGGTCATCTTCGGAGATGGCGGCGTCGAGCCGCCGGGGCGGCTTGATATCCTGCATCGCGCCTACCCGTACATCGAGCGCCAGCTCGAATTGGGGCAACCGCTGTCGCGCATGGCGCGGCACCTGCTCGGCCTGTTTCACGGCGAGCCCAACGCACGCCGCTGGCGGCGTTACCTGAGCGAGCACGCGCACCGCAAGACGGCGGGCATCGAAATTCTGCGCGAAGCCGAAAGACTGGTGGGTTAGTAACATGGTGCCCCGCAAGGTCCGCTACCTGGTCCTGTTGCTGATCCTGCTGTTCGTCGCGGTCAACGAGGCGTTGATCCAGCTGCGCACGACCAGCTGGGAGCACCCACTGTGGGTCAAAGTCTATGCCGTCAACGGCGACGGCCGCGCGGCGACGCAGCGCTACATCGAAGGTCTCGACGCGGACCGCTTCCAGCCGATCGAGGAATTCGTCAACCGCGAGGCGCGGCGTTACGGCATCCGCATCGATGCGATCGATATCGAGTACGGCGGCGAGATCGACGCGCATCCGCCGCAACCGCCGTCGGGCGAAAGCATCCTCGAAAACGTCTGGTGGAGCCTCAAGTTCCGCGCCTGGGCCTGGCGCCGCGCCTGGGGCAGCGACGATGGCGATATCGAGCTGTTCGTCAGTTATTTCGATACCGCGACGACCCAGGCGCTGCGCCACTCGGTCGGACTACAGGGCGGCCTGATCGGCATCATTTACGCGTTTGCCGATCCGGAATATCGTGGCTCGAACCAGGTCGTCATCACCCATGAACTGATGCATACGCTTGGCGCGCGGGACAAGTACGGCCCGAACAACCTGCCGCAGTTGCCGCAAGGCTATGCGGATCCCGGGCAGGTTCCGCTTTACCCGCAGCGCAAGGCCGAAATCATGGGCGGCCGCATCCCGCTATCGCCGACACAGGTGCGCATGCCGGTCTCGTTGCGCGAGGTTACGATCGGTATCTACACCGCCGCCGAGATCCACTGGCCGGTGGCCGGGGAGTAGCCGCGGCGGGCAATTCGCCGTTAACCCGATTGGCGCTGGCGCAGATATACGTAGCTAGCGCCGTCGCCGCCATCCCGCGCTTGCGCCGGGCACCAGGCGAGCACGTCGCCGCGCTCGGCGAGCCGGCGGTGCACCAGCGGCCGCAATACCGCCTCGCCGGCCGAACGGTAGCCGCGGCCGTGGACCACGATCAGCATACGCCGGCCCGCGCCGCGCGCCTGTTCGATAAAAGCGTCGAGCGCGTCGAGCGCTTCGTGGCTGCGATAACCGTGCAGATCGAGACTGGCTTCGGGGCGAATGAGTCCCAGGCGGATGCGGCGTTGCAGTTTTTTCTGCAGTCCGGCGTCGAAACGGGAGGCCGTCGACGATGCCGTTTCCGGGGCGGCCGGCGACGGATGCCGATAGTCGGACGACGAATGGCGCATCGGATTCTCCGGTTTACGCGCCCGCTGGTCGTAGACGTTGATCCGATCGTGTTTGAGGCGCTTGACGCCGGGTATCATGCCGGCAAAATCGCCGTCTTCGTCGTCGTTCATGAAGCGTCCGGCCGGTAGCAAAAAAGGCTGATTTTAGCCGATTATGGGCTCCGCGCTCAGGGCAAATCGGATAGAATCGCTCCCCGATGCACATATTGATCACCAACGACGATGGCTACCTCGCGCCCGGGCTGCGGAGTCTTGCCGAAGAACTCGCGCAGGTCGCCGAAATCTCGGTGGTCGCGCCCGATCGCAACAAGAGCGGCGCGAGCAATTCGCTGACGCTGATGCGGCCGCTGCGCGTCGAGCGCGCCGACAACGGATACTATTACATCGACGGCACGCCGACCGACTGCGTGCACCTGGCGCTATCGGGTTTGCTCGATTCGGCGCCCGACATGGTCGTCTCGGGAATCAACAACGGACCGAATCTCGGCGACGATGTGCTCTACTCGGGTACGGTGGCCGGCGCGATGGAAGGCCGTTATCTCGGTTTGCCGGCGATCGCGGTTTCGCTGGTAGGCAAGCCGGCGACTCACTTCGACACCGCGGCGCGCATCACGCGGCGCCTGATCGCGCACCTGCAAAACAATCCGCTGCCCGACGACACGCTGCTCAACGTCAACGTGCCCGACCTGCCGGCGGACGAAATCGTCTCGCTCGACGCGACCCGCCTCGGTTTCCGCCACAAGGCCGAATCGATGCTGCGGCAATCCGATCCCTATGGTCGCCCGGTCTACTGGATCGGCCCGGCCGGCGAGGCGCAGGACGCGGGACCGGGCACCGATTTTCATGCCGTCGCGAACGGCAGCGCGTCGATCACGCCGATGCAGATCGACCTGACCCGGCACCGTGGCATCGAACCGCTGCAACGCTGGCTGGAGGCGCTGTGAATCTCGGCGGGCGCAGGCATCAGGGCATCGGCATGACGTCGCAGCGTACCCGCGATCGCCTGATCGAACGGTTGCGCCAGCAGGGTATCCGTGACGAGCGTGTGCTCGACGTGCTGCGCCGCGTGCCGCGCCATCTGTTCGTCGACGAAGCGCTGGCGCATCGCGCCTACGAGGACACCGCGCTGCCGATCGGTTACGGCCAGACCATTTCGCAGCCGTTCGTCGTCGCGCTGATGACGCAATTGCTGCTCGGCGACGGCGCGGTCAATTCGGTACTCGAAATCGGCACCGGCTGCGGCTACCAGACGGCGGTGCTCGCGAGCCTGTTGCCGCAGGTCTACAGCGTCGAGCGTATCGAGGCGCTCTATCAGCAGGCCCGGCAGCGTCTCGCCGAGCTGGAAATATACAACGTCCAGCTGCGCCACACCGACGGCAATGACGGCTGGCCGAACCCGAGTTACCGCTTCGATCGAATCCTGATGACCGCTGCCTGCAGCGAAATTCCCGAAGCCCTGCTCGCCCAGCTTGCACCGGGCGGTAGCATGATCTTTCCCTATGCCGAGGGCGAGGAGCAAACGCTGACCCGGATTACGCGCGATGGCGACGGGCTGAATGCCGAAGCGCTCGAGAAGGTCGTATTCGTGCCGCTGTTGCCGGGGCTTGCCTAGTGCGGATGTTCGAGGCTCTCTACCACGGCGTGATTCGTTTTTCTCGTCGGCCGGACGCGCCGTATTACCTGTCGGTGCTCAGTTTTGTCGAGTCGTTCATCCTGCCGTTCCCGCCGCCGGATGTGATGCTCGCGCCGATGGCCGTCGCGCAGCCGTCGCGAGCGATGCGCTTCGCCGCGCTGACGCTGATATTCTCGGTGCTCGGCGGGCTGGTCGGCTACCTGATCGGCGCGTTTCTGTTCGATCTCGCGGCGCCCTACATTGTCGCCTGGGGCTACCAGCCGGCATTCGAGACCGCGACGCGGTGGTTCGAGCAGTGGGGGTTCTGGGCGGTGCTGGTCGCGGGTTTTTCGCCGGTGCCGTACAAGATATTCACGATCTCCGCCGGGGTGCTGCAACTCGCGGTGATCCCGTTCGTGGTGGCTTCGATCATCGGCCGCGGCGCCCGTTTTTACCTCGTCGCCTGGTGTCTCGCGCGCTTCGGTCCGACGATCGAGCGCAAGTTGATGCGCTACATCGAGCAACTCGGCTGGGCCGTGGTCGCCGCACTGCTGATCGCGATAGGCGTTTACTCGTTATGAACTCGGCAACCCGTCGCATTGGTCATCTCGGCGCGGTGCTGTGCGTGGCCTTGCTGCTGGTCGCCTGCGTAACCGTCAACCCGCCGACCAAGGTCTATCGTGGGCCCGGCTGGTACACGGTCAAGACGAGCGACACGCTCTATTCGATCGCCTGGCGTTACGGGCTCGATTACAAGGAGCTGGCACGCTGGAACGGAATCGACATCGCAGCGCCGATTCATCCCGGCCAGCGGTTGCGCCTCCTCAGGCCTGCCGGCACCACGACCGCCGGCCGTGCGCCGGCTTCGCAGCCGGCCGAGCCAGAAGCGCGCAGCGCCACCAATCGGCGACCCGCCGCGGATGGCGCGGATCCGGGCCGCTGGATGTGGCCGACGGGCGGCAAACTGCTCAGCACCTTTCTCGCCTCGGATATCAGCCGCCGCGGCATCGACATCGGCGGCACGCTCGGGCAGGACGTGCGTGCGGTCGCCGAAGGCCGCGTGGTCTACAGTGGTAATGGTTTGGCGGGTTATGGTAATCTGATCATTATCAAGCATAGCGACACCTATCTCAGCGCCTATGCCCATTGTCAGGAACGTCTGGTACAGGAAGGCAACACGGTGAAAGCCGGAACGGTAGTTGCCAGGATGGGGCAAAAAGACAATACGCCAAAGCTGTATTTCGAAATCAGGCGCGATGGCAAGCCGGTAGATCCACTGAAATATTTACCCAAGCGATGAAGGAAGCTCTGGATGGCCAAGTCTAACGATACGACGCTGATCGAAGACACCGAAATTCCCGCCGAAGACCTCGTCGAAGACTTGCTGGACGAAGACGAAATCACGGACGTCGAGGTGAGCGACGACGACGACGACGACAGCGACGGTGAAGACGCGCATGCCGTCATCATCGACGACGATGACGACGACGATGACGACGAAGTCGCGAAGGCGGAAAAGTTCATCGAGCGCCGCAAGGAAGCCGATCGCCGCAAGGTCACTTCGCGCCGGGCGTCGGACGCCGATCCGACGCGGCTTTATCTCAAGGAGATCGAGGTTTCGCCGCTGCTGACCGCGGAAGAAGAAGTTTACTATTCGCGGCTCGCGCTAAAGGGTGACACCGCCGCCCGCGACAAGATGATCGAGTGCAACCTGCGGCTGGTCGTCAAGATC
>JBFFXR010000126.1:0-8941 GCA_041569645.1 Gammaproteobacteria bacterium
GATCGACCCGGCCAGCGGCGACTGCATCGACACCTACGTCAACGACATGGAAAAGATTGCCGACCATCTCGCCGAGATCAGGCAGACCGTCAGCGAATGCAACGAGCGCTACCGTGAAAAGCTAAGCCAGCGCGAGGCCGATCTCGCCGCCAGCAATGCGCTGCTGCGCGAACAGGGCGGCGACCAGCATCGACTCAACGAAATCATCGACGGACTCGAGTTCGACAGCTGATCGAGCCGGCGAGGGCCATCGTCCGGGTTGCCGCTTCTTCCCATCGACCCGCGCGTCCGGTCGTGACGCGCCTGTGATACCATTTATGGCTCGAACCTGAACCCGTCCACCGGTCGGAGGCAAGTATGTTCGAAACCACGATCGCCGGCAGTCTGCCGAAGCCGGAATGGCTCGCCGAACCCGAGAAACTCTGGGCGCCGTGGCGGCTCGAAGGCGGCGCGCTCGAGCGCGGCAAGCGCGACGCGTCGCTGGTCTGGATCAAGGAGCAGGAAGCCGCCGGCATCGACATCGTCTCCAATGGCGAGCAGTTTCGCGAGCACTTCGTGCACGGATTTCTCAAGCACATCGACGGCATCGACTGGAACAAGATGACGACGATGGGCATTCGCGACAACCGCTACGACGCCGAGGTGCCGACCGTGACCGGCCCGGTGTCGCGCAAGCGGTCGGTGCACAGCGAAGAGGTCGAGTTCTGCCGCCACTACACGAGCCGGCGGATGAAGTTCACGCTCCCCGGACCGATGACCATCTGCGACACGATCGCCGACGAACACTACGGCAGCCGGCCGGAGATGGCGATGGCCTTCGCCGAGCTGCTGAACCAGGAGGCGCGCGAGCTCGCGGCGCTCGGCGTCGACGTAATCCAGTTCGACGAGCCGGCCTTCAACGTGTTCATGGACGACGTCCGCGAATGGGGTATCGAGGCCCTGCACCGCGCGCGCGAGGGCCTGACCTGCACGACCGCGGTTCACATCTGTTATGGCTACGGCATCCAGCAGAATCTCGACTGGAAAGCGACGCTCGGCGACGAGTGGCGCCAGTACGAGGCGATTTTCCCGGCGCTGAACGCCAGCAAGATCGACCAGGTGTCGCTCGAATGCGCCAACTCGCAGGTGCCGATGTCGCTGGTGGGATTACTCGAGGACAAGCAGGTCCTCGTCGGCGCGATCGACGTCACGCGCAACGAGATCGAGACGCCCGAGCAGGTTGCCGCGGTGCTCGAGGACGCTTGCCGCTACATCGCGCCCGAGCAGGTCACCGCCTGCACCAACTGCGGGCTCGCGCCGATGCCGAAAGCGGTGGCCGCCGGCAAGCTGTGGGCGCTCGCCGCCGGCGCCGCACTCGCGCGCGAACGGCTGTAGATTTTCCGGCGCGGCGCGCGCGCCGCCGCAGCGATCGGCATCGCGAGCGGGTATACTACGCGCACTTAAAAAAAGGAACGCGCGAGATGCGAAATCACCAGCTTCCCGGGCGCTCGGTCGTGATGGCGACCGACGCGATGGCCGCCACCAGCCAGCCGCTCGCCACCGAAACCGCGCTGCAAGTCATGCGCGACGGCGGCAATGCGCTCGACGCGGCGATCGCCGCGAGCGCCGTGCAGGCGGTCGTCGAGGGTTATTCGACCGGCATCGGCGGCGACTGCTTCCTGCTCTATTACGAGGCCGCCAGCGACAAGCTGCACGCGCTAAACGGCAGCGGCCGCGCTCCGGCGGCGGCGAGCATCGATGCGCTGCGCGCGCGCGGCTTCGATTCGATGCCCGACCAGGGGATCCTGTCGGTCACCGTGCCGGGCGCTGTCGACGCCTGGCACCGGGCCAACGCGCGCTTCGGCCGGCGCGAGTTCGCCGCGCTGCTCGAACCGGCGATTCACTACGCCGAGCAGGGCTACGCGGTGACGCCGGTCATCGCGTGGAACTGGAAAAAGCACGAGGAGCGGCTGCGGCAGACCCCCGAGGCGCGCGCCGCCTATCTGGTCGACGACCAGGCGCCGGCCGCCGGCAGCGTACACCGCCAGCCCGACCTGGCGCGCACGCTAAACCTGATCGCCGAGCGCGGCCCCGACGTCTTCTACCGCGGCGAGATCGCCGACGATATCCTGCGCTTCAGCGATTCCCACGACGGCCTGTTCACGCACGACGACTTCGCCGCGCACGAATCCGAATGGGTCGAGCCGATTCGCGGCCATTATCGCGGCTATGACATCTATGAGATGCCGCCCAACGGCCAGGGTATCACCCCGCTGATGGCACTCAATATCCTGCAACAAACCGACGTGTCGGCGCTGCCGCATCTGGGCGCCGAGCATGTACATTTGTTGAGCGAAGCCTTCACCCTGGCAATGGCCGAGCGCGACCGCTACGTCGCCGACCCGGCGTTCAACGAGCTGCCGGTCGAGCAACTGCTGTCCGATGACTTCGCGCGATCGCAATTCGCCCGCATCGACATGGAGCACGCGCTGCGCCAGCCGGTCGAGTCGGCGCTGCCGACGCACCGCGACACGGTTTACATCAGCGTCGTCGATCGCGACCGCAACGTCTGCTCGTTCATCAACAGTACCTTTTACTCGTTCGGATCAGGGCTGGTGGCCGGCAATACCGGCATCAGCCTGCAAAACCGCGGCGCCGGCTTCGTCCTCGAAGAGGGGCACTTCAACTGCATCGAAGGCGGCAAGCGCCCGCTCAACACGATCATCCCGGCGATCGCCTACCGCGACGGTAAACCGGTGCTGTCGTTCGGCGTCATGGGCGGTCAATACCAGGCAATGGGCCAGACCTACGTCTTTTCGAACTGGGTCGACTACGGCATGGATATCCAGCAGGCGCTCGACGCGGCGCGCTTTTTTCTCTACGCCGGCATGCTCGACGTCGAAGACGGCGTGCCGCAGGCGACGCGCGACGGGCTCGCCGCCAAGGGCCACCAGGTGACGACTCTCGATGGTCCCTGGGGCGGCGGCCAGGCAATCGTCGTCGACTGGGACCAGGGCGCGTTACACGGCGGCTCGGATCCGCGCAAGGACGGCTGCGCGCTGGGTTACTGACGGCAAGGGCTTGCCTGGTGGTATAGCCTGGTATATTGTATACCAAAATCAAAATAACCGAGGAGACAAGCTCTTGAAAGCCATAACGCTGCGTGATTTCGGCGGCCCGGAAATGATGCAATTCGGCGACATCGAAACGCCGACACCGGGCGACGGCCAGATCCTGATCGAGACCCACGCGACATCGGTCAACCGACCCGACGTGATCCAGCGCCTGGGCAACTATCCGCCCCCGCCCGGCGATTCGGAAATCCTCGGCCTCGAAGTCGCCGGTACCGTCGCGGCGCTCGGCGACGGCGCGTCGCGCTTTGCGCTCGGCGATCGCGTCGTCGCGCTGGTCGGCGGCGGCGGTTATGCCGAGTACACGGTCGCCAACGAGGCGCACTCGATGGCGATTCCCGACGGCGTCAGTTTCGCGCAGGCCGCGTGTATCTGCGAAACCTACATCACCGCGTGGCTCAACCTCTTCCGTCTCGGCGGCGTACAGGATAAATCCGCGGTTCTGATCCACGGCGGCGGCGGCGGCGTCGCGACCGCGGCGATCCAGCTGTGCAAGGCGCTGACCCCCGCCACGAAAGTTTTCGTCACCGCGTCGAGCGGCAAGCTCGATCGCGTGCGCGCGCAGGGCGCCGACCACGTGATCGACTATCGCGAACAGGATTTCGCCGAGGTCATCCGCGAGCAAACCGACAAGCGCGGCGTCGACGTAATTCTCGATCACATCGGCGCCGATTACCTCGAGCGCAACATGAAGTCGCTGGCGCTGGCCGGCACGTTGATGCTGATCGGCGTGATGGGCGGCATCAAGGCCGAGCTGAACCTCGCGACGATGATGGTCAAGCGCCAGCGGATCATCGGCTCGGTGCTGCGCTCGCGGCCGAAGGCCGAGAAGGCCGACATCATCGCCGGGTTCGAGCAAACCGTGATGCCGCTGATCGCTGCCGGCACGATCGTTCCCGAAATCAGCGCCCGGTTTCCTTTGAAGGACGCCGCCGAAGCGCATACACTGATGGAACGCGGCGGGCACTTCGGCAAAATTATCCTCGAGGTGCGGGACTAGGCTGACATGTACATACACGAATACCAGGCCAAGCAGATTCTCAAAGAGCACGGCATCCCGGTGCCACCCGGCTGGGTTGCCGCATCGGTCGAGGAGGCGGTCGAGGTCGCCAATAGCCTCGACGCGACGCGCTGGGCAATCAAGGCGCAAGTCTATTCGGGCGGCCGCGGCGCCGGCCACTTTCGCGGCCAGGATCAATCGCAGGGCGGCGTGCGTATCGTCGTCAGCTTCGACGAAGTCAAGCGCGCGGCCGGCGAAATGCTCGGCCAGGTGCTGATCACCGACCAGACCGGCAGCGCCGGGCGCAAGGTCGAACGCATTTATATCGAAAGCGGCTGCGACGTGCAGCGCGAACTCTATCTGGCGATGCTGGTCGACCGCAGCAGCGCGCGGCTATTGCTGGTTTTTTCGGCCAAAGGCGGGCAGGACATCGAGAAAACCGCGGCCGAGGATCCGGCCGCCATCCTGCGAATTCCGATCGACCTGCTGACGGGACCGGACCACGATGCGATCGCCGCGCAAATCAGGGATTTCGATATCGCCGAGCCGCAATTCGGCCAGATCCTCGACATCATCGAATCGATGTACCGGCTGTTCACGTCGCTGGACTGCTCGCTGATCGAAATCAATCCGCTCGCGATCACGCGTCAGGGCGAGGTGCTCGCGCTCGACGCGGTCATGACCTTCGATGACAACGCACTGTTTCGTCGCCCCGACATCCGCAGCCTGCGCGATGAAAGCCAGCTGCCGGAGGGCCAGTTGCGCGCCAGCATCCACGGCATCAACTACGTCAAGCTCGACGGCGACATCGGCTACATGGCCAACGGCGCCGGCCTGGCGCTGGCGACGCTCGACGCGATCAAGTACGCCGGCGGCAATCCGGCCAACTTCCTCGACGTGCCGCCGGTGGTCGAGCAGGCGGTGGTGCGCGACGCGTTCAAGCTGCTGACCTCGGACCCCGACGTCAAGTCGATCCTGGTCAACATCTTCGGCGGCGGCATCATGCGCTGCGACACGGTCGCCGACGCGATCCTGACCGCGCTGGTCGAGGAGCCGCTGCGCGTGCCGCTGGTCGTCAGGCTGACCGGCGTCAATGCCGAGGTCGGCCTTCGCCGGCTGAAGGACTCGGGCCACGACATCCGCTTCGCCGACAGCCTGACCGAGGTCGCCAATCTCGCCGTCGACGCCGCGCACGCACGCAAGGTCGATCACCGCAAGTCCTGGTGGTCGCGTTCGAAATCACTGTTCGGCAGCCACAGGGATTGAATCATGGCGATACTGGCCGACAAGAATACGCGCGTCATCTGCCAGGGCATTACCGGCCGGCAGGGGACCTTTTACGTCGAGCAGGCGATCGCCGCCGGCACCAACATGGTTGGCGGCGTGCGCCCCGGCAAGGGCGGCAAGCAGCATCTCGGCCTGCCGATTTTCGACAGCGTTCAGGCCGCGCGCGACGAAACCGGCGCCAACGCGAGCGTCGTGTTCGTCCCGCCTGCTAACGCCGCGGCCGCCATCGAAGAGGCGATCGACGCCGGCATCGAGCTCGTCGTCTGCGTTACCGAGCGCATCCCGGTGCTCGACACGCTGCGCGTCAAGGCGCGTCTCAAGGACTCGAATACGCGACTGATCGGGCCGAACTGTCCCGGCATCGTCACGCCTGGCGAATGCAAGATCGGCATCATGCCGACGCGAATCTTTCACCGCGGCAAGGTCGGCATCGTGTCTCGCGCCGGCACGCTGACCTACGAGGCGGTCGAGCAGACGACCCAGGTCGGCCTCGGCCAGACGACCTGCGTCGGCATCGGCGCCGACCCGGTTCAGGGCACGAGCTTCATCGATTGCCTGGAGCTGTTCGTCGCCGACGACGAGACCCGCGGCATCGTGCTGATCGGCGAGATCGGCGGCAGCAGCGAGGAAGAAACCGCGGCCTGGTTGCGCGACAACCCGACGTCGAAGCCGATCGTCGCTTACATCGCCGGCCAGTACGCTCCCGAAGGGCGGCGGATGGGGCATGCCGGCGCGATCATCCAGGGCGGCAAGGGCGACGCCGAGTCGAAAATCAGGGCGCTGCAAGACGCCGGCGTGCAAATCGCCCGCTCGCCGATGGACATCGGCACCACCATCGCCGCCGCGCTCAGGTAGTTAGAAACCCGTTGTTGCGGCCTCGAGCCCGGCAAGCTCGGCGAAGCAATCTTTCGGTTACCGCGTCATTGCGAGCATAGCGACGCAATCTACGCGGATCGGGCGAGCGTCAGGAGCTTGCTTCGTCGCCCCGGCGAAGCCGGGGCTCCTCGCAACGACGGCCTGCGGCCGTCGTCAGGCGGCTTCGAGGCGGATGGCGCAGTACTTGAATTCGGGGATCTTGCCGAACGGGTCGAGCGCCTCGTTGGTCAGCAGGTTGGCGGCGGCTTCCTGATAGCAGAACGGGATGAAGACCTCGCCCGGCTGCAGCGCGCCGTCGGGCCGCGCGAACGCGCGGATTTCGCCGCGCCGCGATTTCGCGACGATCTCGCCACCCGGCTCGACGCCGAGATTCTCGAGATCCTGACCGTTGACGTAGACCACCGGTACCGGTTCGAGCGCATCCAGCACGCTCGCGCGGCGCGTCATCGAGCCGGTATGCCAGTGCTCGAGCTGGCGCCCGGTGATCAGGATCAGCGGGAATTCCTCGTCCGGCTGCTCGTCCGGCGGGATCGCTTTCGCCGCAACCAGCCTGGCCTTACCATTGGCTGTCGGGAAATCCTCGATGAACACGACGCCCTGCCCCGGGTCGTTCTCGTCGTCGCAGGGATAGGTCACCGACGACACCTGGTTCAGCCGCTCCCAGGTAATCCCGGTAATACTCGGCATCGCGCGGCGCATTTCGTCGTAGACCTCGGAGACGTGCTCGTAGTTCCAGTCGAGGCCGATCCCCTTGCCGATGTCGCGGATGATCCACAGGTCCTGGCGCGCCTCGCCCGGCAGCGGCACCGCGGCCCGGCCAAGCTGCACGCGGCGGTCGGTATTCGACACGGTGCCGTCTTTCTCGGCCCAGCCCGAGGCCGGCAACACGACGTCGGCGTAGGCGGCGGTTTCGGTCAGGAACATGTCCTGCACGACGAGGTGCTCGAGCGCGGCCAGCGCGGCGCGCGCGTGGTTCAGGTTCGGGTCCGACATCGCCGGGTTTTCACCCATGATGTACATGCCGCGAATCTGTCCTTCGAGCACCGCGTGCATGATCTCGACCACGGTCAGCCCTGGCTTGTCGTCGAGCTTCGCACCCCAGTAGTTCGAAAACCAGGCGTGCGCTTCGGCGTCGTCGACGCGGCGGTAGTCCGGGAACACCATCGGGATCAGGCCGGCGTCGGAGGCGCCCTGCACGTTGTTCTGCCCGCGCAGCGGGTGCAACCCCGTGCCCGGCCGGCCGACCTGGCCGGTGATCATCGACAGCGCGATCAGGCAGCGCGAATTGTCGGTGCCGTGGATGTGCTGCGAAATGCCCATGCCCCAGAAAATCATCGAGCCCTTCGACGTCGCGAACAGCCGCGCGACCTCGCGCACGGTCTCGGGGTTAATACCGGTGACCGGCGCCATCTTCTCCGGGCTGAAATCGGCGACGTTGGCCTTGATCTCCTCGAAATCGGTGGTTCGGTTGGCGATGAACTCATCATCGGTGAGGCCTTCCTCGATGATCACGTGCAGCATCGAATTCAGCAGCGACACGTCGGTCGACGGGTTGAACTGCAGGAAGTGGGTCGCGTGGCGTGCCATCTCGGTCCGCCGCGGGTCGAGAAGGATCAGCTTCTTGCCCTGCCTGATCGCGTTTTTCATGAAGGTCGCCGCAACCGGGTGATTGGTCGTCGGGTTCGAGCCGATGACCATGAAGACCTCGGCGTGCTTGACGTCCTCGACCTGGTTCGACACCGCGCCCGAACCGATACCCTCGAGCAGCGCTGCGACGCTCGACGCATGGCACAGCCGCGTGCAGTGATCGACGTTGTTGGTGCCGAAGCCGACGCGCACGAGCTTCTGGAATAAATAGGCCTCCTCGTTCGAGCCCTTGGCCGAGCCGAATCCGGCGAGCGCCGGACCGCCGTCTTCGTCGAGTATTTTCTTCAAGCCCCCGGCCGCGAGATCCATCGCCTCGTCCCAGCTCGCCTCGCGGAACATCTTCGACGGATCCGCCGGGTCGAAGTGCTCGTTCAGTCCCTTGGGCACGCCATCTTTGCGAATCAGCGGCTTCAGCAGGCGCTGCGGATGGTTGACGTAGTCGAAACCGTAGCGGCCCTTGACGCACAGCCGGCTGAAATTCGCCGGACCGTCGCGACCCTCGACGCGGACAATCCTGTCGTCCTTCACGTGGTAGGTCAGCAGGCAGCCGACGCCGCAGTACGGGCACACCGAGTCGACCTCGCGGTCGGCCTCGACGAGGTGCGCGCCGCTCGCGTCGGTCAGCGCGCCGGTCGGGCACGCGGCGACACACTCGCCGCAAGCAACGCAGGACGACTCGCCCATCGGGTCGCCGATGTCGAAGACGATTTCGGCGTGGTGGCCGCGATGCGCGAGGCCGATGACGTCGTTGACCTGAGTTTCGCGGCAGGCGCGCAGGCAGCGCGTGCACTGGATGCAGGCGTCGAGGTTGACCGCAATCGCCGGGTGCGACAGGTCGACCGGCGGCTGTTGCCGCGGCGCGAAGCGCGGCTTGCCGACGTCGAGCTTGTGGGCCCAGTAGGTCAGCTCGTTGTCGAGCGTGTAGTTCTGCTCCGGCATGTCCGATAGCAGCAGCTCGAGCACGAGCTTTTGCGACTTGAGCGCGCGCTCGTTGTCCGAGTGCACGACCATGCCCTCGGCC
>JBFFXR010000127.1:0-8880 GCA_041569645.1 Gammaproteobacteria bacterium
CAAGGCGAATTCCGAATGCGAAGCTTGTCGAAATGGATGGCAGGGACCACGCACCCTGGGGAGATTGTCATGAGACCATTGTTCGGGAAATACAGAAATTTCTAGGGGAAGAACGGAGAGTCCCAATTACCGAGAGAATATTGGTAACAGTATTATTTACCGACATTGTCGATTCGACCCGGCTCGCCAGCGAACTGGGCGACGAAAAATGGAGTGATCTTCTTGCGGCGCATCATGCTGCCGTCAGGCACGATCTCGAGGTATTTCGCGGCATCGAAATCAAGACTACCGGCGACGGATTTCACGCAACTTTCGATGGACCGGCACGGGCAATACATTGCGCATCATCCATTCGCGATTCGACAGCTCGATTGGGCTTAGATCTGCGAATCGGTATCCATACCGGCGAATGCGAAATTCGTGGCGAAACGCTCGAGGGAGTAGCGATACACATTGCGGCCCGGGTATCAGGAATGGCTAATAGTGGAGAGATACTGGTATCGAGAACGGTCAGGGATCTCGTCGCCGGATCTGGCATCAAATTTGAAGACCAAGGAACTCGAAGGTTGAAAGGCATTCCTGATGAACACCGATTGTTCAAAGTTGTAACTCCGTAGATCCCCTATTCGACGCTGAAAAGTCATCTAATAGCTTCTGAAGTCGGCCAGATGCGGACTCTTGCAAAATCGGGGATCCGCCAATCAGAGGGTCTCTAAGTTGAACTTCAGAAGCTGCAAATATGGTGCGACTCGTTATCAATCGTTGATAAATGCAACAACCGAGTAATTGATTCGCCGCAACTAGCTCACGGCTGCCTTCTTTAAGATAAGTTCCGAACGGGAGCAAGTTATGGCCGTCGGACAATCACCCAATAACAACAGGCCTTTCGGACGACAGCAACAAGAACTGCCGTGGTGGCGGTACGTCGCCTGGCTATTAGTCATCATTTTTTTTACCTGGTACTGGTTGGGGTTGACCGACAGCAACATTCAAACCCTTTCCTACAGCGAATTCAAGGCCGAGATCGTGGCGGATCGAATCGACTGGGTCGAATTACTGGGTGATCGCGTATCGGGTGAATTTCGACAACCCCGCCGATCGATTGATGGCCGGGACGAAACGCTGACTACCCGCTTCCAGACCACTTTACCACCCGTACAAGACCCCGGGCTCATCCCGTTACTCGAACAGCACGAAGTTGAAATTCGAGCCGTGTCGGGCGAGGCGCACTGGCTTGCCAAGGCGTTGATCGGGGTCGTTCCCTGGATTCTTATTATCGGTCTTTTCTGGTACGCGACATTCCAGATGCAAAAACGGCTTGGCGGCTCGGGCGGGTTGTTTGATTTTGCCAAGTCCAGGGCCAAACGATTCCGTCAGGCCGACTCCGACGTCAGCTTCGACAATGTGGCCGGCCTCGAAAACGCCAAGCGCGACCTGCGCGAAATCGTGGGTTACCTGAAGAACCCCCAGCACTATCGCAAACTTGGCGCCAAGATTCCCAAGGGAATACTGTTGATGGGTCCACCCGGAACCGGCAAAACCCTGTTGGCCAAAGCCGTGGCCGGCGAAGCCAATGTCCCCTTCTTCAGTATCAGTGGTTCCGAATTTATCGAAATGTTCGTCGGTGTGGGTGCCTCACGAGTACGCGACATGTTCGAAAGCGCCCGCAAGGAAGCGCCGGCGATCATTTTTATCGACGAAATCGACTCCGTCGGGCGAGCGCGCGGAACCGGGCTCGGGGGCGGGCATGACGAACGGGAGCAGACCTTGAACCAGATACTCGGGGAAATGGACGGCTTTGACCCGCACGAAGCGGTGGTTGTACTGGCCGCCACCAATCGCCCCGACGTTCTTGACGCCGCGCTGTTGCGCCCGGGTCGTTTCGACCGAAAAATTACCCTCGATTTGCCCGACAAGAAAGCTCGGCGCGCCATCCTCGACATTCACTCGTCAGACGTGCCGCTGGATGCCGATGTCGACCTCGACCGAATCGCCGCGTTGACCGTCGGTTTCTCGGGTGCGGACCTGGAAAACCTGGTGAATGAGGCCGCGCTGCTGGCGGGCCGCCATGACCGCGAGACGGTCAATATGAACGCGTTGCTCGATGCGCGGGACAAGGTGGTGCTCGGTGGCAAGCGCGAACTGATTATCGGCGAGGAAGAGAAAAAACTTGTGGCGCACCACGAGGCCGGGCATGCAATAGTCGCCGCCCTGTTACCCAACGCCGATCCCCTGGACAAGGTTACCATCATTCCCCGCGGCCGGGCGCTGGGCATGACCGAGCAGATTCCCGAAGAGGAGCATTACAACCTTCGCCATAGCTACGTTCGCGATCGAATCGGCGTCATGCTCGGTGGACGCGCAGCGGAGCAACTGATATTCGGCGAATACAGTTCCGGCGCGGAGGACGATTTGAAGCAGGCGACCCGCCTGGCGCGACATATGGTAACGCATTGGGGGATGAGCGAAAAACTCGGTCCGGTGGCGTTTCGTCGCGGCGAGGAACATATCTTTCTCGGCCGGGAAATGACACAGCAGCGCGATTTCAGCGAACATACCGCGCAGATTATCGACGACGAAGTGTGCACGCTGCTGAAGGACATCGAACGCGATGTCGACACCTTGCTGAACCAGCATCGGCAGCAACTCGAATCGCTCGCGGCTGCCCTGCTGGAGAAGGAAACGCTGGAGGCCGACGACATTGAGGAGATCATAGGCTGCCAAGTCAGTTGAAGAAGAGGATATCAACGATGATGAGACAATTGAGACCGTTGTCGGAATTGAAGGCTTATGGCTTACATGCGCGTGACGGCGAGATCGGGCGGCTGAAAGAAGTGTTTTTCGAAGATCAATACTGGACGGTTCGTTACTTTGTCGTGCAGACGGGCAACTGGCTGGGAAAAGAAGTCCTGATTCTGCCTTCGATGGTGCTTGCCGCGGATGAGGAAGAGCTGGCCCTGGATGTCGATCTGACGCGGGAACAGATCAGGAACTGTCCCGACGTAAAGACATCGTTACCTATCTCGCGTCATTCCGAAAACGATTTCTATGGTTACTATGGAATCAACCCCTACTGGATGGACGATCCGTTGGCCGGAGATTCTGCCGACCTGGTGCCGGCTCCGCCGGCGGCGCAACCGCGCGAAGCCGATCAGCCACATCTGCGCAGCAGCCTTGCGGTAACCGGTTACCACATTCATGCCAAGGATGGGGAAATTGGTCATGTCGAGGACTTCATCCTCGACGATCCCGACTGGGCCGTCCGCTATCTGGAAATCAACACCCGCAACTGGCTGCCCGGAAAGCACGTTCTGGTCGCCCCGATATGGATCCACTCCCTTGACTGGCACGAGAAAGACGTATTCGTCAACTTGAGCCGTGCCGCAATCGAATCGGCGCCGGATTACGAAAAATCAATGCTGATCAGCAATGAATACGAGATAGCTTTATATAAACACTACGGTATGTCGCTGCACTCGGAGTAAGCGCGGTCCGGCTTATCCTGAAGCATAGGCGACACCAATCGGTGTGTTATTCGAATCAAAAAATCAACAGGGCCAGTGTCGATCGAAACTCCGGAATCGATCGACGCTGACCGTTTTGAACGTATTCAGCGGGCTTTTTCGTAGTATCGCACGCATTCCGTCTCGCGACCACGCACCACGCGCTGGCCCTGCAGGTTGCCATGCGTTTCGGTAACCACGGTGTGCTGCCCCTCGCGATGATGGTCGTCGTAAAAATAGATCACGACCCAGTCGTTAGTGCGCCCGAGTTGATGCGCCCGCGCCGTATTGGAGTAGAGCGCGGTGAAATGCCAGTGATCGCGAGTCGTGTGCAGAATCGGCAGCCAGGCCTTGTTTTCGGGATTGAACCTTTTCGGCGCGATCCGCGGCAATTTGTCGGCCGAGGCTTTTTGCCGGTATTCGGCATCCACGCGCAGAACCAGTCCGACCGGCGGGATCTTGCCGGTTCGAGCGGCAGGCCGGTATCGCCGGCGCTGCTCGTCGAGGTGTTTTTGCAACCAGGCCTCGATCGCCTCGCGGCGCTTGCTGCCAAGGCCCTCGACATTTTTCAATTGACCATCGTGCACCGCGTTTTCGAGCGCTTCGAGACTGTCGACGTGCAACTGGTCGTGTATGCGTTCGGCGAGCGCCCTGCCGACGGTCGGAATCGAACGGAACAGCTCGACCGGATCGGCAGCACCCCTGAGGTTTTCGAGGCGCGACATGCGCCCGGTGGCGACATACTCGTAGATCGAACGCGCGATGCCCTCGCCGATGCCGGGCAGCTCGACCAGGCCCTTGACGCCCTTCGCGCGCATGAGCTCGCCGACGTCTGTCTCGAGCGCATCGAGCGTCTCGGCGGCGTGCAGATAGGCGTTGACACGAAACGGGTTGGCTTTCTGTGTGCGCAATAACCGCGCGATTTCACGCAGCCTTGTCGCTACTTCCTGGTTGTAAGCCTGCATTGATAAATCCCGTCGACTATGCCCGCGGTGGGAATTATAAACGTCCCACTATTGATATAAATGATCAAGGGAGCCTTACTTTAGTTTGAAAGTATGGCGGCACAATCTTCCAAGCTGGCAGCAATAGGTTCATTGGGGGTTCCACGCACGACAACACGCAGGGTGACAGGTACGGCGCGGGAAAATATTCTCTCCATTTCGTTTTCCCCGTCGTTTTTGCCCACCTCGAGTTAACACCGCCAAAATCCGAGAACGGTCGATCTCAGAACGTTCGGATGCCGCAGGGCATTGTTCCAGGACAACTTTTCGCGTTAGATCGAACTCGAAAGTGTCGACCCAAGCCCGTACCTGTATCTCGCTGCGTCTTAGGTCGCAATGGACCGTATCGACGACGCAAAAAGTGCCGCGAGGGAGGTGAGGCAAAGGAAACCGAATTTCGCGTTGAAAGATTTCGCGAGGATCCAGACTTACGGCAATATCGATACTCTTGACCTTCTAGTGTCCCGATTCGAAAGCGCAGGTCTGTCGTAGCCCCCCGATCACCCGCCTGAGGGATCTCGATCGGTTAACAAAACTTCAAACCGAAATCTGGTGTGCGGCCTCAGACGCGAGTCGATTGGCGGTACTTCAAAGCATAGAAAAGCACCGGTATCACGACCAGGGTGAGCAGCGTCGAAATCAATATGCCGAAGATCAGCGAAATCGCGAGGCCGTTGAAGATCGGGTCGTCCAGGATGAAGAAGGCGCCGAGCACCGCGGCGGCCTGGATTACCGCCTCTTCCAGGTCGGCGCCGGCGGCGAGCTGCTCGTCGATGAAGTCGACCAGCAGGATCGAGTTGCTGTCGGGCTTATTCGCTATTGCGAGCATCACCGCCGGGAAGCGGTCGCACGCATCGAGGCCCTTGATGGCCGCCGATGAGGTTTTAGACGTCGGTGATTTCGCACAGAAACACGCCGCCTGCAGCGATCCTGAAGATTCCCGCGCGGTTCGCCGCAATTCGAAGCCGTCAAAGGAACGGTGCTTTCCCTAGTTCCGCTTTTTTTCCGTAATAAGCTTTGCCGCACTTTTCATGATCCGGATACTATTGCTGGTCTGATTGCGATGGTAGACTCGCCCAAAATGATGAATCTCAACAGTTGGATGCAAGCAGTTTGTTTTACAGATTGCTGATCGTTACCGGAAGCCTGATTATTCTCTTTGCGCTAACGTTCGATTGGTTTTTCGAAGGTTCGCCCGGGGTCGGCTTTCAACAAATCGCGGGAATAACGATCGGTCTCGTTGTCATGATGACCGGTCTCAGGCCATTACTATTTCCTGAACGGCCGCAATGGGACTGGATCCTGTTCGGCATTTATATTTGCGGCATTCTCGTCGTCGGATTGCGGCCCGGTGAAACCGGCTTTCCTGGCCAAGCCGAGCTCATCGGCCTGGGTCCGACCAGCAACAAAGACCTCGTGTTGAACCTGGCGGGGTTCGTCCCGCTAGGATTTCTTGTGATGTCCCTGTCGAGACTCTACACAATTAACGGCGCTTCGATCGCGCTGGTTACCTTTGCGGCACTGTTCGGCTTCACTACCAGCCTGACTATCGAGCTATTCCAGTACTTCTGGATCCCCGGCCGGTTTTCGTCCGCCATCGATCTGGCGACAAATACCGTGGGCGCTACTGTCGGCGCCCTGGGCTACCTGGCAATCATGGGCCGGGCACGAAAACCCGGCGGTTCCGGATCCATTCAGGACCAGTAGATCCGATACCGCAGAACCTTCGACCGGCCCGGACAAATCGCGTCCTGGCTCGGCAACGGACCAGAGCATCGCCAACGGCGATGGACTTATAGCCCCGTCCGTAGTCTTTCCGATTCAAGCTGGCCGAGCCCGACGCGGGCCGATATCCGGCCGACAACGCGTCGATCCGCGCCCTGCGGGTCGGACGGTCAATCGCATGCGGTTCGGCGTCGACGGACCGGCAAGAACCCGCGAGTGCGGTCGGGCCGGACGAGTTCGATCGGATTTCCTAGGACTTGAGGAATTTCGAGTTTATCATGACGCAGTCAAATTCCACGACGCGCAAGTACTTGTCGCGGTTTACGGGAAACAGACCGGATAATTCGAAGCCCGCACTTTCGTAGTCGTTTATCGAATGCTGGTAATCGACGCCGCTTTCGTAGACCGGTTTGACCGCAACTTCCGACTGCATGGCGATGACATGGGACCGGGTGTCGGTCGCACCTGCGAAAACCTCCCGATCGAAACCTTGCGTGTCCATTTTCAGGTAAAAGTCGCCGAGATCGTATTCCCGTCGCAATTCGGTATAGACACTGTCCAGCGTTCTGACGTCGACCAGCTCTTGATCTTCGATGACGTTGTAATCGACGTAGTCGTCAACGACATCATGCCTGGGCTTCAGGAACGAGCTGAATTCGTCCGATTTCATCACGTTGATTACACGCTGCTCGTTCTCGCTACCGAGGGCGAAACCGAAGATATGCCACTTGGGATCATGCCTGGCCTGTTCGCGAAGCACCTCGACGCAGGAGCTGACCGGTTCGAAAGAAAATATTTCGCCATCATAATCGGCCTCGAGGCGCAGGAATCTGTGATAGCCGCCAACATTGGCACCGACATCCAGAATGGCTTTTATTTCATAGTGCTTGAAAAATTCCTTCAGGTAGCGAGCCAAATCCAGTTCCAGTAGTTTCCAGTGGGGAATAATTTCGTATCCGAGCCTCCTGCCCAGTAAATCGACGGCTCTTTTGATCGACTTATTCATGCACGCACCCCTGCATACCCGGCCTCGACGATCTTACGCGTGGCAACTTCAGAACTCCAGGGTCAGGCCTTACCTCTCACATCCCTTAGGGCAACGGCGTGGAGACGCAAGGCCCAGTCGATGGAAGTGGATATCGAGCCGTGAACTCGAGGACCCCCATATTCACGTCGCAAGCCGTATACTTCGACCCACGGACCACATTACTACAGCGGTCCGGGTCGCGTGGCCCACGCTTTATTCAAGTCCGAATTCGCGATCGGTCCCGATCTCTCGAGTCATTTATACTCGCAGGATCCGGTTCGAGACCGTTTCGATGCGGTTGACTTGCGGCCAGAGCAAGGCTGTCAATGCCCCGCATTAACCCTCGTATGCGTGATGTCGACGATATTGCTGAAATTGGTAACCAGGTTTAGATGGCTCCGATTATCCATCCCCGGCTGAACGGGAATGACTTCGCCACTGTGCAGAAACGCAAATTCGCGCTGCGCCCTGATTTGCAAAAACCAGCCCGTGCAAACGAAATCTACTGCCGACGGAGTCACGTCCTCCAGCTGTCCGGCCCTGCTCTTGTCACACTCGGCGGGAATGGAACCCGGATTCTGGACGACTCGCGGATCCGTGCTGGAATTCGTTATCCAGTGAAAGTGGGTGTAACTTCCCGGCTGCGGAATTACCATTCCTGGCGACGGAGCGCTGGCCTCTTCGGCGCGATTCACCATCCATACAGGATGGTCGTTACCGTTTACGCCGCTGTGATACAGGAACTTCGCCGCCCCCGGATTTCCGTGCATGATCCAGCCGACGCTACAGTCGACAGAGATTCCACATCGCTCGTCGTGGTCTTCGCTCAGACCACGCGGATGGCGTGCGATCGGCAAGCCCGACACGGAATCGGTTTCGCCGGTAAATATGATATAGAACTTACCGAATAGTCTTGTCGGAAAACCCGTAGTCTTGTCGGTGGTCAACCTGGTTTCCTGGTGAGTGTCGATATGATTTCCGAAAAGAAAATCGAACGGTTTGTCGTGGAAACTATTCCCGGCTTGCAACGGTGCCGAACTCGCCAACCCCAACGCCAGCGAAAACATCAGCGAAACGATACCTTTCATGTTGTCTGCCTCCTCGTCAGGGTACGGATCGCGATTCGGTCAACCACCAACGGAATACATTTCTCGGTTGACAATCGCTACTTCTCGCGAATATTTGAACCACGCGAGTAAACGAATATATCCAGAGCAGGATAATGTTTCGGGCAGATCGACGGTTTGACGCGTGTCAATAGCACCGGCCGGCGTTCGATCGGGGCGCATCGATGCACGCTCGCCCGCCCGATGCAAATCGATCGAACTAGTCGTGAAGGCCCCTTGATCGCCCGAACCGGCGGTATTTGAGCGCGTAGAACAGCACCGGGATCACGATCAGCGTCAGCAAGGTCGAAATCAGAATGCCGAAGATCAGCGAGATCGCGAGGCCGTTGAAGATCGGATCGTCGAGGATGAAGAGTGCGCCCAGCACCGCGGCCAGCGCGGTCAGCGCAATCGGCCGCGCACGCACCGCGGCAGCCTGGATCACGGCCTCCTCGAGGTCGGTGCCGGCGGCGACCTGCTCGTCGATGAAGTCGACCAGCAGGATCGAGTTGCGC
>JBFFXR010000128.1:0-8818 GCA_041569645.1 Gammaproteobacteria bacterium
ATCTCGCCCGGCGCACCTTCCAGGAAACCGATCCGCCCGAGCACACCCACACCCGCATGCTCGTCGGCAAGGCTTTCTCGAAACCGGTCATCGCCGAATACGAAGACGTCATCCGCGAACTCTGTGACGACATTCTCGACCGCGCACTCGCGCAGGGCGAGTTCGACGCGGTACGCGAAATCGCGCGCCAGTTGCCGATGCGCATGCTCGGCCAGATCCTCGGCGTGCCGGCCGAGGACCTCGACTGGCTGGTGACCAAGGGCGACGAGCTGATCGCCAACACCGACCCCGAGTACACCAGCGTCGTGTTCGACCGCGACGATACCGACGAGTATCGCTTCATGCCGTTCCGTTCGCCGGCCGGCGCCGAGCTCTACGAGTACGCCAAGCGCCTGATGCAGGACAGGCGCGCGCGCGGCGACGACAGCGGCGTGCTGGACCTGATCCTGGCACCCAACGCGCAGGGCGAAGTCATCAGCGACCTCGAGTTCCGCAATTTTTTCTGCCTGCTGGTCGCGGCCGGCAACGACACGACGCGCTACTCGCTGTCGGCGGCGATGTACGCGCTCGCCAATCGCCCCGAGCTGCTCGCGCAACTGCAGCAAAGCGATGCGTCGATCTGGGAGACCGCGTCCGACGAATTCATTCGCTGGGCGTCGCCGACGATGCACTTCCGCCGTACCGCGACGCGCGACTTCGAGCTGCACGGCAAGACCGTGCGAGAGGGCGACAAGGTCCTGTTCTGGTTCATCTCGGGCAACCGCGACGAGACGCATTTCGATAGACCGTTCGACATCGACCTGCGCCGTCACCCGAATCGTCATCTCGCGTTTGGCCAGGGCGGGCCGCACATCTGTCTCGGCATGTGGCTCGCGCGGCTCGAGGTCCGTTTGCTGTTGCAGGAGCTAATCGGGCGGGTAAGATCGATCGAGCAGGTCGGCGCGCACGAATACCTGCGCTCGAATTTCGTCGGCGGCATCAAGCGCCTGCCGCTCGCGGTGACATTGAATAAATACTAGTTAGAGAGGAGACCCGGCATGGCCAACGAAAGACTGCGCGTGCTGTTTTGCGATCACCTGAATCTCGCCCGCGGCAAGTACCTGCCCGGCGCCTGGGAGAAAGGCGGCGAATCGCGTTTCTGCCAGGGCGTCTACGCGTTGACTTACGACAAGGAATTGCTCCCGGCGCCGTGCTCGACGCTGCTCGAGGGCCTGCCCGACATGATCGCGCGCTTCGACGCCGAGGATGTGCGCGCCGGCTGGCACGGCAATGACCGCGTCGTCGTCGCCGACCAGTTCGACAGTGCCGACAAGGTGCTGCCGGTTTGCGGCCGCGGCCTGTTGAAGCGCACGGTCGCCGACTGGCAGGCGCGGGGTTACACGCCGAAGGTCGGCATCGAGCTCGAAGCCTATGCTTTCGTGCAGGACGACGACGGCGCCTGGCAGCCTTACGACACGCCCGGCGCCTTCGTCTACAGCACCGGTCCGTTCACCGATCCGCTCGGCTTTACCGACGCGATCTGGCAGGTCGCCGAGGCCGCCGGCTTCGACGTCGAGATGATTACGTCGGAGTTCGACTCGCCGCAGTTCGAGTTCACGCTGCGCTTCGACGACGCGGTGCAGGCGGTCGACGATGCATTCCTGTTTCGCCTGCTCGCGCGCGAGATCGCGCTCGAGCACGGCGTGCTATTGACCTTCATGCCGAAACCGATCGAAGCCTTGAGCGGCTCCGGCGTGCACGTCAATTTCAGCCTGTGGGATGAATCCGGCGCGAACGCGATCGGCGATGCCGAAGCCGACGACAAGCTATCCGACCTCGGCCGTGCCTGCGTCGCCGGCCTGATGCACCACCACCGCGGCCTCGCCGCGCTGCTCGCGCCGACGGTCAATTCCTACCAGCGGCTCGAGCCGGCGAGCCTGTCGGGCTACTGGCGCAATTGGGGCGAGGATCACCGCGGCGTGACGACGCGGATCACCAGCGAGACCGGCAGCCATGCGCGCGTCGAGCACCGCATGGCGGACGGCGGCGCCAATCCCTATACCGCGGTCGCGGCGGTGCTGCAGGCCGCGCTGCTCGGCGTCGAGAAAAAGTATCCGCTGCCACCGGCCGAGACCGCTGATTGCCTCGAGAATCACGACGCCGAGGACGGCGTGCCCGACGACCTCGCCGCGGCGCTGGCCGAATTGCAGGCCGATACCGATTTGGTCGCGGCGGTAGGCGCGGACCTCGTCGGCAACCTCGCGATGATCAAGCAGGACGAAATCGAAAAGACAGCGCAGCTGAAAAAGGCTACATTACGCGACTTTTATATCCATTATCTGTAATCTCGAAACATGGCGAAAGTTACCTGGAAATTGGCGGACGGCAGCGAAATCAGCGCCGAGGTCAAGGACGGACTGAATCTGATGGAAGCCGCCACCGCGAACAACGTGCCGCACATCGAGGGCGAGTGCGGCGGCTGCCTGTCCTGCGCGACCTGCCACGTGTTCGTCGACACCGAGTGGTACGACCGGACCGGCGAGGTCGACGAGATCGAGGACACGATGCTCGAAATGACCGACGTCGAGCGCGAGGACAATAGCCGGCTATCGTGCCAGATCGTCGCGTCGCCCGAACTCGACGGCCTGATCCTCTACGTGCCGGAGCCCGAGTAAACCGATGGCCGCGCCGATCGTCATCGTCGGTGCGGGCCAGGCCGCGGCCTCGCTGGTCGCGCGCCACGTCGCGCTCGAAAGTTCGCAACCTCTGCTGCTACTCGGCGAGGAATCGCATCCTCCCTACCAGCGCCCACCGCTATCGAAGAAATACCTGCTCGGACAACTCGAGCGCGAGCGCCTGTTCATCCGGCCGCGTGACTGGTATGCCGACAACGGCATCGAGATTCGCTACGACACCCGCGTCGACGAGATTCGTCCGGACGCAGGCGAAGTCGTAACCGCCGCCGGCGAATCTATCGCCTACGACAAACTCGTGCTGTGCACCGGCGCGCACGCGCGCGCGTTGCCCGGCTCGCTCGGCGGCGATCTCGACGGTGTTCACCGGGTGCGCACGATCGACGATATCGATCGGATAACGCCGGAGTTTCGCGCCGGGCGCAAACTGCTGATCGTCGGCGGTGGCTACATCGGCCTGGAGGCGGCCGCGTCGGCGCGTACGCTCGGGCTCGAGGTTTGCGTGATCGAGATGACCGAGCGCATCATGCAGCGCGTCGCCGCAGCCGAGACCTCCGATTATTTTCGCCAGCTGCATTCGAGTCACGGCGTCGACCTGCGCGAGGCGACCGCGCTGAAAAAACTGCACGCGGCAAACGGCCGCGTCAGCGCCGCCGAATTCGATTCCGGCGAGCGTATCGACGTGGATCTCGTACTGGTCGGCATCGGCGCGGCGCCCAACGTCGATCTCGCCGCCGCGGCCGGGCTCGACTGCGACAACGGCATTGCGGTCGACGCGCAGTGCCGAACCTCCGACGCAAACATATATGCCGCCGGCGACTGCGCGAGCTTCGTGCGCAACGGCGCGCGGGTAAGGCTCGAGTCGGTGCAAAACGCCGCCGACCAGGGCGACCTGGTCGCGCGCGTGCTCGCCGGCGAGGATGCGACCTACGACGCGCTGCCGTGGTTCTGGTCGGACCAGTACGATTGCCGGTTGCAAATCGTCGGCCTCAACCAGGGCTTCGACCGCACCGTGCGGCGCGCCACCGACGAGCGCTGCGTGTCGATCTGGTATTACGCCGACGCGCGACTGCTCGCGATCGACGCGATGAACGATCCGAAAGCCTACGCCTTCGGCCGCATAATCATCGAGGCCGGCAAGCACCCGCCGGCCGAGCAGATCGCCGACCCCGCCACCGACCTGAAAGCCATCGCCAAGTCCTGATTCGCTTTCACGGTCGGTGGAAATTCTTTTACCCGCCCACGAGGGCGGGGAGAAAAGAACCGCTTCAATCCGGCGAAAGCCGGAATGACGTGATGGTGTGCCATATCGAATATGCCGCAAGCGCGGCAGTTCCGGTCGTCGGAGCAGCCCTAGTCCGGATATGCGATCGCGCCGATAAAATACGTCATCCGACCGCGCGGCACGTCGACCTCGACCTCGTCACCGAGTTCGCGCCTGAGCAGCGAACGCGCCAGCGGCGAATCGACACTGATGTAGTGGGCCTCGCGATCGAACTCGTCCGGGCCGACGATACGGTAGCGCACCCGCTCGCCGGCCTCGTTCTCGAGTTCGACCTCGGCGCCGAAGAAGACCGCCTCGCGGTTGGCCGGCTTGTCGGCGACGACCTTGAGCTCGGGCAGGCGTTTTTGCAGGTAACGAATGCGCCGGTCGAGTTCGCGCAATTCCTTCTTGCGGTAAATGTACTCGGCGTTTTCGGAACGATCGCCCTCGGCCGCGGCGGCGGCCAGCGCGGTCACGACTTCGCGACGGCGCCGCCAGATCTCTTTTTGTTCGGCCTCGAGTCGCCGCATTCCGGCCTGCGTGATATACGGGGATTTTCGTGCTTCGGGCGGACGGTAACGGCTCATCGGCGGTAACGGCGAAGGCGGGTCAGATTCTGAACTGCGAGATTTGCACCTCGGTGCCGTAGTCGGCGAAGTCACCGTCGGTGCGCTGGCCGCGGAATTCGGACCAGATGATTTCGCGGTAGCGCGGCGGGTTGGCATCGTCGGCGACGCCAGGCAGCGGCGCGATGCGGCAGTCGGCGGCCGGGTTGAAAAAAAACGGGATGCTGTAGCGGTCGCGCGATTCCATCGCCAGCACGCGGTGAACCGCGGCGCGGTAAATGTCGTTCGACCAGACCTGCATCATGTCACCGGTGTTGATCACCAGCGCACCGTCGACCACCGGGATCGCGTACCAATAGCCATCGCGGTAAACCTGCAAACCACCGACGTCGTCCTGCAGCAGCACCGTCAGCGCGCCGGCGTCGGTATGGTGGTGCACGCCAAGGTCGGCGACCGGCAAGTGTTCGATGTCGAGCCCGCGCATCGGGTCGGCGACCGGGTAGTAATTGAGGCGCACGAAGCCGGTATGCCGCGTGGCGAAATCCTGGCGCATGAAATCGCCCGGCAGATCGAGCCCGAGGCATAGCCCTTCGAGCAATTCGAGCCCGAGACGGGTGCAGGCTTCGAGGTAGCCGAGCATCGTCGCGCGGAACCCGGGCCGCCCGGCCGGCCAGCGATTTTGCTGGCGGTAGATCGGGTCGACTCCCTCGCGGGTGAAATCGAAGACTTCTTTCTTGTCGCGCTGATTTTTGGTCAGCTCGTTGTTGTAGAAGCCCCACGGATTCGCCTTGTCGCGCACGATCGCGAGCTTGTCGGCGGCCGGCCGGGCGAAGAAAGCGCGGGTCTCGGACCAGACCTTGTCGATCTGCGCGGCGTCGATGCCATGGTCGACGACCTGGAAGAATCCCCAGTCGCGGCAGGCCACGGCGATCTGCTCGATCGCGCTGCGCGCCGCCGCCGAATTCGCGTCGCGGCGCAGGCCGCCGATATCGATGACCGGCACCTGCTCGCGCACGGTCGCGGCATCGGCAACCGGATGCAGGTCGATGTTTTGTGCGTCGGGTAGCATGCTTTCGAGTCGTCTGTCTCTATCGGCGCCGCGACACCCGGGGGTTCAATCGGCCGCGCCAAACGCGTCAACTATACACCGCGACCGGCTCGCCGAGAACTTTGGTCAGCGGCTCGACGCCTAGGCCGGGCAGCTGGTGCGCGTGCATGCGGCCGTCCTTGCGCGGTACCGGGTTGGCGACCGTGTCTAGCGAGACCAGGTCGCCGATATCCCACAGATAGAGCAGTCGTTCGGGCGCGCAAGCGTGCGCGAGGTGGACGATTGCCGCCTGCGTGATGCCGCTGCCGCCGGTGCACTGCACGTAAAACGGAATACCCAGCGCCGTGCACAGGTCGCGCATTCGCAGCGCCGGGGTCAACCCGCCGACGCGCCCGATCTTGAGATTGATGCCGTCGCACACGCCGTCAGCGTGCGCACGCAGGATCGTGTCCAGATCGAGCAGGCACTCGTCGAGCACGACGGGCCGGTCGACGCTGCGCCGCAGCGCGCGGATTTCCGCGTAACTGCCGCAGGGTTCCTCGAAGTAGGCCTCGACCGAATTCGTCACGCGCAGCACGCGCAACGCCTGGTCGACGCGCCAGCCGCCGTTGGCGTCGAACTTGACGGTTTCTCCCGGCAGCATGATCTCGCCGAGGCGCAGCAGGAAATCGATATCGGCCTCGGGATCGCCGCTCGCCTTGGTCGAAAACTGGCGGCAACCCTCGGCGCGATGGCGCGCGATCAGTTCGTCCATCCACGGCCCGTGCGCCGGCGGAATCCAGCCCGAGGTCGGCGGAAAGTCGTACAGCATGCCGCCGAACAACGTGTACAGCGGCTGCCGCGCGAGCTTGCCGAGCAGGTCCCAGCACGCCATGTCGATGCCGTGCTTGACGTAAGCGTGACCGCGCAGCTGATCGTCCATGTGCGCGTAGACAACGGCGGGCTGGCTCGGATCGAGACCGATCAGCCCCGGCGCAAGTTCGGCGATGCCGGCGCGCGCGCCGCGGGCGAAGGCGCCGAGGTAATTCGGACCGAAGGGACAGGTTTCGCCCCAGCCGACGAGCCCGGCGTCGGTATCGATCCGGATCACCGTCGTGTCGAGCCTGTTCCAGCTGCGACCACCCGATAGTTTGTAGGTACCGCGCGCGAACGGCAGGTCGACCTGGTAGACCGTGATTTCGGTAATGATCATCGCCACGACCTCAGGCGTAGACCGCGAGCGGAATGCCGAGCGTCTCGGGCTTCGGCGTTACGCCCAGCCCGGGACGATTGTTGAGGATCAGTTTGCCGTCGATGACCTCGGGCGCGCCATCCGCCACGGGCGGATGATCGTTCTGAAAGCTATACGACCCGAGTTGGGCGGACAGCGGCGTCGCCGCCGCGAGCTGCGCCTGCGCGGCGCGCGCGATTTCGCTGCCGGCGGTGTCCTCGATGCGCATCTCGAGGCCGCGCGCGAGCGCGATGTCGCGCAACAGCCGGGCCGGAGCGAGCCCGCCGGCGTGCGTCAGCTTGATGACGAGCGCGTCGAGCGCGTCGTCGGCGAGCGCGCGCGCGAGGTCACGCGGCCCGTCGATGAGTTCGTCGAGAATGAACGGCCGCCGGCACAGCCGCCGGATCGACAGACATTCTTCGTAGCTCGCGCAGGGCTGCTCGACGTAGACGTCGAACGTGTTGAGTCCGTCGATCGCGCGCCGCGCATCGGCCAGCGAATAACCGCAATTGGCGTCGGCGATAAACCGGTCACCAGGGAGGCCGGCGGCAACGAGCGCGCGCACGCGCTCGATATCGTCGAGTGGATCGGCGCCGATCTTGATCTGGAAGCGGGTAAATCCCTCGCTTTGCTTGCGCCGCAGCGTATCGACCATTTCGCCGACCGCGCGCAGCGGGATCGGCGCGTAGGCCGGAATCCTGGCCGCGAATCGGCCGCCCAGCAGCGTGCTGACCGGCTGCGCGCAGTGCTGGCCGAGCAGGTCCCAGCAGGCGATGTCGATAGCCGCCTTGGCGTAACCGTGGCCGTAGAGCGCGTCATTCATGGCGCGGTGAATGCGATTGATTTGCGTTGCGTCCTCGCCGAGCAGCGCCGGTGCGAGTTCGGCGAGCGCGGCGCGCACGCCGCCGGCGAAAGCCGGCAGGTAGATCGCGCCGATCGGGCAGGACTCGCCGACACCGACCAGCCCCGACTCGGTATCGAGCGTGACGATCGTGCTGTCGTAATGGTCGGGTCGCGCGCGGCCGACCCAGCGGCTGCCGTAGCCGGTGAACGGTAAGCGCACCTGGTAGACCGAGATACAGGCAATCGCGTTCGGATTGCTCATGCGTAGATCGCAACCGGTTCGCCGAGCCGCTCGAGTTCGGGCGCGACGCCGAGGCCGGGCAGATCGGGCGCGAGAAAACAGCCGCCGACGTTGCGCGCGCCGGCGCCGGGCGCCGGGTCGAAGCCGACCATTTCCTGGCACGACCAGACACCGAGGCAGGACGCGGCGGGGATCGTTTGCGCGAGGTGCGCGACCGCGGTGTCGGCGACGACCGTGCCGCCGGTATCCATGATCAGCATCGTGATGCCGGTCGCGAGGCAAAAGTCGCGCATGCGGCGTGCCTTTGTCAGCCCGCCGGCGCGGTTGAGCTTGATGTTGACGAGCTCGGCGATGCCGTCGCGCTGGATGCGGAGCAAGTCCTGCATCGTGTGCAGGCCCTCGTCGATCCCGATCGGATAATGCGTATTGCGGCGCACCTGCGCGATCTCGTCGAGCGTCTCGCAGGGTTGCTCGAACCATGAACTCAGACCTTCGACCGAGTTCATGACGGTGATCGCTTCGCGCGGCAGCCACGCGCGGTTGACGTCGTAGAAGATGATCTCGCCGGCGCGCTCGTTGGCGGCGAGGTGGCTGATTCGCTCGATGTCCGCGTCGACGTCGGCGCCGACCTTGGCCGAATGCACGCGGTAGCCGGACTCGCGAAACCGTTCGATCTCGGCGAGCATTTCGTCCGCTGTGCCAGTCGACACGCTTGATGCGATCGGCACCGGGTCGGGTTCGCGCGCGCCGAGCGCTTCGCACAGCGGCAGGCCGGCGGCCTGTGCGGCGATATCCCAGCAAGCGATGTCGAGCGCCGACTTGACATAGGGATGGCCGGGCAGCGCCAGGTCGAGCAGGCGATCGAGCGCGTCCGCCTGGCGCGGATCGCGGCCGAGCAGCAGCGGCGCGAGCTCGTCGAGCCCGGCGCGAATACCCTTGCCGAAAGCCGGCAGGTAAGTCACGCCCCACGGGCA
>JBFFXR010000129.1:0-8816 GCA_041569645.1 Gammaproteobacteria bacterium
ACCGCGGCGCTGCTGCGGCGCCAAGATATCGCGGTCTACAACCCGTTCGAAATCGCCGCTGCACGGCGGCAATTGTTTCGCGCCTGAAACTGCCGCACAATTGCGGCCTCGAACGAGATCTCCGGAGGCAACGCATGACCCCGCAAGCGATGGTGGCGAGCGATCTGACCGACTACATCTTCGACTTGTTCGCAACCCGCGGCTCAGCCGAATACATGGGAGAGGCCGTCAGCATGAAGGCGCACATGGAGCAGACCGCGGCCTGCGCGGTCGCCGACGGCGCGCCCGATCATCTGGTGCTCGCCGCGCTGCTGCACGACATCGGCCATTTCATCGGCGAGCACCCGATCGATGCGCTCGAAAACGGCATCGATAACGATCACGAGGCGATCGGCGCCGATTTCCTCGCACGTTTCTATCCCCCCGAGGTGACCGAACCGATTCGCCTGCACGTTGCCGCCAAGCGTTATCTCTGCGCCGTCGACGGCGAATACTTCGGCCGGCTTTCGCCGGCCTCGGTGCAATCGCTAGAGGTCCAGGGCGGGCCGATGAGCACGACCGAGGTCGAAGCCTTCGAGCGCAACCCGCACCATCGCGACGCGCTGCGCGTGCGGCTCTACGATGACGACGGCAAGGTAGACGGCCTCGCGATCGAGCCGGTCACCGCCTATCGCAATCGGCTGCAGAGACTGCTGCGAAGCTGACATGAGCGCGATCGCGCAGCTGCGCCATGACACCGAGGCGCTCGAAATCACCTGGACCGACGGCGACTCCTGCCGCCTGCCCGCGCTGTGGCTGCGCGACCATTGTCGCGGGCCGGAATGCCGCGACCCGACCAGCGGCCAGCGACTCGTCGACATTACCGATATTCCGCCCGCGATCGCGATCGCGCGCGCCGATCTCGCCGGCGCGGGCATCGTCGTTGAATTCGCGCCCGACGGCCACCGTTCGGAATTCGATGCCGGCTGGATTCGGCGCAATGCGCCTACCACCAGCCCGCTGCCGGGCGATCGCGCCGCGGCCGCCAAGATCCTGTGGCAGGGCGGCGATTTTCCCGCCGGTCCACCGCGCGTCGCCTACCCCGCGTTTGCCGCCGGCGGCGCGGCGTTGCGCGATGGGCTCGCTGCGGTGCGCGACTTCGGTTTCGTGCTACTCGACGAGGTACCTTGCCGCGCTGGCCAGGTACTCGACATCATCGCGCGCTTCGGTTACGTGCGCGAAACCAACTACGGCGCGCTGTTCGAAGTTCGCAGCCGCGTCGACGCGAACAATCTCGCCTACACCAATCGCGGTCTGGGCTGTCACCTCGACAACCCGTATCGCGATCCGGTGCCCGGCGTGCAGTTGCTGCACTGCCTCGAATCGACGACCGAGGGCGGCGAATCGATCCTGCAGGACGGTTTCATGGCGGCGCGGGTCCTGCGCGACGAGGACGCCGAACATTTTCGCCTGCTCGGTGAGACCTGGATCGATTTTCGCTTCGTCGACGCCGACGCCGACCTGCGCGCGCGGGCGCCGCTGGTCGAGCTCGACGACCACGGCGACGTCGTCAAGGTCCGCTACAACAACCGCTCGATCGATACCCTGAGGTTAACGCCGGCGCGGCTCGCGGAATTCTATCCGGCCTATAGGCATTTCGCCGAAATCCTCGGCCGCGAAACCCTGCAGCTCGAATTCCGGCTCGCGCCCGGTCAATGCCTGCTGTTCGACAATACCCGCGTGCTGCACGCGCGGCGCGCCTACTCCGCTGCCGGTACGCGGCATTTGCAGGGCGCCTACAGCGACCTCGACGGGCTCTACAGCACGCTCTACCGGCTCGAGGCCGACACATGAATTATCTCGGCGTCCTGTTCGACAAGGACGGCACGCTGCTCGATTTCAACCGCACCTGGTTGCCGATCTACCGCGTGGCGGCAGCCGAATTCGCCGGCGGCGACGCCGACCTGGCCGATTCGTTGCTGACCGCGAACGGCTACGATCCGGAAAAAAGCCGCTTTGCCGGCGGCAGCCTGCTTGCCGCCGGCAATAACCGGCAGATCGCCGCGGCCTGGGCCACGCAATGCGGCCTCGACGCCGAGGTCGACGCGCTCGCGGAACGACTGAATGCGATTTTTCGCGAACAGGGGGGGCGCGCCGCGACGCCGGTCGAAGGGCTGGTCGCGACGCTCGCGAGGTTGAAATCCGCCGGTTTGCGCCTCGGCGTCGCGACCGCCGACAGCGAGGCCGGCATCGAGAATACGCTACAGGATTTCAACGTGTTGCAGCTGTTTGATTTTCTCGCCGGCTACGACAGCGGGCACGGGATCAAACCCACGCCGGGCATGGTGCTGGCATTTTGCCGCGCGCTCGCTACCGAGCCGGCGAAAGTCGTCGTGGTCGGCGACAACCGCCACGATATCGAGATGGGGCGCAATGCCGGCGCCGGGCTGTGCGTCGGCGTGCTGACCGGCACCAGCACGCGCGCCGAACTCGAGCCGCTGGCCGATCTCGTGCTCGACGACATAGGCGAGCTGCCGCGAGTGCTCTAGCCCGAATTTCGCACCAGTCGCTCCCGAGCCGGTTCGTAACTTGACCAATTTCTTAAACTGATGAGAATTTTTCAGGGTGTAAGACCGGAGTACGGACTGTAACCGGCTCGGAACCTGTTCCGGCACCAACTCGCTCAATTGCGCCAGTCCGGCATTATCGTTCGGAATGCCGGTGCAATGTCCAGGCTAATCGGTGACGACCGGCAGATCCCCGGGCCGACCCCACTCGCTCCACGAGCCGTCGTAGACCGCGACGTTGTTGTAGCCGGCGCGCACGGCGGCGAACGCGAGCACGCAGGCGGTTACCCCCGAGCCGCAGCTCGCGATCGCACGCTCGCGGTTTTGCAGATGCCCGGCGAAAATCGCCTCGAGCTCGCCCCTGGGCCGAAACCGGCCATCGGCGAACAATTCATCGAACGGCAGGTTGACGGCACCCGGCATGTGCCCGCGGCGCAGACCGGGCCGGGGTTCGTCGGCCGCGCCGCTAAAGCGCTCGGCCGGACGCGCGTCGAGCACCAGCGCCGCCGGATCGTCGAGCGCGGCGAGCACCGCCGACGCGTCGGCGATTAGCGACGCATCGAGTCGGGCAATGAAGTTTCCGGGAGGATAAACGCGGTCACCGTCGGCGCTCGCCAGCGGGTAGCCCGCGTCACGCCAGGCCGGCAGGCCGCCGTCGAGTAGCGCGCAATGCTCGCAGCCCATCGCGCGCAACATCCACCATGCGCGCGGGCTCGAGTACATGCCGAGCGCATCGTAAATCACGACCGTACTGTCCTGCGATAAGCCCAGCGCCCGAACTTCGCGACCGAATAAATCCTCGTCCGGCAACATATGCGGTAAATCGCTCGCGGGATCGCGGATGCGGCCGTCGAAATCGAAGAACCGCGCGCCCGGGATATGCGCCCGGCGCCATTCCGCGAGGCCGTCGCGGCCGCTGGTCGGCAGGTGCCAACTGGCGTCGAATACGATCAGGTCGTCGGCCGCGAGATGCGAGTTCAACCAGTCGGCGTCGACCAGGATATCGGGTAAGCGGGTTTTCGTCATGGCGCGTTCGCGGAGGCCTGATGGTCCGCAAAATAGCCAATTCGCGACGCGCTGGCAAGCCTCCGGTCGGATCGCTATAGTGCGCGCCATGCGCTCGCTATCGCCCCGCGCCGCCGGTTTGCTGTTCGCGCTCGTCACCGCCTGCGGCCTCGGCGCGATCACGACCCAGGCCAAACTCGTGTACGCCGACGGCGGCAACGCGCTAACGCTGATGCTGATGCGCTTTCTCGCGTCGACGCTGGTGTTCGGTGCCGTCATGCTCGTGCGCCGCGGGAGTTTTCGCGTCGCGCCGCGCGACCGCCTGCCGCTGGCCGCGCTCGGTCTGATCTGGTCGGGTGCGATGATCTGTTACCTGCGCTCGGTCGAGACGCTGTCGGTCAGCCTCGCGGTGCTGATCCTCTACCTCTACCCGCTGCTGGTGCTGGGCTATTCGCTGTTGCGCCGCGAGCTGCGCCCGTCGGCGGCGCTGATCGCGCTGTTCGGCGGTGCCTTCTTCGGCCTGTACCTCGCGCTGTCCGGCGGCGTAGTCCGGCTCGCGCCGGCGGGCCTGCTGCTCGCCGCGGCGGCCAGCCTCGGCGCCGCGTTCACCTTCGTTTGCGGCGCGCGCGTGGCGCCGCGCATGTCGCCCCTGGCGATAACCTTCTGGATCAATACCGCCGGTTTGCTGCTGATCCTGCCGTTGATGCCGGGCAACCTCGCGTGGCCTGCCGGTATCGGCGGAATGCTCGCGTTGACCGCGGCGACCGTATTTTACATCGTCGCCATCCTCAGCCAGTTCGAGGCGCTGGCGCGACTGCCGGCGGCGCGCGCGGCCTTCCTGCTCAACCTCGAGCCGGTGGTATCGATCCTGCTCGCGCGACTGGTGCTCGCCGAGGTACTGAGCATCGTGCAGTGGAGCGGCGTGATCCTGGTCGTTTCGATGGTCTTGCTGTCGCTGCGATTCAAATCCGAAGACGCTTGATCCGGCCAGCCGATTGAGGCATCGTCGCGCTATTCGAACCAGGAGATTGACATGACACGGGCGATTCGCATTCACGAAACCGGCGGTCCGGAAGTTTTGCGCTGGGAAGAAGTCGAGGTCGGCGACCCCGGTCCCGGCCAGGTCCGTCTGAAACAGCGCGCCTGCGGGCTCAATTACATAGACGTCTACGGCCGCACCGGCCTGTACCCGGTCGGTGACCTGCCGGCAATCCTCGGTATGGAGGCGGTCGGCGAAGTCGACGCGCTCGGCGACGGCGTCGACGACCTGGCGGTCGGTGATCGCGTCGCCTACCCGATGATTCTCGGCGCCTACGCCGAGGCGCGCGTGGTCGATGCCGACAGGCTGGTGAAAATGCCGGATTCGATCGACGATCTGACCGCGGCGGCGATGATGCTGCAGGGATTGACCGCCCACTATCTGCTGTTTCGCACCTACCCAGTCAAGCCCGGCGACGCGATTCTGGTCTACGCCGCCGCCGGCGGCGTCGGCCTGATCCTGTGCCAGTGGGCGAAGCAGCTCGGTGCGACGGTCATCGGTTGCGTCGGCTCCAAGGAAAAGGCCGAGCTTGCGCGCGCCAACGGTTGTGACCACGCGATTTTCTACCGCGACGAGGATATTCCGACCCGGGTGCGCGAGATTACCGACGGCGTGGGCGTCGCGGCGGCCTACGACTCGATCGGCAAGGCGACCTTCGAGGCTTCGCTCGACTCGTTGCGACCGTTCGGTGTACTCGCGACCTACGGCAATGCGAGCGGCAAGGTCGAACCGTTCGACCCGCTGATCCTCGCCGGCAAGGGATCGCTCTACGTGACCCGGCCGACGCTGGCGACGCACATTTCGACGCGCGCGCTGCTCGACGAGGGCGCCGCGCGCCTGATCGACGCGGTGGCGAGCGGCAAGGTCGAGATTCACGTCAACCAGGTCTTGCCGCTCGAGCAATGCGCCGAGGCGCATCGACGACTGGAGGCGCGCGAAACCACCGGCGCTACCGTGCTGAAAATAGATTGAATATCGTACGACCAGTACAGTTTCGGAATTAATTGAAACTGTTAGCTCGAAGCCTCGAACTCGGCGCATAATGTGCCTATTTCGCGCTCCGAAAACCTTTTTTATTTGATCTAATAATTTGATTTAATTCAATTACTTACGAACAGTTTCTTATAAAGCCTCGAGCGCATGGCATGGATTGTCAAAACTGCGTCAAGAATGCCCTGTGAACTGCTTCACAAAAGTCATTTGAATCCGAATCTGTACCGCAAAACTGTACTGTATAAATTTCATTTTATCTGGCTCTGTTATTATCACAGTTACGTGCCTATATTACCCACCGTAACGAAAACGCCGCTGGCAATTCCGCCACCGGTAGTGGTAAACAGGAGCTAACCATGAGCACTTTAAAAGCGAAGCACTTCCATTTCATTGAAGACATGGACATCGCCGCATCGGTCTTCGCAGCGGTTGAACGCGTCGAAGCTTTCGCGGCCAAAGTGTCCACGACGATCGGCATCTGGGCGCGTCGCTCGGGCGAACGCCGCCTGCTGCGGCAGATGGGCGATCGCATGCTGAACGACATCGGCCTGACCCGGCACGAAGTCGATCGCGAAGCGTCGAAGTTCTTCTGGCAGAGCTAAAAACTGCCCGGCCGGCGCGGGTTTCCGACCCGCGTCGGCCTTTCATTCCCGTTCCACGACCGTCAGGTCAATCCCCGATACTTCCCGCCGAAACCTACCACGCCCGAGGGCGCAGATTTCACAGGGCTTGCATAGGCATTGCGGTATTCAGTCTTCGCAACCCGTTACCGACATCGAGCAGGCGTCGGTACGGCCAATGACATTACGACCCTGTCGCGGCGGACTCCGCGTCCACCACACATCCACTCGCCGAAGGTTTCCGCGGTAACCAGATTCAGCAGCCTTCTATCCTAGGGGCGCAGCCGGTAGCCGGTCTTGAACATCCACCAGACCAGCGCGAGGCAGGCGAGCAGAAACAACGTGATCATGCCGAGGCTGATGCCGACGCTGACATCGGCGACCTCGAAAAAACTCCAGCGAAAGCCGCTGATCAGGTACAACACCGGATTGAACAGGGTCACCGTCTGCCAGAACGGCGGCAGCATATTGACCGAGTAAAAACTGCCGCCGAGAAATACCAGCGGCGTGATCACGAGCATCGGGATCAGCTGCAGCTTCTCGAAGTTCGTCGCCCACAGGCCAATGATGAAGCCGAACAGGCTGAACGAGATACAGGTCAGCACGAGGAACAGCAGCATCACCAGCGGGTGCTCGACGCGCAGGTCGACGAACAGGTTGGCCGTCAGCAGGATGATCACGCCGACGATCAGCGACTTCGACGCGGCCGCGCCGACGTAGCCGACGATGATCTCGAAAAACGAGATCGGCGCCGACATGATTTCGTAGATCGTGCCAGTGAACTTCGGGAAGAAGATGGCGAAGGACGCGTTGGAGATGTTCTGCGTCAATAACGAAAACATTACCAGTCCCGGGACTATGAAGACGCCGTAGGACACGCCTTCGATTTCCTGGATGCGCGAGCCGATCGCGGCGCCGAAGACGATGAAATACAGCGAGGTCGAGATCACCGGCGATTCGATCGTCTGCAGCAGCGTGTGCCAGGCGCGCAGCATTTCGTACTTGTAGATGACGCGAACCGCCTGGAAATTGATCATTTGCTGCTCACCAGGCTGACGAAAATTTCCTCTAGTGAACTCTGGCTCGACTTGAGATCCTTGAGCGCGAGCCCCGCGCCGTGCAGATCCTGCAGCAGCGCGGTAATGCCGGTGCGCTCGCCCTGCGTATCGTAGGTATAGGTCAGACAGGTACCGTCGGCCGAGCGCTCGAGGCCGTACTCGGCAAGTGCCGCCGGCACCGCGTCGATCGCGTGCTTCAGTTCGATCAGCAATTGCTTGCGGCCGAGCTGGTGCATGAGGCGTTTCTTGTCGTCGACCAGCAGCAGCTTGCCGTGATCGATGACGCCGACGCGGTCGGCGATTTCCTCGGCTTCCTCGATGTAGTGCGTCGTCAGGATGATCGTCACGCCGGAGTCGTTGAGCCGGCGCACGATTTTCCACATGTCCTGGCGCAGCTCGACGTCGACGCCGGCGGTCGGTTCGTCGAGAAACAGGATGCGCGGTTCGTGCGACAGTGCCTTGGCGATCAGCACGCGGCGCTTCATGCCTCCCGACAGCGTGCGCAGCTCGTTTTCACGCTTTTCCCACAGCGACAAGTCCTTCAGCAGCTGCTCGATATAGGCGGGATCCGGCGGCTTGCCGAACAGCCCGCGGCTGAAGTTGACGGTGTTCCAGACCGAATCGAAGGCGCCGAGTGTCAGCTCCTGCGGCACCAGGCCGATCAGTTCGCGAGTGATGCGGTAATCGGCGATGATGTCGTTTCCGGCGACACGCACGCTGCCGGCACTCGGCGTGACGATGCCGCAAATGATCGAGATCAGCGTCGTCTTGCCGGCGCCGTTGGGACCGAGCAGCGCGAGAATCTCGCCGGCCTCGATTTCGAGGTCGACCGCGCGCAGGGCTTCGAACCCGCCGGCGTAGGTTTTCGCCAGGGACTGGACTTCGATGACGTTCGGCATCGCGCGATTCTACTATCTGCAAACCCGGTTGAATACGCCAATACGGCGTAATTCGATCACTGCCTGCCGGTAGCACTGCGATCGGTTATACTCGGGCGCCGACTCGCCAAACCGGATCCGGACATGACGATTCTCAAGTTGCACTCCGAGCCGCTGCAGCAAGCCTGGCTCGACCACTATGGTCATCTCAACGAGGCCTACTACCTCGTGCCGTTTAGCAACGCGACCTGGATCATGCAGGATCACTTCGGCATCGGCACCGACTACTTCGACGCGACCGGTTGCGCGATCTACACGGTCGAGACGCACCTGCGTTATCTCAGTGACGTGCGCATGCCGGCAACGATGAATATCGAGACCTTGATGCTGGGATCCGACGCCAAGCGCATCTGGTTCGCGCATCGCATGCTGGTCGACGACGCCCTGTGCGCGACCGCCGAGTTCATGGCCCTGCATTACGGCACGCGCGAGCAGCGCACCGTGGCGATGCCCGACGCGATCCAGGCAGCGCTCAAGTCGGCCGAGGTTGACGAACTGCCCGCCTGGGTGTCGCGCCGGATCAGCCTCGAAAAGCGCGGCTAAATTTTCAGCGACACGCTCAGGAAAACGCCGAACTCACGTGCGATGTTGCAGCTGACCCGCGCGTGCACGCGCCC
>JBFFXR010000130.1:0-8790 GCA_041569645.1 Gammaproteobacteria bacterium
ACACGGGCGCTTCCGCACGCCCCTCGACGATCAGCAGATCGTAACCGGCGAGCTTGAGCTCGGCGCCGAACATGCCGCCGGTGTTCGACGCCGCGATCGCGCCGGTCAGCGCGCCCTTGGTCACGGCCGACGAACGCCCGCCGGTCGGCGCGGTGGTCGCGGTCAGCGGGCCGGTCGCGATGATCAACTTGTTGTCGGGCGACAGCGGGTCGATTTCAGGATCGACCTCGGCGGTGAAATACTTCGTGCCGAGCCCGCGTTGACCGAGATAGTCTTCGGCCCAGTCGCGGTTGAGCGGCTCGACGCTGCAGTCGCCGGAGCCGAGATCGACGCGCAATACTTGGTTCTGCCAGGCCATGTGCAAGTTCCCGTAAGAATCCCGCGATCCTAGCACAGCCGACCCGGCCGCGGCAGGCCGCGATCGAGGTCAGCGGTTTAATCGGTTGGCAATGGTCAGTCGATCGTGAGTTCCTCGGCGCTCGCGCGGGAGTCGAGCGAAAACAGACGCCGCAGGGTGCGCTGGAACAGAGGCGCGAGCAGCACCGTTAGCGTGATCAGCATGATCGTCAGCGTGATCGGACGCTCCCACAGGAAGCTGAGGCTGTCATCGTTGATCAGCAGCGCGCGGCGCAGGTTGTCTTCCATCATGCCGCCGAGAATGAATCCGAGCAGCAGCGGCGCCATCGGGAAGCTCAGCAGGCGCAGGAATATCGCCAGCGCGCAAATGCCGACCATGATCAGGATGTCCATCGAGTTGAACGACACGAGGTAGACGCCGGTGATCGAGAACAACAGGATCATCGGGATCAGGACCGGCCGCGGAATGATCAGCAGCCGCGAGATATACGGGATCAGCGGCAGGTTCAGGATCAGCAGCACGACGTTGCCGAAATACATCGAGATGATGACCGACCAGAAGACTTCGGGGTTGTCGATGAACAGGCGCGGACCGGGCTGGATGCCGTAGGAGATCAGCGCGCCGAGCATGATCGCGGTGGTGCCCGAGCCGGGGATGCCGAGCGTCAGCAACGGCACGAACGAGCCCGACGACGCGGCATTATTGGCGGACTCGGGCGCAGCGAGCCCGCGCAGCGAGCCGCTACCGAATTCGGCCTTCTTGTCGGCCGGCGCGAGGTTGCGGTCGACGCCGTAAGCGAGAAAAGCCGCGATCGTCGCGCCGGCACCGGGCAGCACGCCGACGAGAAAACCGAGCACCGACGAGCGGGCGACGGTCGGCGCGACCTCTTTGACTTCGGCCTTGCTCAGCTTCATGCTGCCGAGCTTGCTCATGTCCTGGGTTTCGGCGCCGTGGCTAGCGCGCTCGAGCACCGACATCAGGGCCTCGGCCAGCGCGAAGGTCGCCATCGCGAGCAATAAAAAACTGATGCCGTCGAGCAGGTCGATCGAGCCGAAGGTGAAACGCTCGACGCCGGTCGCGCGGTCGGTACCGACGGTCGACAGCATCAATCCAAATACGGTCATGATCATCGCCTTCAGCACCTGGCCCTTGCCGCTAAACGCGGCCACCGCCGACAGGCCGAGCACCATCAGCGCGAAGTAATCCGCCGACTGGAAACTCAGCGACACGTTGGCCAGCATCGGCGCCGCGACCAGCAGAAATATCGCCGAGATCGTGCCGCCGGTAAAAGACGCGTAGGCGGCCAGCGCGAGCGCCTTGCCGGCCTGGCCGCTGGCGGCGAGCGGGTAGCCGTCGAAGGCGGTGACGACGGTGCCGGAACAGCCCGGCGCGTTGATCAGGATCGACGAGGTCGAGCCGCCGAAGATCGCGCCGTAATAGACGCCGGCCATCAGGATGATGCCGGAAGCCGGGTCGATGCCGTAGGTGATCGGGATCATCAGCGCGATCGCCGATACCGGGCCGAGGCCGGGCAGCATGCCGATGAAAGTGCCGACGAAGCAGCCGAGCACGACCATGAACAGGTTGGTCGGCTGGATCGCGGTTTGCAGGCCTGTCAGGATTCCTTCGAGCATCGTCCTATCCTCCGAAAATCCGGCCGGGCGCGAGGTAGATATCGAGCATCTGGGTCAGGCCGAACCAGAAGATGAATACGAACGGAACCGCGACGCCGAGCAGAATTTTGAGGCGCTTCTCGCCGAGCGTGCGAAATCCCGCGATCAGGAACAGCGTGGTCGCGAGTAAAAATCCCAGCCAGTCGATCGTGAGTCCATAGAGCAGGGTCAGCCCCAGCAGGATCAGAACCGGCTTCCAGTCCAGTCGCGACAGCGTGCCGGCCGGCGGCGCCTCGTGTTTACCGCCGAGCAACAGCGCGAACGACAACGCGACGCCGAGCCCGGACAGTACGTAGGGCAGCGTGCGCGCGGTCATTGCCTCGTATTCGTCGCCCGGGTGCAGGCGGATTTCGCTTGCGAAATAGCCGTAAGAGATCGACAGCACGAGGAAGAACAGTGCGCCGATGCGTTCCCTGGACAAGGTCATGACTTACCTCCGGTTCGGCCGGGGCGGGACCCATGGCCCCGAACCCCGGCAGAATTCCGACCTAGGCCTCGAGGAAGCCGAGCTTGCGCATCAGCTCGCCGATCAGCTTTTCCTGCTCCTCGAGAAACTTGACGAACTCGGCGCGCGGCTTGAACGCGTTGACCCAGCCGTTGCGCTTGCGCACGGTTTCCCAATCGGGCGTATCGTACATCTTCGCCAGCACCGCCGCATATTGATCCGCCTTGGCGTCGGACAGGCCGGGCGCGCCGAAGAAGCCGCGCCAGTTGGCGAACACGGTGGGATTGCCCATCTCGACCAGCGTCGGCGCGTCGGGCGCTTCCTTGACGCGTTCGGGCGCGGTCACCGCGAGAATCCGGACCTGGCCGGCCTTGGCCATCTCGAGCGCCTCGCCGAGGCCGGTCGACAGCAGCTGGGCTTCGCCGGACAGCAATCCGGCCATCGCCTTGCCGCCGGCATCGTAGGGGATGTAGCGCAGTTTCAGCGGGTCCAGCCCCTCGGCCTGGATCGCGGCCGCCGGCACCAGGTGATCGAGGCTGCCCTTGGCCGAACCGCCGGCGAACTTCATATTGCGCGGGTTCTTCTTGAATCCCGCGACGACGTCCTTCCAGCTCTTGATCGGGCTGTCAGCCTTGACGATGAATGCGCCGTAGTCGGCGATCGTCGCCGCGATCGGCGTCAGGTCGCGAAACGATTGCGGGAATACCTTGGTCAGCGAGCGCACGATGATCGGCGTCGAGTTGACCATCAGCGTGCCTTCCTGCTGGTCGGCGGTTTCGATCAGGTGCGCGATCGCCTTGCCGCCGCCGCCGCCGGACAGGTTCTGGTAGGATGCCGTTTCGACCAGACCGGACTTAGTCAATGCCTCGCCGGTGCCACGCGCGGTGCCGTCCCAGCCGCCGCCGGCGCCGCCGGGGATCAAAAAGTGGATCGATTCGAGTTCGGCGGCCTGCAGATTGACTGCCGTGAGGCTCAACACGGCGCCGAGGGCGGTGCCAAGCAGCGCGCGCGGGCGCAACATCGAAATTACGTTCATGAGTATATCCTCCTGATGGTTTTACCGATTATCGAATTACGGTTTTAACCAACCATCTTATTGTCGTTGAACGCCGGATGGAAGCTTGCGTCGATATTGTCTTTATTGTTCTTTTCCGGCATTTAGTTCATAAAGTTTACGCCGCGCGAGGTTCGTGGACAAGGAGTCATCGGGACGTCGATAAGGCTATCTGATCCTCGAATAATAGCGTTCCGGCCGGCCTACGCCGCCATAGTTCAAATCGACCTGGAGTTCGCGGGTGCTGACGAGATACTCCAGGTAGCGCCGGGCGGTCGTGCGGCTGACCCCCAGGTTGTCGCCGACCTCCGAGGCGGCGATCGAGTCCTGCGCCGCGTCGAGAAATGCGCGAACCTTGTTCAGCGTCAGGCGGTCGACGCCCTTGGGTAAGGCGGGTTCGCTGTCGGTCGCGGGCGCCCGGCCGCGGGTCAGGACGGCATCGATATCGCTTTGATCGATCCGCTCCAACTCGCCGAGGCGAGCGCGCTGCTCGAGGTAGCGTTCGAGCGATTCGCGGATCCGGTCGAACACGAGCGGCTTCACGATATAGTCGAAGACGCCGCCGTAAATCGCGGTTTTCAGCATTTCGACGTCGCGCGCGGCGGTCACGAGGATAACGTCCGTCTGCTGCTTGCCCTCGCGCAACTGGTTGACGAAGTCAAGCCCGTTGCCGTCGGGAAATTGAATGTCGAGCAATAACAGATCGGGAAGCAACAACTCGGTCGTTTCGCGGGTCGATTGCAGCGTGTGAGCCATTCCGATCACCTCGACGCCGTCCATGCGCTCGAGAAATCGCTGCTGGATCTCCGCGATCCGGCGATCGTCCTCGGCGATCAGGATGCGCACCGGTTCAACCATGCGAACCGATCCGTGCACCGCCGCTTTCGGCGTGTCGTAAACGCTTGGGCAGGTAGACGACGAAGCGAGTGCCGCCGGCGTCACCCTGTTCCAGTGTGATCTGGCCTGCCAGATCATCGACGAAGGTCTTCACCAGATAGAGCCCGTAACCGTGGCCTCGATCGGGTTTCGACGAGATCCCCTTTTCGAAAATTGCTTCTCGCGTGCCCGGTGAGATCCCCGCGCCGTTGTCGCTGATTTCGAACACGAGATCGTCGCCGAAATCGTTCAGCGATATCTGGATAGCGTTATCGGCGGCTGCATCCCGTTGCAGATTGGCACGTGTCGCCTCGAATGCGTTGTCGATGATGTTGCCGAGCATCGAAACCAGGTTCTCTACCGGAATATGGTGGGGGATAGGTCCCATGTGGCTCATTCGGTCGAGTTTCAGCTCGAGACCCAGTTCGTGTGCCCGATTGTATTTACCGAGAATACACCCGGCCAGAACCGGGTCCGATACCGAAGAGGTCAGCACTCCGACGAGCTCCTCGATGCCCTTGCTTTCCTGGCCGATCAATTCGAGCGCCTGGTCATTGGCATTGATCTGGATCAATCCCGCGATCGTGTGCAATTTGTTGGCGAAATCGTGACTTTGCGCCCGCAGCGTTTCGGCATATTGTTCGATGTGGCTGAGTTGACGGCCCAGCAGCTCGATATCGTCCTTGAGCCGGAAACTCGAAACTACACCGGTAACCTTGCCGTCGACGATTATCGGAACCCGGTTGACGATCAGGCGCTTGCCGTTGACCATGACTTCCCGATCGTACTCGGCCTGGTCCGATTGCAACAGGCGCCACATGTCGCTTTGCGGCAATACCGAGCGGATGTTGCGGCCGCGCAGCTCGGCATTGCCGAGCTCGAGAGTGTCGATTGCCGTCTTGTTGATCGTCGTGATCGCGCCGTCCGCGTCGATCGAGATGATGCCTTCGCGAACGGCTTGCAACGTCGTGTTGCGTTCCTCGAACAGGCGGGCGATTTCCTCGGGCTCGAGACCGAAGAGAACTCGCTTGAAGTAACGCGAGGTCCAGGCCGCGATGACGATACTGATGACCAGCGAGATCAGGACGATTTGCAGAACGACATTCTGGTAGTGGCCGATCGTTTCGTCGATGCTGTCGAGCATATAGCCGACGCTGGTAACGCCGATGACGTTGCCGGAATCGTCCCGCACCGGGGTTTTACCGCGCAGCGAAGGTCCGAGGCTGCCGACGGCGCGGGAGACGTAGCTCTCGCCATCCAGCGCACGCTGGTTATCGCCCCCGACACGCTGTTTGCCGATGCGTTCGGGGATCGGGTGTGAGAATCGAATCCCGTCGCTGTCGCCGACGACAATGAAACGCGCATTGGTTTGCTGACGAATCATTTCCGCGTAGCGCTGCACCTGTTCCGGATCCTGCTGCGTCAGGCCCTGACGGATCTGGGGTAACGCCGAAACCACCTTCGAAAGTTGCAAGGCCTGCTCGCCGATGCGTTCCTCGAGCACGAGTTTGATGTAGTGCAGGGTGAGACCGCCGCTGATGGCTGCCTGGATCAGCACGACGGAGGCGAGTACCACCAACAAACGAGTGCGCAGCTTTAAATGACTGAAGACTTGGCCCATGATTTCACCTTTTGCGTCATCTTTCGCGTCAGCTCGATCAGCGGGTTGTCGTGGCGCCGAGGCTAGAATCCCGCTAGGTACCTGATTGTGCTGGCCTACATTACCTTTGAACGATTGGAATGTCATCTACTCGGGGTTTGTGCAGGCGGCGATGCTCCCTCGCAGGTTTGCTGTCAGAGACCTGTGCGCTTCATCGAATTCGAGGCGAGAGCGTCAGGCTTGATTCCGTCACTGTTCCGGCATACCTTGGCTCGGTTCGAAACAGCTCGAGGTGATTACCGGCGGCCGCCATGCTACGCATCATCCTGTGGAAACTCGGCATCGAATGGGCGCATCTCAAGCGAGCGTTCTGGCCGCGCTACGGGCGCAAGGTTTACTACTTCGCGTTCGGCGCGAATCTTTGCGCAGACGTGCTGGCGCAGCGTCGCATCGCGGTTTTCGACGCCTTCGACTACCGTCTGGATGGCGCCGCGTTGCGCTTCAGCCAGCCCGGATTCTACCGCGAGCACGGCTATGCCTCGGCCGATCCCGCGGCCGGCGAGTCGGTTTACGGGCGCATGCTCCAGATCCTCGAGCGCGACGCGTTACGCATGGATTACTTCGAGGGCGTGCCGTTCCTCGGCGCGCACGACAAGTTGGTTTGCGACGGCGACGGGTTCGAGTTTTTCTACTATCGCACGACGCGGGTGGTCGACGGACTCAAGCCGACCCGCGAATACCTCGACTACATCGTCGACGCTTACCGACAGATGCCACAGGTGCCGCCGGACTACCTCGCTTCCATCGAGGCGACGCCGGTGCTCGAACGCTTCGAACCGCTCGATACGGCCGACCTGTTCGTGCGCGATCCCGCACGCTGGCCGCGATGGTTACAGCCGGCGCTGGTTGCCTACGAGCGCTGGTGTTCGCGGCTGGTCGAGTATCTCTGGCATCGCTCGCCGCTGCAGTGGATGATCCGTATGCCGGCGGCGCCGGCCGGACGGCTCGCCGAGCAGGGCGAACATGACTGAATCGATCCTGGTCCGGGGGCGCTGGGTGATCACCGCGGCGGACGACGAGCCGCGCGTCGATTCGGCGGTGCTGGTCGACGCGGGCCGAATCGTGCGCATCGCCCCGTGGGCCGAACTGCACCTGGCTCATCCCGACGCTAGGCTAATCGGCGATGAACACAGTGCCGTAATACCGGGCCTCGTCAACGCGCATCATCACAGCCACGCGGTGTCGGCTTTACTGCAGGGCGTGTCCGACGATCTGCTCGAGCCGTGGATTCTCGCCTGGCACGCGCTGCGACCGGTCGACCGGCGGCTGAATACGCTGGTCAGCGCCGGCGTGCAGCTCGGCGCCGGCGTCACCAGCCTGATCGACATGATGAGCGCCGGCGGCGACGCCGCGCGTTTCGGCCGGACCGTGCGCGAGGCGTTGGCCGCCTACGACGAGGCGGGAATTCGCGCCGCGCTGACGCCCGGCATGGCGTCACGCAGCGACCTGGTTTCCGGCGATGGCGAGGATGACCGCTTTCTCGCATCGTTACCGGCGGCGGTTCGCGCGCAGGCCGAATCGCTGCTGCCGGGACCGGAGCGGCTGACCGAGGACGATTACTTCGCGGTGATGGAGGAGCTGCAAGCCGAGATCGGCGGGCATCCCCGCGTCGAACTGTGGTACGGCCCGCCCGGTCCGCAATGGGTCAGCGATGCTTGCCTGGTGCGCTGCGCCGACGCCGCCGCGCGCCACGACTGCGGCATCCAGACGCACGTCAACGAATCCTACTACGAGAAGCTCCACGGCGAGCGCTTCTACGGCCAACCGACGATGCTGCATCTGCGCGATCTCGGAGTACTCGGCCCGCGTTTCACGATTGCCCACGGCACCTGGCTGAACCGGGCCGAGATCGAGGTCATGGCCGAAACCGGTGCCGCGGTGAGTCACAACCCGAGCTCGAACCTTCGCCTGCGCGCCGGTATTGCGCCGTTAAAGGCGTTGCTCGATGCCGGCGTCACGACCGGCCTCGGCATGGATGCAACAACGCTGCACGAAGACGAAGACATGTTTGCCGAGATGCGGCTCGCGCTGCGGCTGCAGGCGCAGCCGCGGATCGAGCGCGAGGTACCTTCGGCGCGCGACGTCTACACCGCGGCGACCGCGAGCGGCGTGAAACTGCTCGGCAGCGAACATCAGCTTGGTCGGCTCGAACCGGGATATGCCGCCGATCTCGTCGTTCTCGATACCCGCCGGCTGTGCTGGCCGTGGGCGTCGCCGGAGGCCGACCCGCTGGAATTGATCGTCTTGCGCGCGCGGCGTGCCGACATTCGCCGGGTGCTGATCGGCGGCGAAACCGTGTGGGCCGACGGCGCGCCGACGCGCTTCGATCTCGAGGCCGCCGCGGTCGAGCTCGCCGCGCGGCTCGAAGCCGAACCGTTTCCGGCGGAGCGGCATGCCGCGGTGCAGGCGGTCAAGCCGCACGTCGAGACCTGGTATGCGGACTGGCCCGCGCCCGAACCCGAACCCTGGACCCGTTACAACTCGCAAACCTGATCGAAATTCGGGTCAGAGTAAAATTCCGGTCCCGGCCTCGTCGAGTTCGAACACCGGTGAGATCGGCGGCGCTCAGCCGGGCGGAATGTCGGCGTCCTGGAACGCGTGGGCGAGCGCTTCCGGCGTCAACTTGCGGACTTCCTTGAGCGAATGGAGCTGCTCCTTGCCGCAGCCGCTGCAGCGGTAGACCGGCATCGTCAGATCGACGCCGATCGGATCGAGGTCCTCGAG
>JBFFXR010000131.1:0-8747 GCA_041569645.1 Gammaproteobacteria bacterium
GACCCTAACCGGGGTCGGACCACAGCAACCTGTTGAATGGGAAGGGTTTTGTCTCGTATTCGGCCCGGATATAAGGCTTAAACGCATGTTTTTGCCCTCGAAAACATGACTCTAAGAAATTAACGGGATCATTCATGACCATAACCTTGCTTAGGTACCCCTTTTTTACGTCGAAAAGGATCATTTAAGGCTCGGATACGGCAAATTTTTGCAGCATAAATTATACAAATCAGGGACTTACCTTGGTCCGACCCGATTACTATTACAGATCGTCCGGAACCCGGTTGCACGCCCCGGCGGCAATGGCCTACCATTTTGCCTGGATGCGAGACGTGAAATTGAAAAAGCTACTACCCATACTACTGCTACCCTTCTCGTGCAATGCGATGGCAGAGTGGGTCGAGTATTCGACCAGGCCGAACGGTGACGTCTATTATTTCGACGACGCGCGAGTACAAAAGGACGGCAATCTCGTTCGCGTGTGGAACAGGATTCGTTACAAGACCTCGGTGATGGCCGCCTCGAGCTATCAGAGCCTGATAAAAATAGACTGCGTCGAGAATTCGGAAACCACGCTGCAAAATACGTTTTACACCGACAAAAACTGGACCAACCCGGCAATGGCAACGGACACCAGTGCGAAGCCAAAGATGTCTATCAAAGCCGATTCGGCAACGGCACGCCTGGCTGACATCCTGTGTCAGTAATGGCTCGATGAATTTGTCGGGAATAGATGGTGAATAAAAAATGCTCGCGCTACTTGCGTAACGCGAGCATTCAATTCAGCTCACTTCTTCTTCGGCTGTAATTCTACATTTCAGCCGTGATTCTATAAATTTCACCTTCATCGGTAGCGGCATACAGCGCATTGTCCGGACCCATCACCAGGCCACGGAATCGCTTCGAGAATTCGAGCGGCATGCGAACAACGCTACTTATCCCCAATCCGTCAGGCCTGATATCGATGATGTCGATACGGGATCCGGGCGGCGTGCCACCGAAGCCGATGCCCATGATGCCGACCGTCAAACGACCTTCATAGATACCCCAGTTGCTGCCCCTGAGGAATGCGGCAGATCCGGTGCCTTGAGAATAACCGTTGTTATTCCAGGCAGCCGGCATCAGATCCTTGAAACGAGTATCGCTCATCGGGGTATAGGCAGCTCGTATCGCAGGATTCATGCCTTCCTTCTGATTCGGCTCATAACCGCAGTACATATCCGGGCATGCGCCTCGGCCACCTCTTTTCTCCGCGGGATCCCAACCGGCATTACCACCATTGACCAATGCCGTAATCTCGTCGTTATGCCACGGCCCGTGCTCCGACGTAAAAGCCCTGCCATCGCTCGGACGAAAATCTATCCCTTGAACGTTTCTGTGCCCGTAGGTGTAGATGCGCTTGTCGAAGCCGGCAGGCGGGTTGTTGTCGGGGTGCGCGTTACCGTCTCCATCGATCCGGAGTACCTTACCGCAGAGTAACTGGCCGTCCTGAGGACAAATTCCCCGGTGACGATCGCCTCCGGTTACCCAGAGGAAGCCTCCCGGTCCGACCCGTAAGCGGCCGCCATTGTGCGCGCCGGGCCCGCCGAAAGGCTGGTTCGACTCGAAAGGCTTGTACTGGATATCCGTAACGATGTCGGTGCGGTCTGAAACGCTCTTCAAGTCGTTGCCGACCTTGAACCGCATCACGATGTTTCCGTTGCACTTTTCGAAATTCGTTTTGCAACCGGAACCGTGATATTTCGTCGAACTGGAATAAACATAAAGCGTACGATTCTTGGCAAAGTTGATATCCGGAACCACGCCCAGCATACCGGCCTGGCCTTCACAGAAAAGATCGCTGCCGGAATCGCGGTAACCCTTGGAGTCCTTTATTCCGTAGAGTGCATTTACGGTTCCATTTTTGGTTCTGACTGAAAGGCCTTTACATTTTTCGGTAAAAAACATCGTACCGTCGGGTAAAAAAGCCATATCCCACGGATTTTCGAGTCCGGACATCACCACCGATGCCTTGATCGTCGGTACGTCCATCGCCTTGTGATTGTCCGCATGGGCGTGGGAAGGCAACCCGAAGATCATGGCAGATGCAATGACTGTCGAGAAAAGCTTACCTAATTGTTTCATCATTAATCCTCCTTATTTATTTTCGTATTTCGCATCTTTTAGATACGCGGCCAGGTTTGCAATTTCTTCGTCCGTCAGGGGCTTTGCCATCATGATCATCAGATCCGAATTGGGTCCGACTCTGATCCCATCCCTGTAAGTCTCCAACTTCGACTTCGTATAGGAAACTTCATTTCCGGAAATTTTGGGATAGCTGGCTACGCCTTTACCTGCTGGTCCATGACAGTTGATGCAGGATTGATTGTACCTTGCCTCTCCTGCCGCCTTGTCTCCACTCCACGCGTATCCGGAAAAATTCAGAAGGGAGAGCAAAAGCATGGCTTTGGCCAATCTGATCATACCGATTCGTTCCCTGGATAAAAAAATTGCGTACAAACGATTGTGCTTTTTATTTTCCAACAAAATTACAGGGTTCTCCTTTTGGCGGGGGAGAAAAAGTCTTGCAGGAAAGGCCCAGCGTGTCAATTCCGGTTCAAACCTGCAAACGGGGCGCTACGAAGGATGAGGCATCAAGATTTTTTATGCCCTACAGGTGCGTTCTATCGCGTCAGGCAGGACGCGAACGTCGCCGGGCCGGGAGGGAAACCGGCCCGGTTGGCTCGAGTATTTTACGCGGCACCGAACCGTCCAGATTGCGGGCACCTTACCGACGTGGCGCAAGTGATACCGTCGGTATGGGCCTGTCGGTTAGCTTCCGATGCGCGTGCGAATCGTAATACCCACATAGGCGTTTCGTTCCGGGGCCGGCTCGAAAAAACGCCCGCCGAAAGCATTGATCCGGATATTGCCGTTGTAGTCTTCGTCGAACAGGTTATTGATCCCGACGAAGGGCGAGATTTCCCAGTCGCCGTAAAATCCGTTATAGCCGGCCCGGAGGTTCGAGACCTGGCTCGAATCGACGCGGGTTTCATTCGCGTTATCCGCGTACAGCTTGCCGGTATAGGTCCAGTCCCAGCTCGCGTAGTATCCACCTTGCCCGAACCAGCTCAGTTCGAGATTGAGTAGTTGCTTCGGAATTCCGGGGATCTCGTTGCCGTCGAAAACATCGCCATCGGCATCGGTGAAGCGGTCGAATTCGAAATCGGAATAGGTGTAAGCCGCGGTAAGCCCGATTTGCCGGGGAAGTCGACGGCTGTAGGAAATTTCGAGCCCGTCGCGGGTCGATGACCCGGCATTTTCGAAAAACGTGCGCCCTGGCTGGGCCGGCAGCTCGAACGGTGTCAGCTCGTTGTCGACGTCGATGTGAAACAGCGCCAGGTCGAAGCGCTGCGGGCCGGCTTGTCTTTTTATGCCGATTTCGTAGTTGGTCGATTCCTGGGGTTCGAGCGACTGGTTGAATCCGCCGCCGGCGGGATTCGCGAACTCGGTGGTGGTCGGCGTCTCGAACGCGGTGGAGATCGTCGCGTAGAAACGGGTGTCGTCGCCCAGGTCGACGCTGACTCCCGCCATCGGGCTGGTCTGGTCGAGATCGACCTCGCCGGAATCGTCGCCGTCGGCAAGAAAATCGTCGTCGACGTCGAAGGTCACGTCGTCGTAGCGAATACCCAGCGTGAGTTCGACCTTGTCGCTGAGTCGGGTCTCGTTTTGCAGGTACACGCCGGCCGATGTCACCAGCTCGTTCTGGTCGAAGGTCTTCGCACCGAGCGTGCCCGACAGGTTGTCGAAGCGGCGGCGGTCGTCGTTCTGGCGATCGTAATCCACGCCCAGCAGCAGGCGGTTCGGGCGGCCGTCGAGCTCGCCCGGCAGCGTAAACTTGATGCCGGCCCCGGTGAAATCACGATCGAGCTTCACCGCCCCGCCGCCCTGGAACGGCAGCTTGTTGCCGAAGTCTCTTTGCGTATTGTAAATCCGGGCCTCGAAATCCCGGTCCTCGCCGAGGCTGGTTTTGTAGAGCAGGCCGATCCGGGTCTGCTCCAGTTCCTCGCCGGCGTCGAAGGTCACGTTTTGCGCCCGCGCCTGTTCCGGATCCAGTTCCGCGTCTTCCTCGGTAATGCCGCCCGGATCGTTGGCCACCGGCTGATCCGTATGGTGCAGGGTGGCAAGCAGCGAGGAACCCCCCTCGAGTGCGAATTCGAAGCGGCCGTTGAGCTGGGTGTTTTCGAACTCGCTATGCTCGCGAAAGCCATCCGTGGACGTGTCCGACAGATTCAAGAGATAGTTCAGCCGGCCGGATTCGCCGCCGGTTTTAAGCTGCGTATTGTTAAAGCCGAAATCACCGGCGGTAGCGCGCGCACTCGCGAATGGCACGACGGGCCCCTTTTCGGATTCGATCAAAATCGCGCCGCCCGATGCATTGCCGTACAGCGAGGATGACGGCCCGCGAATAACGGTGATCTGGCTGGCCGAGCCGATATCGATGCCGTCTACCGATCCCTGGCCGTCGGGCAGCGTCTCGGGAATACCGTCGACGATAATCTTGATGCCGCGGATGCCGAAACTCGAGCGCGCGCCGAAACCCCGGATCGACGCGCGCAGATCCTGGGCGAAATTGTATCGATTGAGCATGAACAGGCCGGGCACGCCGCCGAGTGACTCATCCAGGCCGAGCTGTTCGTTGCCGAGTTGAATGTCGTCCTGGCCGACGACGCTGACCGCCGCGGGAATTTCGTCGACCGGCTTTTCGACGCGGGTCGCGGTGATCGTAATCGGCGGCAGCCCGCTGTCCTGGGCCGCGCAAACCGCCGGCAACGCGCAGATAAACGCCAGGGTTAGCGCCGATAACTTCACCGGCAATATCCGGACGCGATTCGAGGCGACCCTGACCGTTATCGATTGCCGGTCGGCGCGGGAGATTTCAGCCGGGGTACGCGCGGGCGCGACCAAACGGGTGGCGTTTCGCGTCGACATCAGATCGCGCGAACGGTGGTCATGTCGCTGCCCCGGACAGCGAAATCGAAGTAGGCAATGCCGCGAATGGCAGTAGTTCGTTCATCAAGCGCCCTTGGTAATTATTCGAATTCGTTATTTTTGTTAGCGGGCAGATTAGAGCATAAACATCGCGATATGGGAAAGCGCGCGTGGCTGGTCCCCGGCGGCGACAATCGTGATTGGTATGGTTTGAAACCCGAAAAAACGAAAGCAATACCCCGGAATCATTGCGAGGCGCGCAGTGCCGAAACTATCTCCCGATACCCGGCAGGGCCCAGGATGCTGCTTCGCAGCGCTGCACCGCGACGTCCCATAGGCCGGCGCGCTCGATCGTGTTCCAGTACTCGTTGGCCGGCGTGTCGTAACCCACCGGCATCCACATGCCGTTGAACGGATGGAACTCGGTCGCGCCGTATTTCAGGCAGGATGCGAAGTAGGGGGACTTGCGAATTCGCGGATTCAGGCCGTGGGCTTTCATGTCGATCGGGTCTCGCCGGTGTACCCAAACGGCTCCGTAGTTTACACAAATCGCGGCGCGCGTCTCGCCGGAATTTCCGGCGCTCGCCATCATTGCGGGTACCGCGCGGCGGGCCGCCACGGCGCGCAATTGCAGCCTGGCCAGGGGTAAAGCGGCAGGCCGAAGACGATAGTGATACTGCTCCGAGATCAGTACACTGTCACCGGGATAATGCCCGTACCGCGAAACCGGAGAGAGAAACATGGCGAACAATGCCCTGCTGGCCGATCTCGAGCGCGCGCTCGACCTGTTGCAACAGGTCGACGAAAGCCGGCTGGATTTCGACCCCGATCCGAATGTCTCTCCCGACGTGCGCGAGCTGACGGGCCTCGACAACTACCCGGCCGGTTCCCACCGGGCCAACCTGCGCGCCCGCATCGAGGCCGTCGAACAGGCCGGTGATCGGCTGAATCCGCGCGCCCCGTCCGAATACGTTTCGAACCTCATCGTCGCCTGCGTCAGGCTCGCCCCGCCGAGCGACGACTAACTCCCTGACCCGTCATTGCGAGTAGCTCCGGGAACAGCCGGAGCGACGAAGCAAAGTCCAGATTCTTGCCCGATCCAGGCAGCGGGCTTCGCCGCGTCCGAGGTAAAATTGGCACCCCGATTTCGACCGAACCCGGGCCTCCCGAAACCGCGAAAAAATACTGCCCTCGCCATCTTGTATTCCGCTGCAAAAGGCGCACAATTCCTTCGCCGCGAAATCGCGGTTTGCCTTTACCGAGGTTCACGCTTTCATGAACGCCGTGTCGAATATCCCGCTGCCGGGATTGGCACCTGTACCCCCGCTGCACCCCGCAACCGCGGCCGTCATTCCCGAGTACAAACGGACGCTGCGCCAGCTGAAGGACATCCTGGTTTCGATCTACGCTTACGGATTGCTCCTGTTCGGTCTGCTGTTCCCGATACTCGGAGCAGCCTGGTATACGTTCTTCGGCTCAGCGACTCCGTAAACAGGCCGCGCCGGCGCCGGGCACCCTGACGTCATTGCGGGGAGCGCAGCGACGAAGCAATCTCTAGACACCTGACGGGTTCCGGGAGATTGCTTCGCTTCGCTTGCTAAAGACGGCGAATTTCGGGTGACTACCGTGCAATTAGAAAAATGGACGAGGAGGAGACGCAGGGATTGAGAAATTTTCGATCTGTTCCCTCGTGCGATTCGAATATCTATTGAGATTCCTGGGTGCTCTTCTGCAAAGCCTTGCCGCCTTTTTCCAGCGCTTCGCCGCTTTTCTCGATCAGCGATTCGCCGGTCTGTTTGATCCGCTCCTTGACCGTGGGCTCGGTAAATGGATTGGCGAAGAGGGGGCGGTCCCTGCCCAGATTGACGCCGAACCAGAGCCCCACCAGCAAGCCCAGAACGATACCGGTTAGCAGAGCCTTCAGCTGTTTCATGGTGTGCCCTCGTAAACCGTGGAGTCGGAGAGCAGTATACCGAATTCCGGCGATATACCGGTGAGCATTCAAAGGTGTCGGTGTCGATTGAAGTGTCGATACGGCCGGGTGCCGATCCGGACCGCGCCTGGTTAGCGACATCGGACACATTGAGATGGATGCCGGCTTTGGGGCCGGCGTGACCATGAGGCCGGTTATAGTTAATCGATAGAATCGAGTATCCCCGGCGAGAAGCCGATCCGATTCCGAAAAATCGAGCCAAATAATTCACGAGATTTCCGTTTCTGGCCCGTCGGCTGGATGCGCGCACTCGGGTATGGATATTTGCTAGGCCGGGCTATCGTTACCAATCGCGCCGAGCCGGCGGTCGTGGATCGTTTGTAATTGTTGGCGGATGTCCGGATATTTTTCGACGATGCGCAGCATCGCCTTGCGCGGGATGCTGACCATGTGGCAGACGCTTTGAGCGACGATGGTCGCACTGCGACGATGGCGGCCCTTTTCCTCCTCCAGCAATGACGATTCGCCGATGATTTCGCCGTCGGCGAACTCGGTAACCTGCTGAAGGTCACCGTTTTCGTCCTGCTTGAGCACCGCCGCGGTGCCGTGAATCAGGATGTAAAAACTGTCACCGCGTTCGGATTCGCCGACGATCGTATCGCCGGTCAGGAACGTGATGCTGGTGGCCTGGTTTTCGAGGTTCTGCCGGTCTTCGCCGTCGAGCCCTTTGAGCAGATCGACCTGGTCGAGCAAGCTCGTGATCGACTCGCTGTGCTCGGGTGGCCTCGCCGCGCCGACGTTGCTGAGCTCTTCGAGTTCCAGCGCCACCTTGTTCTTGATGATGTTGTAGCCCTTGGCGCCGAGGTCGCCATGGCCGAACTGTTTTTCGACGTATAACCAACCGCGATTGATCATCGATCGGTGCGCAAGCTGTTGCAGGTAACGCTGGTAGAAACCCGGGAACTGCTGCTCCGCGGTGGCCAGCTCGCGGCGATAGTGACGGCTGCGCGCGCTGTAGTTTTCGACCAGTACGTCGCGCGCCGACGCGTCTAGGTCGTCCTGCTGCCTGAGCATTTCGACGATACTGTTGCTGATGATGACCTTGGCGATATGCCGCTCGATCTGTTGCACCAGCCGCAATGCCTGGTAGCGGGAAAGCAGCCTCGCGAGCAACGGGCGCTCCCTGGAGTAACGCAGCAGGTAGATTTCCAGGCGGACGAAAAGACTTTTACGGCGGCTTTGACGCAAGGCCTTGTGCTCGGTTTTGCCGATGCGCAGCGCTTCCTGCATGCTTTCGCGCGCATCGTTCAGCCTGAGATACACGTACTGGCTGATGACCTTGGATTCGTAAAGCGCCACGAGCACCGCCTGCTCGACCTGGTAGGCACGAAACAGGGCCATGTATTCGTCGTCTTCGTGTTTTTCGCTGCCCTCGTCGAACATCCCGATGCTGAAGGCCAGGCGGACCCGGATCAGCAACTGTTCACCCGCCTCTTTCGACAGCAGTGCATACTCGATCAGCCGGTCGAGCCAGCTGCGGGATTCCTTGCGCACGGTAATCAGCGCATTGCGCAATTCCAGGTCTTCGCCTTCACTCAACCGGTTGAGCCCGAGGCGCTCCATTAGCGGGCGGATCGTCGGTGCGCTGACCAACAGCGTGAACATCACCACGCCGATGGTCAGGTCGAAGAGGAATTGCTTCTCCGGCAAGCTGTCGGGAATCGACAGCACCACGGCGATCGCCAGCCCGCCCTTGAGCCCGCCCCACCACATGATGTGGCGTTCACCCAGGGTGACGGCCGGCAGGTGGAACCACCTCACCGCCAACGGCACGAGGCTGTAC
>JBFFXR010000132.1:0-8716 GCA_041569645.1 Gammaproteobacteria bacterium
AAGGCCGACGAGCCGAAGCAGTACGGCGGCTCGGAGCAGGGCCCCACGCCCTACGATCTGTTGCTAATGGCGCTCGGTGCCTGCACGTCGATGACCATGCGGATGTACGCGAATCGCAAAAAGCTGCCGCTAGACGACATCGGCGTGCGCCTCGAGCATGCGCGCGTGCACGCCGAAGATTGCGTCGACTGCGAAAGCGGCATCGAACGCATAACGCGGCATATCTCGCTCGCCGGCGATCTCGACGAAGAGCAACGCGCCCGCCTGCTCGAAATCGCCGACAAGTGCCCGGTGCATCGCACGCTCGAGAGCGAGCTGCGCATCGAAACCCAACTCGTCGACTAGGGTTGCGGCGACGCAATGCGCCCGGCCCGAATTCGTGAGGGCCGCGAACAAGGTCGATCGGTATCCTGTCCTCGACTCGAATTTCAGAAATTGCGGGTCAGGCGGGCGCCGAAAGTGATATCGGGTGCCGAACCGACGAGGATATCCTCGGAAAAGTAGAGATCGACGCGGTGATTTTCGAGCAGCTTGTCGAAGCCGAGGCCGAGTTGTAATTGCAGCGAACTGTCGAAGGCTTTCAGGTCGCTGCGTTCGAGCCAGCCCGAGTGCAGGTCGAGCTGCGCCACCGCCGCCAGCGACGCGTCGAAGCGGTATTCGAGACCGAGTTGGGCGACCCAGATTCGTGCCGCCAGCCGTTCGGCGAGCGCGCCGTCGTCGCCGGGAAAACTCAGGCCGAACAGTCCGTAGACGTCCAGCGATTCATCGATCGAACGCGCATGCGACAGCCAGAGCGCCCAGTCGAGTGATTCGTTGCCGCTGAAATCGGACTCGCTGCCGGTCGGCAGTTCGACGGCGAGGTGATAGCCGAAACCGTCGGTCGAATGATAGCCAATTGCCAGTGCGACATCGGCCAGGCCGCTACTCGATTCCGTCTGGCTGAACTCGGTGACGCCGTCGCGCTGGTAGCGAATCTCGGTGCGGTCGCGCGGCACGTCGGTGCGGCCGCCTTGCGAAAAGCCGAAGAAATCGTGCCATTCCTCGATCAAGTGATCGAGTTTGCCGCCGCGGCTGGCGACGAATGGCAGGCTGACGGCGAAACTCCAGCGGTCCCGGCGATAGCTGAGGTCGAAGTTGTAGCGGTAGTTTTCGATGTCGATGACGAGATTCTCGTCGCCTCGATCATCTTCCTGATAGGTATTGGTGATATGCAAACCGTGTTCCAGCCGCCAGCCGTCGACCGGCAGCGGGGCGGCGTAGCGCGGCAGGTAAACCGGCTGGAAGATCGGATTCAGGTCGCGCGTCGCAAGCCCCGGCGCGGCGGTCGCGGTATGCGCGGCGGCGAGCGCGAAGGCGCCGACGGCGGCCCGCCATGCCGGCGGCTCATTGGGTGTCGTAATCGCCATGTTCACGCGTGGCGAAAAAGCGGATTTCGGGCCAGCGTTCCTCGGTCATTGTCAGGTTGACGCGCGACGGTGCGATATAGGCGAGATCGCCGGCGTGGTCGAGCGCCAGATTGCTGCGCAGTTTCTGGCGGAACTCTTCGAGCTGCTGCGGATCGTCGCAGTCGACCCAGCGCGCGGTGCTGACGTTGACCGCCTCGAACTGGCAGTCGACGCCGTACTCGTCCCTGAGGCGATGCGCGACCACGTCGAATTGCAGCACGCCGACCGCGCCGAGAATCAGGTCGTTGCTCGCGAGCGGCCTGAACAGCTGGGTCGCGCCTTCTTCGCATAGTTGCAACAGGCCCTTCAGCAAGGCCTTCATCTTCAACGGATCCTTGAGTTGCGCGCGCCGGAACAGCTCGGGTGCGAAATTAGGGATGCCGGTGAATGCCAGCGCTTCGCCCTCGGTAAAGCTGTCGCCGATGCGAATCGTGCCGTGGTTGTGTATCCCGATGATGTCGCCGGTGTGGGCTTCGTCGACGTGGCCGCGGTCGGCTGCGAAGAAGGTCAGCGCGTCGGGAATTTTCACGTCCTTGCCGAGGCGCACGTGGCGCGCTTTCATGCCGCGGCGATACTTGCCCGAGCAGATGCGCATGAATGCGATGCGATCGCGATGCTGCCTGTCCATGTTGGCCTGTATCTTGAAGACGAAACCGGTCAGCTTGTCTTCGTCGGGCGCGACGACGCGCGTGCGCGTCGGCCGCGACAACGGCGCCGGTGCGAACTCGTCGAACGCGTCGAGCAGCTCGGCCATGCCGAAATTGTTGATCGCCGAGCCGAAGAATACCGGCGTCAGCTCGCCGGCGCGAAATGCGTCGAGATCGAATTCGTGCGATGCGCCGCGCACCAGCTCGATTTCGTCGCGCAGCTCGGCGGCCATCGGACCGAGCACGCGGTCCAGTTCCGGGTTGTCGAGACCTTCGATGACTTCGCCGGCAGTGACTTTGTCGGCATCGCTGGCGGAAAACAGGTGCACCGAATCGCGCTCGAGGTGGAACACTCCCTTCAAGCGCTTGCCCATGCCGATCGGCCAGGTGATCGGCGCACAGCGAATGCCGAGCACTGCTTCGACCTCGTCCATGAGCTCGATCGGATCGCGACCCTCGCGGTCGAGCTTGTTGATGAAGGTGATGATCGGCGTGGCGCGCAGACGGCAGACGTCCATCAGCTTGATCGTTCGTTCCTCGACGCCCTTGGCGCAGTCGATCACCATCAGCGCCGAGTCGACCGCGGTCAGCGTGCGGTATGTGTCCTCGGAAAAATCCTCGTGGCCGGGCGTATCCAGCAAGTTGATGATGCAGTTACGATACGGGAACTGCATGACCGACGAGGTCACCGAAATGCCGCGTTGTTTCTCGAGCTCCATCCAGTCCGAGGTCGCGTGGCGATTGGCCTTGCGACTCTTGACCGTGCCGGCCATCTGGATTGCCTTGCCGTAGAGCAGCAGTTTTTCGGTAACGGTGGTCTTGCCGGCGTCGGGATGCGAAATGATCGCAAAGGTGCGCCGGCGGCGCATTTCGTCGAGATCTGACATCGCGTAAGCTCAGGCTCGCGAGCTCAGTGCGTCGGTTTGCGGCGGAATGTGGCGCGCGAACAGCAGCGCGTCTTCGCGCCCGTTGGCGGCGGGATAATAATCCTTGCGGCTGCCGATTTCGCTGAATCCGGCGGCGTGGTAACACTGGATCGCGGCGACATTGCTCGGCCGCACTTCGAGCAGCATGGTTTCGGCGGCGTGCGCGCGCGCATCGGCAACGAGGAATTCGATGAACTCGAGACCGTAGCCCTGGCGCTGGTGTGCGCGCGAAATCGACAGGTTCAGCATGTGGCTTTCGCCGGCGGTGACGCTGATCACCGCGTGGCCGATGACGGCATCCTGGGCCAGCGCCAGCCAGCAATGGTAGCCGACGCGGATGCAATCGTTGAAGATGCGCTCGCTCCACGGGAATTCGTAGACTTCTCGCTCGACGAGAATCACCTGCTTCAGGTCGGCCGGCGTCATGCGGCGGAATCTGAGGCGCCTGTCCGTCACCGCAATATCCGGTCGAGTTGCTTCAGGTCTTGCCAGGCGACGGCCTTGGCCGACGGATTGCGCAGCAGATAGGCCGGGTGATAAGTGACCTTGACCGGAACCTCGCTGCCCGGCAGGCGATGCAGTTCACGTATCAGCTTGCCGACTGGCGCGTTGGTGTCGAGCAGGTTATGCGCCGACACGCGTCCGACCGACAGGATCACGCGCGGTTCGATCGCGCGTATCTGTGCGTCGAGAAACGCCCGGCACTTGAGCGCTTCCTCGGGTTTGGGATCGCGATTGTTGGGCGGCCGGCACTTGACGATATTGGTGATGTAAACCTGCTCGCGCGCGATACCGATCGCGGCGAGCATGCGATCGAGCAATTGTCCCGAGCGTCCGACGAAGGGTTCGCCACGGATATCCTCGTCGTGTCCGGGCCCCTCGCCGATGATCATCAGATCCGCCGTGCGGCTGCCGACCCCCGGCACCTTCTGGGTACAGTTCTTTGCCAGTTCGCACGCCTGACACGCATGAATCGCGTCGATCAGCTGGTCCCAATTATCGAAATCTACCGCTGGCTCTGCATGCGCGCGGACCGCACCATCGGGGACAGACCGCGCCAGCAAATCCCCGTGCGGGTGATGACCGACGGAAGCTTCGCCGCCAGGTTCGGACGCATGGCGCGCGCTGTCCCCCTCGCTGGCAGTCGCACGGATCGCCCCATCCCGACCCGGGCGCGAAGGCGCCCGGCCTCCATCCTGATCAAGCGCCAACCCGGTCGAGGCATCTTCGACTCCCGCAACCAACGCCGCGCGCTCGCGCCAGACGCAAATTCCCATGCCGTCCAGGCAATGCTGTTGGTGCGAAGTCAACATCGACGGTTAAACGTCCCCCAGCTGCGGGTGGGTGCGGCCACCGTCGTGTATGACCTTGTTCAACGCGTTGATAAACGACTTGGCCGACGCGATGACGATATCCGTATCGGCACCCTGGCCGTTGATGACCTTGCCGTCTTTCTCGACCCGCACGGTGACCTCGCCCTGCGAGTCGGTGCCGCCGGTAATCGCGTTGACCGAGTAGAGTTGCAGATTGGCGCCGATCCTGGTGAGCTTTTCGATCGCCTTGAAGCAGGCGTCGACCGGGCCGTCGCCGCTGGCCTCGGCGCGTTGTTCGGCACCATCGATATTGAGCGTCACGTTGGCGACGGGCGTCTCGCCGGTCTCGCAACAGACGCGCATGCTGACCAGCTTGATCGATTCGTTTTCGTCCTCGAAAGTCGCCTCGTTGACGAGCGCGAGCAAATCTTCGTCGTAAATGTCGTGCTTTTTGTCGGCCAGCGCCTTGAACGCGGCGAAGACTTCGTTCAGATCTTCTTCGGAATCGAACTGGATGTTCAGCTCCGACATCCGCGTCTTGAATGCATTGCGCCCCGAATGCTTGCCGAGCACGAGTTTGTTGGTGCTCCAGCCGACGTCCTGGGCGCGCATGATCTCGTAGGTCTCACGCGATTTGAGCACGCCGTCCTGGTGGATGCCGGACTCATGGGCGAAGGCATTGGCGCCGACGATGGCCTTGTTGGGCTGCACGTTGAAGCCGGTGATGCTCGACACCAGCTTGGAGCAATTCATGATTTGCGTCGTGTCCAGCGTCGTGTCGCAGGGGAAGATATCCTGGCGGGTGCGCACCGCCATGACGATTTCCTCGAGCGAAGCGTTACCGGCGCGCTCGCCGAGGCCGTTGATCGTGCACTCGACCTGGCGCGCGCCGTTCAATACCGCCGCCAGCGAATTGCCGACCGCGAGGCCGAGATCGTTGTGGCAATGCACCGAGAACACGGCCTGGTCCGAATTCGGGATGCGCTCGATCAACTCGCGAATCAATTCGCCGAACTGGTGCGGCACGTTGTAACCGACCGTGTCGGGGATGTTGATCGTCGTCGCGCCGGCGTCGATGACGGCTTCGAGGATGCGGCACAGAAAGTCGGGTTCCGAACGACCCGCGTCCTCCGGCGAGAATTCGACGTCGTCGGTGTACTGGCGCGCCAGCCGCACCGCCTCGAGCGCGGCCTCGACGACCTCGTCGGGCGTCATCCGCAGCTTGTGCTCCATGTGGATCGGCGAGGTTGCGAGAAAGGTATGGATGCGCCCCGAATTGGCCGGCTTGATCGCCTCGCCGGCGCGCTCGATATCGACGCGCTTGGCGCGGGCGAGGCCGCATACGGTGCTGTCCTTGACGATCTCGGCGACCGCCCTGACCGATTCGAAATCGCCGTCGCTGGCGATCGGGAACCCGGCCTCGATGATGTCGACCCGCATCAGCTCGAGCGCGCGGGCAATGCGGATTTTCTCGTCGCGCGTCATCGATGCGCCGGGGCTTTGCTCGCCGTCGCGTAAGGTCGTATCGAAAATGATTAACTTGTCTTTGCTCATGACTGTCTCGTCTGTCTAAACGAAAATAAAAATGATTGCTTGCTTACGTTTACCCTCGTCAGGATTCTCCTCGTCTGCCTTACGGCAGCAGGAGGACGAGCAGCAGAGACAGCAGCAGGTACGCGGGCAGGAGCGCCTGGCCGGAAGGCAGTTTGAAAGCGGCGCTGGCGTACTCGGATTGCATCTGCCGAAATATAGCCAACTCCGGCGGGCTTGCCAAGCGAAAAATCGGCTTCAGGCTTCGGGGCCGGCGTCGTCGCCGGTTTCGGCGAGTCGAGTGCGCTTGCGATTCCAGCGGAACAGCCAAACCAGCGGCCCCGACAGCATGTACAGAAAAAAGCAGGAAAACAGCACGGTCGCGGTCTCGATCGACAGGAACACGAAGATCAGCACGACCGCGATCAGCGTGACGAATGGCACGCGCTCGCGCAAATCGAAATCCTTGAAACTGTAGTAGGGAAAGCGCGATACCATCAGCGCGCCGGCGGTTACGGTCAGCACCAGCGCGGCGTAGGTCACGTCCTGGCCCGGAATGTCGTAACTCTCGCAAACCCAGACCGCGCCCATCACGACCGCCGCCGCCGCCGGACTCGCGAGCCCCTGGAAATAGCGCTTGTCGGCGACGCCGATCTGGGTATTGAATCGCGCCAGGCGCAAGGCCGTCGCGGTCGCGTAGATGAACGCCGCAAGCCAGCCAATCTTGCCGACCAGGCTGGACACCTCGCGCAGGTAGACCAGCGACCACAGGTAGACCACCAGCGCCGGCGCGATGCCGAAAGAGACCATGTCGGAAAGGCTGTCGTATTCGGCGCCGAAGGCCGATTGCGTGTTGGTCAGGCGGGCGACGCGACCGTCGAGGCCGTCGAGCAGGCCGGCCAGGAAGATCGCTATCGCGGCGATTTCGAAGCGCCCGTTCATCGCCGCGATGATCGCGTAAAACCCGGCGAACAGCGCGCCGGTGGTAAACAGGTTGGGCAAGAGGTAAATCCCCTTGCCCATCCGCTTACGCGATTCCTTCGGGTTGCTGTCGTCCATCGCGGTCGCCGGGACGCGTTTCGAAAAAGCCGCGGTCTAGTTCTTCGACTTGTCGACCAGCGCGTTGGCCGACAGCCACGGCATCATCGAACGCAGGCGCGCGCCGACCTGCTCGATATCGTGGGCGGCGTTGTTACGCCGCTCGGCGGTCATGCTCGGGTAGTTGGCCGCGCCCTCGGCGATGAATTGCTTGGCGTAACTGCCGCTCTGGATGTTTTCCAGGCATTCCTTCATCGCCCAACGGCTTTCCTCGTTGATGATTTTCTTGCCGGTGTGGTACTCGCCGAACTCGGCATTGTTCGAGATCGAATAATTCATGTTGGCGATGCCACCCTCGTGGATCAGGTCGACGATCAGCTTGAGCTCGTGCAGGCACTCGAAATAGGCGAGTTCAGGCGCGTAGCCCGCCTCGACGAGGGTTTCGAAACCGGCTTTGACCAGCTCGACGCAGCCGCCGCAGAGCACGGTCTGCTCGCCGAACAGGTCGGTCTCGGTCTCGTCCCTGAAGCTGGTTTCGATGATCGCCGTGCGGCCGCCGCCGATGCCGGCGGCATAGGACATCGCCAGCTCTTTGGCCATGCCGGATGCGTCCTGTTGCACCGCGATGAGGTCCGGGATGCCGCCGCCCTTGACGAATTCGGAGCGCACGGTGTGACCCGGTGCCTTCGGCGCGACCATGATGACGTCGAGATCCTCGCGCGGCACGACCTGGTTGTAGTGAATCGCGAAACCGTGCGCGAAAGCGAGCGCCGCGCCCTGCTTGATGTTGGGCTCGATGTCGCGGCGATAGAGCTCGCGCTGGATTTCGTCGGGCGCGAGCACCATGACGACGTCGGCGTCCTTGACCGCGTCGGGGGTATTGCGCACCGCGAGGCCGGCGGCCTCGGCCTTGGCCGCCGACGCCGAGCCCTCGCGCAAGGCGACGGTCACGTCGACGCCCGAGTCCTTGAGGTTATTGGCGTGGGCGTGGCCCTGCGAGCCGTAGCCGATGACGGTGACCTTCTTGCCCTGGATGATGGACAGGTCGCAGTCCTTATCGTAGTAAATGTTCATGTCAGCCTCGTGTCGATACGAAATTGGTTGTTGGTCGATTCGCTATAGTGTCAGCGCTTTCTCGCCGCGGAGTATGCCCATCGAGCCCGAGCGCACGACCTCGACGATATTGTTTTCGTGCATCGCCTTGATATAGGCGTCGAGCTTGTCGCCCGAGCCGGTCAGCTCGATGCAAAACGTCGTGTCGGTGACGTCGATGATGCGCGCGCGGAAGATGTCCGACAAACGCTTGACTTCGCTGCGCTGCGATTCGCCCTCGGCCTTGACCTTGACGAACATCATTTCGCGCTCGATGAAATTACCCTCGGTGAGGTCCTGCAGTTTGACCACGTCGACCAGTTTGTTGAGCTGCTTGGTGATCTGCTCGATGATGCGATCCGAGCCGGTGGTCGTGATCGTCATTCGCGACAGCGTCGGATCCTCGGTCTCGGCGACGGTCAGCGACTCGATGTTGTAACCGCGCGCCGAGAACAACCCGGAAATACGGGATAGCGCGCCGGCCTCGTTCTCGACCAGCAGGGAGATGATGTGGCGCATTAAACCAGCTCTCCCTTGGCCTTGAGCTTGGCTTGCTTGGCCTGCTGCAGCGGCGAGATGTCCATTTCGTTGTGCGCCTTGCCGGCCGAAATCATCGGGTAGACATTCGCTTCCTGGTCGGTAATGACGTCGAGAAAGACAGTGCGGTCCTTCTGCTTGAAGGCCTCGACCATCGCGTCGTGCAGGTCGTCCGGCTTGTCGACGCG
>JBFFXR010000133.1:0-8673 GCA_041569645.1 Gammaproteobacteria bacterium
CGCGCGGTCGGTGGAAAGCTTCTCGTTGAGTTCGCTCGCGCCTACCGAATCGGTATGACCCTCGACGGCGACGAGCTCGGCGCCGAGCGCACGGATGATTTCGTCGACCTTGGCCAGCAGCGGCCTCGAATTGGCCGGGATATTGGCGGTCCCCGACGGGAAGTTGATCTTCTTCAGCCGGAATATCAGCTTGTTACCCTGCTGGTAAACCGATGCCTCGTCGTCGGCGAACTGCCGCACCGCTTCGTCCATCGCGCGCTGGAAGCGAACCTGGGTCGAGGCGTTCGCGAGTTCCCGGTTCTGTTCGGCAAGCGCGCCCTCGGTCTCCATCAGCGTCGACTGCGTCGACTGGAGATTCGACTTGGTCGACTCGAGGTCTTGCTGCAGCGTGCCGACGTTCTTCGACAGCTTGTCGAGCTCGCGGTTTTGCTTGACGATCCGCAACGCGACATTTTCGGGCGTGCCCGGTGCGTCAAGGATCACGTCCATCGTGTCGGACAGCAGCGTGACGCTCGCGATCGCGCGCGTGACGCTCGGCATGTGCACGCCGGGGTCGCGCGGGCTTTGCGCGATCAGGTTCTCGGCCTCGTTGACATCGAAGCGCGCGGCGCGCAACGTCTGCGGCGTCAGGTCGTCGGCATCGCGTGCGGCGGCTTGCCGGATCTGTTGCTTGACCGCGTCGAGTTCGCGGAACTGGACCGCTTCGACCTCGAGCGTGAAGTAGCGCTTCTGAAAATCGGAGAAGTCCTCCGGATCGAGAACCCTGGCGAAATTTTTCGTTTCGTCGCGCAGGTCGTCGTCGACGTCCATGAGCACGGCGACGAGACCGTCGCTGTTTTTGAGGCCCGCGTCGAGCGCCGCCTTGCGCGACTGCAGGATGCGCGTTGCGTTCGGAGTGCGCTCTTTCGCCAGTGCGAGCATTTGCTCGGCATGAATCTTGGCCTCGGCCGCGTTTTCGAGGATGTAATCGGGCTGGTAATTGCCCGCGAGACCACGCTGTGCCTTGCGGTAATGCTCGGTGGCTTTGCGATACGCCTTGAAGGCGAGCAGGTCGGCCTGTACTCGCTCGCCTTGCTGCATCAGCGCGGTGACTTCGGCGACCGCCGCGGCCGTATCGTCGGCCGAGGCCATGTCGGCCGTCTTGCTACTTGCGCAGCCGTACAGAGAAAGCGCGACTGCGAAACAAAAGATTGAATTGGATATACGCATGTCTGTGCCCTGTGTTGCCAGAAGTGGGATGGGTCCAGGTACCCCTTTGACGCTTCGTCTTCGTCCCTTGTTATAGGAGAAGCGCACGAAACCGTCAAAATCCGGGCGAAATTTAACACAGGGATTCACTCGATTAATGCGAAATATTACGAATTAGCGGCCGTTTCGGCCGATATCGCCGCAGCCACGCGCCGTAATCGCGAAAAGTCGATCTCGATCGGCCACCGTCTGGCGGAACCCGGTTCGAACTACCGGCCACCCGCACACTTCGAATTGGGCGCGAATCGGGTAAACTGTTACCGTTTCCGTCCACTACCGGAGCCCGATTCCGTTGTTCCGTTGCAACTTCGACGCGAACCGGTTCGCCTGACGCATGAAGACACCGACCTGTTTCGAAATACGTAAAATTTTCGTACTCCTGTCTATTCTGCTGTTGCTGTCGGGCACGGCGCTGCCCGGCGTGGCGCGCGCCGAATCGCACGGCGGCAAGCCGAAGATGGTCGACCTGTGGCAACCCGGCGACCGCGGCCAACGCATGCGCATTCGCGGGCGGGTGACCAGCATCGACGGCACGCCGATCCCCAACGTCGCGATCTGGTTTCGCCACGCCGATGCCGATGGCCTCGACTGGAGTTACCACCGCGGCTACGTGCACAGCAACGAGAAGGGCGTCTACCAGTTCGGCTCGGTGATTCCGGGCAACAGCCACCGGTTGAGCCACGTGCACGTCGTCGTCGACCACGACGGTTACCAATACCTCGACACCGAGTTTCACTTCAAGAATGACCCGAAAGCCGCCGAGGACGATCCGCTGGCAATCTTTCTCGAGGAAGGCACCGTCGACGGCAAAAAGATGATGTTCGGCCGCTACGACATCACGCTGATCCCCCGCTGAAGACGCGGTGCCTGCGCCGCTAGCGGTCTTCCCGGGTCTTAACGATTTTCGCGCGGGTGCGCTTGTCGAAGCGCTCGACGTCGACGACGATGCGCTCGTGAATGCCCTCGCCGATACGCTCGACCTCGTCATCGGCCCAGACTTTGAAGGTCAGCTTGCGTCCGTCGACCGCGACGACTTCGGCTCTGGCGGTGACGCGCATGCCGACCGGCGTCGCCGCGATGTGGCTGACGTCGAGGCGCGTGCCGACGGTTTGCTGTCCCGCGGGCAGCAATCCCTCGACCGCGTTCAGCGCCGCTTCCTCGAGCAGCATGACCATGACCGGCGTCGCCAGCACCTTGATCTTGCCGCTGCCGACGTGGTGCGCGGTATCGCGCGTGCCGACGAGAATCTCGGTGCTGGCCACGTGGCCGGTTTCGATTGGCAGGTCGGACATCGGAACACCCACGGGTAATGGCGAGAAGCACCATGATACACCCTTGCAGATCGCTTTCCGGATCGGCCGCCGATTGAGCCGTGACGACCGGTGGGGCTACAATGTCGCACCGACGGTCGAATTTCCGGATTGACGAGCAACCGCGATGCTGCAATACCTGATCTGGCGCCTGCGCTTCGAACTCTGCAACCTGCGGCGCCTGCTCGGCCACGGCGCCGAGCAGGTCAACTATCTCGCGTTCGGCGCCAACCTGTGCGACGACATACTGCGCGAGCGGCGAATCAAGCCGCTGGCGATCCGGCCGTTTACGCTGCGCGATCACGGCCTGCGCTTCGACCATCCGGCGCCCTACGCCGGTTGCGGCTACGCGTCGGTCGAGCCGGCGCCGGGCGAATCGGTCTACGGTTACCTGCTGACCCTGTCCGGTCGCGACGCCGCGCGGATGGATTACTACGAGGTCGTGCCGGTCGTCCGGCGCTATCGCCGCACCTGGGTCGAGCAGGACGGCCTGCGGCTCTACTTCTACCAGACCAATCGCTCGACGCCCGGCCTGAAACCCACCGCGCAGTACCTCGGCTACATCGTCGACGCGCTGAATTCGCATCCCGAGGTTTGCCCCGTGTACCGCCGGGAACTGGCGGCGACCGAAACCCGCGAGCCGGGCAAGATGGTCAGTTCGTACCTGCGGCCGCAACGCGAAGGCCGGCCGGCGTGGCTCGCGCGTATCGATGCCGCCTACCAGCTCGCCGTGCTGATAATCTTCCTGCACGTCCTCTACCGCTTTTCGCTGACCGCACTGCTGATTCGCCGCTAGGCGAAGGCTTCGCGGTCCGCCGGTGGCGGGCGAAACCGATTGCGCGATTGCGCCGGTCCGGCCGCCGGCGCCTTGCTTCAAATCATGACATCAGCCGTACCAGCGATGCCATCTCGTCGCTGTCGTTTACCTCGGCCATCGCGGTCGTAAAGGCGAGCACGTTGCGGTCGTGATCTGCGAGCAGTTTTTCGAGCCTGCGGGTTTCGTCGGGTCCCGGCACGCCGCCGCTCTGGTACTTGTTTTCGATCGCCTGCAGGTAGTCGTAGTGCGCATGCTTGCTGTCGCGCATGTCGAGATACGCCTGGTAGGCGACTTGCGCCGCTTCGCTCAGATCGTCGATCGTTGCCATGGCCGATCCCTCCGCGCCGCGTCTTGCCGACGGATTGTAACCGATCGCGGCCACCGGCGAAAAAGACAGCGCCGAAGCGACGGCTAGCGCCGCCGCCCCGGCACCGGGATCGGGTTTTAGCCGTGGCCCTCGGCCGTGACCGGATCGATCATCCGTTCGACGCGCGTAACCAGCGAGGCCGGAAAACCGCTACGCTCCGCGTGTTCGGCAATCAGCGCATCGTCGTCGGCAAGATAGACGCAAAACGTCTTGTCGCCGGCGACGTAGGAATGCTCCCACTGGATCTGTTTCTGCTCGGCCTGCATCGCCGCGAGCACGCCGTTGGATTTTTGCGCCGCGGCGGCAAGCGCCTCGCCATCGGCCGAACCGATTTCGGGAATGGCTCTTTCAATGATGAATCTGGGCATTTCAACCTCCTCGCTCGAGTTTCGATTTCGCCATCGAAAGCGCCTCTGCGCGCCTCGATGGATGCGTTCATGCTAGTGGCACGAAGCGCGGCGCGCTTAAGGAAATCCTTATTTTTTCCTTATAATTCGTCCAATCGAAACAGTGGTAATCGGAATGACGATTTATCGATTCGGGCCCTGCGAGCTCGACACCGGCAGGCACCGGTTGATGGTCGCCGGCGTCGAGCGGCACGTCGAGCCGCAGGTATTCGACTTGCTGCTCTTTCTTGTCGAGAAGGGCGACTCGATCGCGACCCACGACGAACTCGTCGAGCGAGTCTGGAAGGGGCGCGTCGTGTCCGATGCGGCGATCAGCGTACGCATCAACGCGGCGCGCAAAATCGTCGGCGACAGCGGCGCGCGCCAGGCGATCATCAAGACGATTCCGCGCCGCGGCTTTCGCCTCGCGGTCGACGTCACGCGTATCGATGCCGACGCCGATTCGATCGCGTACCCGGTCGGGACCTCGGCCCAACCGGCGAACGCGGCACATCCGATCATCGGCATCTTTCCGTTCGAGGCGCTCGGCGACGCGCTGCCCGATTACCTGGTTCGCGGCATCGCCGAAGAAATAGCGACCGAGCTGTCGCGCTTTCGCAGCATCGAGGTCATCGCGCCCTATTCGACCTTCCGCCACGATTTCACCGCGCGCGACCCGTTCGAAGTCTCGCGCAAGCTCGGCATCACGCATCTCGTCACCGGCAGCCTGCAGGGCGACGGCACGCCGCGAAGAATCGGCGTGCGTCTGCTCGAGGCCTCGAGCGGCAACATTCTCTGGTCCGAAAGCTACGATATTCACGGTGACGACCTGTTTGCCGCGCAGGACGACGCGGTGTTCAAAATCGTCTCGGCGCTGATCCAGGGTCTCACCGAGCATCAGAGCACGATCGTGCGGCGCAAGCCGACCAGCAACCTTTCGGCTTACGAGTGTCTGCTGCGCGGGCTGCAGATCTACAAGTGGGGCGTTAATTCGCTCGACGAGGCGAGGCAATCGCTGTTCTGGTTTGACCGCGCGATTGAACTCGATGGCGATTTCGCGCGTGCCCGCGCGTGGCGCGAGTGTTGCTACTCGGCGTTCTGGTCGTCGCCGCCGACGCTTTCCGAACTCGAGGCGGCGGCCGAACGCATGCGAATCGCGCTGTCGCTCGATGAAAACGATCACGAGGTACATCGCCTGAAGGGCGCGATCCACATGTGCTCCGGCGAGCATGCGCAAGGCAGATATCATCTCGCCCGGTCGGTCGAACTCAATCCGAACGATGCGCACATCCTGCTCAAGATCGGCCTCTACCGCAGCTTTCTAGCCGATCACGCCGACGACCTCGCCTGCGTCGACGCGGCCTTCGCGCGCAATCCGCTACACCCGTCCTGGTACTGGCAGGACCGCGGCATCACGCTGTTCGCGCACGCCGAGTACGAGGAATCGATCGACAACCTGTTGCGCAGCAACACCGACAACGAAATCGCCTGCCTTTACCTCGCCGCCGGCCACGCCTGGCTCGATCGGCTCGACGACGCGCGGGCGCGGATCGACGAGCTGCACGCGATGAATCCCGACGCCAGCATCAACTGGCTCGAGGTGGCCTATCCGACCCGCTGCTACGAGGATTCCGAGCACCGACGGCGTTTTTTCGACGGCCTCGCGCGCGCCGGGCTTTGATTTCCGGGCGGGCTGGCTAACGCCGGCAACTTAGACCGCGAGTCAGTTGTTGCCGAGCAGCGTGTCCTTCGCCTGGTTGATCTTGGCGGCGAGGTAGGACGAGCCGCCACGGTCGGGGTGGAGTTTTTGCATCAGCCGGCGGTGCGCGGCGACGATGTCGTCTTCGCTGGCATCGTCGGACAGGCCGAGCACCTGCAGCGCTTCGGCGCGCGTCATTTCGTCGGGCTCGCTCGCGGCCCGCTGCTCGCCGTGGGCGCCGGCCTGCTGCCGCCAGGTGTCGGCGTACACCCGATCGAGATAGGCCTGCAGCATCGCGACCGAGTCCTCGTCGTCCTGGCATTCGCCAAGCAATTGCAACAGTTCCTCGAGGCTAAGTTGAGCGAGATGCTTGCCCGCGAAGGCGCCGTGCAGAACTTCACCGTCAATGTCGCCGGAGTCGTGGTCGAGCGTCATGCGCAGGTAACGGCTCTGCACCGTCGAAGTCTGGCCGCTTTTCGCTTGCGCCGACGGCCGCGACGTGCCGCTACCGCCGAACAGCCTCTTCAGCAGCGGCAGGACGTTGAGCAACGACAGCAGGCCTCGAACGAACGGCAAGAGCGCGGCGAACACCGCGGTCAGCCAGTGCGCGCGGCCGGTCAGCACGAGCACCAGCAGCACGACGGCGAGCAGCACCGCGAACGACTGCCAGATCACGCGCGGTGGCTGGCGGAAAAGCCAGCGAAAGAATACGAACAGACCGACGAATACGGCGAGCAGCAGGAGCAGCCGCACCACGGATCAACCCTTGCCGAGCTGGCGAGTCAGGCGCCGCACCACCTCGCTGCGGTTCTTGCTGAAGTCCTCGAGCGCGGGCGCGCCGCCGGCGGCGTAAACAGCGACCGCGCCGAGCAGGTCGCGCAACTGGCTTGCGCTGCTTGCGTCGAACGGGCAATAGGCGCCACGCGTCAGGCGCGCGAGTTGCTCGAAAGTCCGCCGTGCGAGCGGTTCCTCGCCCTCGTGAAACACGAATACCGGAACGCCGAGAACGCCGAGCTGTCCGGCGAGATCGCACAGGCGGTCGACATCTTCTTCCATGCAGTCGCCGACGAACACCAGCGCCTGGACCTTCTGCTCCTGGGTCTGCGAGATGGCCTGGCGCAGGACTTTCTCGATCTGCGTGCGGCCGCCGCGGCACGAAACGCTCGTCATGCGCGCGAGCAAATCGCCGGATGACGACAGCCAGGGGCTCGCGTCGAACTCGCCAAAGCCGCGGTAGTAGCACAGCTGGATGTCGAGCCCGCCGAGCGCCGCGGTCTCGGCGAACATCTCGCCCTGCAGCTGGCAGGCACGATCCCAGGTCGGCTCGCGGCTGGCGGTCGCGTCCATCGCGAAGATCAGCCGCCCGCGCGTGCCGGCGGGCTTGACCACCGGTGCCGAGCGCAGCCGGTCGACGAAGGCGCCGATCGCGGCCTTGCTCGATTTCTGCGGTAGCTTGTCGTCTTTGGAGGTCATGCCGGCCTGGGTATTCGCGCCTACTCCGCGTCGTTTGCCAGCGCCTTCGACTCCTCGTAGTCGAGAGCGATCCATTCGTCGGGATCGGTGACGCCGGCCGACTCCCAGGCTTTCACCAGCATCGGTGCTTCGACGCCGCGCGTCCGTGGCAGGCTGTCGTGAACCTGCAGCCACGGCATCTGGCTCTCGATGCAACCGTGCCAGGTCGGCGCGAAATCCTCCGGATTGTCGAGACAGGTGGTTGCAATAACGATGTAGTTTGCGCGCTGCGGCTTGAGGCTGCGCCACGCCACCGGCGACCCGCATTTGCGGCAAAAGCCCTGTTCCGCGATCAGGGATAACCGATAGAAGTGCGGAAAATCGCCGGTGAATCGCACCGCATCCTCGGCAAACGCGGTCCAGGCAGAAACCGGGGCACCGGTGCTGCGCTGGCATATCCGGCAATGGCAGAAGCCGGAACCCAGCGATTGCTGCGTGATCTCGATCCGGATCGAGCCGCAGACGCAGCGCCCGCGCGTCATGACCGGCAGGTCGTTGCCGCCGTCGAACAGCGGCTGGCCTCGCACTCGGGCCTCGATCAACTCGATCGGATGACGCCCCGATAGTGCGTCGGGGCGAAACTGGTAGACGTGCACCGGTTTGTCGATGTTCTTGAAATCGCGGTAGCCGAGGTCGTCGAACCTGTCTCGCAGCTCCCGGCCCAGTTGCTCGAACACCGCGTTCGAGACGCACAGGCTGCCCGGCTGGGCCAGCTCCTGCACGCGCGCGGCGATGTTGACGCCGTCGCCGTAAATATCGCCGCGGTCGTGCATGACCTCGCCGAGATTGATGCCGATGCGGAACACGACGCGCATGGCGGGATCGTCGCCGGCCCCACGCGTGGCCACGACCTGCTGGAACTCGATTGCCGCGTTGACCGCCTCGGTCGCGCTGGAAAATTCGGCCAGGATCGCGTCGCCGGCTTCGTGCACCTTGCTGCCGTCGTGCGCGGCGACGATGTCCGTCAGCGCGTTCAGGCCGTCGTTTAGTTGGTGATGCGTGCCCTCTTCGTCGAGTCCGGTCAGGCGGCTGTAGCCGGCCGCATCGGCATAGAGGATCGCGGCGAGCTGGCGTTTCATGCGCGAATCTTACCACAGGGCCGCGCCATTGCCGCTTCGTTGCCGCCTTGACAGGTCATTGATTCGTATGCACTTTCTGTCCGCAACCGGCGCGGACGTCGGAAGCGGTCGGCGCGATCGTGCTGGCGGGGCCGAGTCGCGTTAGAACGCCATTTTCGCCACCGAAATCGCACCGATAAGGCCGATAAAAGGGCTTGAAATGGGACATATCTCATATGAATCAACGACATACCGAGGTCCGACCCCGCAGGAACC
>JBFFXR010000134.1:0-8606 GCA_041569645.1 Gammaproteobacteria bacterium
AGCTGCCGCGCGCGGATGTACAGCTCACAACCGGCAAGCGCCTCGGCCTGGTTGCGATCGTCGATGCCGTCGAGCTTGGCGACGACATGGCGTCCCTGTACGCGACCGCTGAACTCGAGCCACTGCCGTTGCCCATCGCGATCGAGCAGCCAGGGGCCGTAGTTCACGATGTTTTCACGCGGGCTGGTGTGCGAGTAAACCCTGACCCAGCCCTTGATACCTTGCGCGCCCAGGATACGCCCGACAAGGATCAACTCGCCGTCAGCCGGATCCATGGGCTTCAGGCCGCGGTCGTGCGCGCCCCCTTGATCAGGCTCGCGACACGCTCGCTCGGTTTCGCGCCCTGGCCGATCCAGTAATCGATGCGCGCATCGTCGAGGCGCAACTTCTCTTCCTGGCCGCGCGCGCGCGGGTTAAAAAAGCCGACGCGTTCGATGTAGCGCCCATCGCGCGGGCGACGGCTATCGCTGACCACGACGTGGTAGAACGGGCGTTTCTTCGAACCACCGCGCGCCAATCGAATTGAAACCATAAAAACCCCTGAATCGTCGTATTCCGGGCATGCCCGGCGGCCCCATGGCCGAAAGATCGCGTATTGTACCTAAATAAAGCTCGCTGTGAAGTCCGAAAACCCGAAATCCCCCGGTTTTTCAAGCGTTTCGGGCGGATCGTCGGGAGCGGTCGAGGCCGCGGCCAGTCAGGACAGCATCGTCAGCCGAGCGGCTGGCGGCAGATCGAGGGGATCAGAACAAAAATTCCGCGCCATGCTTAAATGCCTCCCACGATCTGGAGAGCGGAAATTTTGATCTGAACCCGATCGCGCAGGATCGACGGTGCGTCGTATTTGAGTTCGTGCAAGATCGGGGACAGCCATCCTGCTGACGACTCATTCGCGCTACATCGGAAATCCCGGCGGCAGTCTGCCTTTCATCCCCCGCATCATGTTCTTCATGCCGCCCTTGCCGCTCATTTTTTTCATCATGCGCTGCATCTGCTTGTGCTGCTTGAGCAAGCGATTGACGTCCTGAATCTGGGTGCCCGAACCCTGCGCGACGCGACGCTTGCGCGAACCGTTGATGATTTCGGGCTTGCGTCGCTCCTGCGGCGTCATCGAATCGATGATCGCAACCATGCGCTTCATCTGCTTCATCTGCGCCGGGTCTTGTAACGCCTGCGCGGCGCCGGCGCCCATCCCGGGCAACTTGTCGACGAGACTGCCGAGTCCGCCCATCTTGTCCATTTGCACGAACTGATCACGCAAATCCTCGAGATCGAAACCCTTGCCCTTCTTGACCTTGCGCGCGAGTTTCTCGGCCTTGTCGACATCGACCTTTTCCTGCGCCTGCTCGACCAGTGACAGGATATCGCCCATGCCGAGTATGCGCGACGCGATGCGTTCCGGATGGAAGGCTTCGAGCGCGTCGGTTTTCTCGCCCGAACCGATAAACTTGATCGGCTTACCGGTAATCTGGCGCACCGATAGCGCAGCACCGCCACGCGCGTCGCCGTCGGCCTTGGTCAGCACCACGCCGGTCAGCGGCAGCGCCTCGCCGAATGCCTTCGCGGTATTCGCCGCGTCCTGGCCGGTCATGCTGTCGACCACGAACAGGGTTTCGGCGGGCTCGATCGCGTCGTGCAGGGCGCGGATCTCGTCCATCATCTGCTGATCGATCGCCAGCCGGCCCGCGGTATCGAGAATCAGTACGTCGGCGCCCGATTTACGCGCCGCATCGAGCGATTCGCGCGCGATCGTGACCGGCTGCTGTTGTCCGCTGCTGGGGAAAAACTCCGCGCCGACCTCGCGCGCCAGCGTCTCGAGCTGGTCGATCGCGGCTGGCCGGTAGACGTCGGCGCTCGCGAGCAGCACCGATTTGCGTTCGCGCTCGATCAGGCGTCGCGCGAGCTTGGCCGCGGTGGTGGTCTTGCCGGCGCCCTGCAGGCCGGCCATCAGCACGACGACCGGCGGCTTGCGTTGCAGGTCGATGCCGTCGTGCTGCTCGCCCATGGTCGCGACCAGTTCGTCGTTGACGACCTTGACCAGCGCCTGGCCCGGCGACAGGCTGGCGATGACTTCCTGGCCCAGCGCCTTCACGCGCACCCGCTCGATGAAATCCTTGATCACCGGCAGCGCGACGTCGGCCTCGAGCAGCGCCATGCGCACTTCGCGCAGGCTGTCGCGGATATTGTCCTCGGTCAGGCGGCCCTGCCCGCGCAGTTGCTTGAGCGTACGCGACAGGCGGTCGGTCAGGTTATCGAACATGGTCGGGATCGGTAGCCGGAGTGGGCGGCATTATAGCAGCGGCGGGTACGCGGGCCAGCCCGGATTTTTTACGAAGGGAACGAAACTCAGGGGAAATCTGGCAAACAAGGTCGGACGATCGTCCGCCGAGCCATAGCCGCAGCTATGGCTCAGGTGGGATCGGTCGAGATTGGCAGCCAGATTTTTCCTGATTTCGTTCAGGTGCCAACTGCTCTCGGCAATAAATTAAAATTTCGCCTATGGCCTCCGGCAAACCAACAATTACTCGACAGTTTGTACCGCCTTCGTCAAATATCAGGGCGAGCCCTAGAACTTGAAGACTTCGCCGCCTTTGAGATGGTGCACGCGGAATTCGGGCATGGCCGTAACGCATTCCTGGTAGATCAGCTCTTCCTCGCCAGGCTTGAAATGAGTCAGCCAGACGTCCGGGCGATGTTTCATCTTGAGGATGTCCTCGCCGAGCAGTCGCGGGCAATAGTGCTTCGAAATTTTGCTGATCTCGATGTCGTTGTTGGAGAAAGCCGATTCGACGAACAGCAGATCGATGTTGGCGTAGGCGTCGAGGACTTCCCAGAGGCTGTCGTTGGTCGTCGTGTCGCCACTGAACGCGACGCTCGCGCGCCGCGACGATACGCAATAGCCGACGCCCGGCACGGTATGATTGACCGGGATCATTTCGATTTCGCGCGAGCGAATGCTGAGCTTGTCGCCGGGCTGCATGATCTCGAACTGGATCGACGGCCGATCCTTCGACGGCAGTTCGGAAAAATCCGGCCAGATCACCCAGTTGAAGACGTGCGCCTTGAGCGCCTTGATCGTCTTTTCGAGCGCATGCACGACAATCGGTTCGTCGTGTACCCCGAACATGCTGTCGGCCAGCAGCGGCAGGCCGACGACGTGGTCCATGTGCGAATGGGTCAGAAAGATGTGACGGATGCCAGTCATCTGGTTGAGCGGCAAATCGCCGAGCCCTGTGCCGGCATCGATCAGCAAGTCGTCGTCGATGAGAAAGGACGTCGTGCGCAGGTTGGCGCCGATGCCGCCCGACCATCCCAGTACTTTTATTTGCATAGAACCAAGTCGTTTCGGTCTGTACTCGTCGGAATGCCCGGAACTCGCGCGCGGTCGCCACAATCGCGTTCGCAATCGCCGCCCGGCAAATGACGCTCTCTAATATATGCAATCTCCACGCGAAACGCGCCAGACAACCTATAGTATAGACAAGGAAACCGAAATCGGGCCGAATCGCCGCACCGCCGGAAACGCCGCTCCAGACCGGCCCTGGCGATAGTGCGACCGGCCCTGAATTCAGTTACACTGAATGCCCGGTCATCGCTGAAACAACATGTTCCCCACGATCGCCAGTACGCTAGCGACCCTGCTCTACTGCCTGTCGGCGTTCCTGATCTTCAAGCAGCTCGGTGCGACCGGAAATCGACGCTGGCTCGCGCTCGCGCCGGCGATCGTCGCGGTCCTGCTGCAGGCGATTGCGCTGAATCGTCTGATCATCCAGCCGCAAAGTCTGAACCTCGGTTTTTTCCCGGCGCTGGCGCTGATTGCGTGGCTGATATCGATCCAGATCCTGCTGTCCAGCGTGTTCCGCCGGATCGAAAGCCTCGGCATCTTCGTGTTTCCGCTGTCGGGCCTGGCGAGCGTCGTCGCCAGCCTGCACCTGTCCGACCGCCTGATCGCGACCGGCGACAGCGCGATCCAGGGGCATATCATGATCTCGGTGATTGCCTACAGCCTGATCACGCTCGGCGCATGCCAGGCCGGCTTGCTCGCCTACCAGGATCACTCGATCCGCCAGCACCAGCCCGGGGGATTCATCCGTTTCCTGCCGTCGCTGCACGACATGGAAACGCTGCTATTCCAGTTCCTCGGCTTCGGTTTCGTCTGCCTGAGCGCATCGCTGCTCAGCGGCTTCGTCTACCTCGAGGACATCTTCGCGCAGCAACTCGTGCACAAGACCGTATTGTCGATCGTCGCCTGGGTAATCCTCGGCGTCCTGCTGTTCGGCCGGCTGCGATTCGGCTGGCGCGGCAAGAAGGCCATTCGCTGGACCCTGTCGGCTTTCGTCTTTCTGATGCTGGCCTTCTTCGGCAGCAAGCTGGTGCTCGAATACATCCTGGCCTGACCCGCGGCACGCAAATTGAGCGAGATTCCTCTCTACTGGTTTTTCATTGCGCTGGTCGGCCTGATATTGATGTCGGCCTTCTTCTCCAGTTCGGAAACCGGCTTGATGAGCCTCAATCGCTATCGCCTGAAGCATCTTGCCGACAAGCATCACGGTGGCGCGGTGCGCGCGGTCAATTTGTTGCAACGACCGGATCGGCTAATTACGCTGATTCTGCTCGGCAACAACTTCGTCAATATCCTGATCACGCAGCTCGCGACCTATATCGGCTTTCGCCTCTACGGCGAAGCCGGCATCGCGCTGGCCGCCGGCGTACTGACGCTGGTACTGTTACTGTTCGCCGAGGTTACGCCCAAGACGCTGGCCGCGACCTACCCGGAGCGCATCGCGCTGCCGGCGGCCTATGTCTACAAGCCGCTGTCGAAACTGATGCTGCCGCTGGTCATCGCGATCGACTGGATGGCGAAAATGGTGCTGCGGCTGTTCATGATCTCCGGCCGCGGCGGCGCCGGCGATGCGCTGACGCCCGACGAGTTGCGCGTCGCGGTCAACGAGACCAGCGGCCTGATTCCCGATCCGCACCGCGACATGCTGCTATCGATCCTCGATCTCGAAAAGGTCTCGGTCGACGACATCATGGTGCCGCGCAACGAGATCATAGGCATCGACCTCGAGGATGACTGGCACGAGACGCTCAACCTGATTACCAATCTGTCCTATACCCGGATTCCGATCTGGTCGGGCAACATCGACAACCTGATCGGCATCGCGCAGATGCGCAAGATCCTGCCGCTGATCCTGAAGAACGAATTTACGCCCGAGAGCCTCGTCGCGCTGGTGCGCGAGGGTTATTTCATTCCCGAGAGCACGCCGCTGACGACGCAATTGCTGAACTTCCGCAAAAACCGGCGGCGCATCGGTTTCGTCGTCGACGAGTACGGCGATATCCAGGGCCTGGTCACGATCGAAGACATCCTCGAGGAAATCGTCGGCGAGTTCACCACCGACCCGAGCGCGTTGCACCGGCCCTTCTTCCAGGATGCCGACGGCAGTTTCCTGATCGACGGCTCGACCCACATCCGCGACATCAACCGCAACCTCGACGTTCGACTGCCGACCAAGGGGCCACGCACGCTCAATGGTCTGATCCTCGAACACATGGAATTCATACCCGAGTCCGGCACCAGCCTGAAGATCAACGGCTACCCGATCGAGATCATGCAGGTCAAGAACAACATGGTGAAAACCGCGCGCATCTCGCTGCCCGAGGCGCCCGACCTGAGTGAGCCCGACAGCGAAGTCCCGCTGGATGGCTAAGGTCTCGGCCCAGTTCCAGTGCCGCGAGTGCGCGACCCTGTTGCCGAAGTGGGCCGGCCAGTGCCCCGATTGCAAAAGCTGGAACAGCATCGAAGAAGTCCCGCTGCGCGCGGCGACGGGCACGAGCCCCTGGCAGACCGGCGCCGGCGGCGGCCTCGTAACCCTGGATCGGATCCCGGCCGGCGATGCGCCGCGCTTTTCGAGCCGCATCGACGAGCTCGACCGCGTCCTCGGCGGCGGCCTGGTCGCCGGCTCGGTCGTGCTCCTCGGCGGCGACCCGGGAATCGGCAAATCGACGATCCTGTTGCAATGTCTCGCGCAGATCGGCACCGGGCACCCGGCGCTCTACGTCAGCGGTGAAGAATCGCTGGAGCAGGTCGGCCTGCGCGCGCAGCGGCTCGGCCTCAGCGACACGCGCCTGCAGTTTCTGAGCGCGACCTGCGCCGAGGATATCCTCGCGCAGGCGGCCGCCAGCAAGCCGGCGGTCATGGTCGTCGATTCGATTCAGACCGTTTTCAGCAGCAGCCTGCAGTCGGCGCCCGGCTCGGTCGGCCAGGTACGGGAATGCGCCGCGCTGCTGACGCGCTTCGCCAAGCAAATGCGCTGTGCGATTTTTCTGGTCGGTCACGTAACCAAGGAAGGTCAGCTGGCCGGGCCGCGTGTGCTCGAACACATGGTCGACACCGTGCTCTACTTCGAAGGCGATACCTCGACGCGGTTTCGCCTGATACGCGCGGTCAAGAACCGCTTCGGCGCGGTCAACGAACTCGGCGTCTTCGCGATGACCGACGAGGGACTCAAGCCGGTCGGCAACCCGTCGGCGATGTTTCTCGCGCAGCACGATCAGCCGGTCGCCGGCAGCGTCGTCATGGTTTCACGCGAAGGCACGCGTCCGTTCCTGGTCGAGATCCAGGCGCTGGTCAGCGAATCGCACGGCGGGCACCCGCGGCGCCTCAGCGTCGGTCTCGAGTCGAACCGGCTGGCGATGCTGATCGCGATCTTGCAGCGCCACGCCGGAATTCCACTGCACGACCATGACGTTTTCGTCAACGCGGTCGGCGGCGTGAGGATCGCCGAGACCGGCGCCGATCTGCCGGTACTGCTCGCGATCCTGTCGAGTTTTCGCGACCGACCGCTGCACCCGCGAACGCTGGTGTTCGGCGAGGTCGGCCTGTCGGGCGAAGTGCGGCCGGTCAGCAACGGCGAAGAGCGCCTGCGCGAGGCCGCCAAGCACGGATTCGAACGCGCCGTCATTCCGCGCGCCAACCGCCCGGGCAAGAACTTCGGCGAACTCGAACTGATTCCGGTGGCGCACTTGGCCGACGCCCTGGATGCCTTATAATGCCGATCCACCCGCAGGACCGAGACCGAGCCGATGGCCGACAACGAAACCGAAAAACTGAAGGAATTCGAGAAATCGCTACAGCAACTCGAAAAAATCGTCGGCCGCATGGAATCCGGCGAGCTCGGGCTCGAAGAGTCGCTGGCGCAGTTCGAGCAGGGCATCAAGCTGGCCCGCGCCTGCCAGGATACCCTGGCCAATGCCGAGCTGAAGGTCGAGCAATTGATCGAGCAAAACGGACTGCAGCAAAGCGTGCCACTCGAAGACCTAGATGAAGATTGACGCCGCGATCTTCGCATCGCGGGTCGAATCCTACCAACAGCGCGTCGACGCGAGCCTCGAGCACTGGCTGCCCGAAGCCGAATTCCATCCACACCGCCTGCATCGCGCGATGCGCTACGCGGTGCTTGCGCCCGGTAAACGCGTGCGCCCAATCCTCGTATACGCGACCGCCGCAACGCTCGGCGTCGATCTTGCGAGCGTCGACGGCGCGGCCGCCGCGGTGGAAATCATCCACGCCTATTCGCTGATCCACGACGACTTGCCGGCAATGGACGACGACGATTTGCGCCGCGGTCGGCCGACTTGTCACCGCGAATTCGACGAAGCCACCGCGATCCTCGCCGGCGACGCGCTGCAGGCACTGGCGTTCTACATCTTGAGCCACGACCCGGCAATGACCGGCAATGCGCGCGCGCGGCTCAGTATGATCGAAAAGCTTGCGCTGTTTTCCGGTTCGCGCGGCATGGCCGGCGGCCAGGCCATCGATCTGGCCGCGGTCGGCAAGACCCTCAACATCGCCGAGCTCGAAACCATGCATATCCACAAGACCGGCGCGCTGATCCGCACCTGCGTGCAACTGGCTGCGCTGTCGGCGCCGCGGCTCGGCAAGCGACGCTTCGCCGCGCTCGATTCCTACGCCAAATGCGTCGGCCTGTCGTTCCAGGTCATGGACGACATTCTCGACGTGGTTGGCGATACCGCAACGCTCGGCAAGACGCAAGGCGCCGACAGTGCGCGCGACAAACCGACCTATCCGTCGATCATCGGTCTCGACGCGTCGTACGAGAAAGCGCGTGAACTGCACAAGAGCGCGCTACTGGCTTTGTCGATATTTGGTGAGGAAGCCGACATTTTACGGTATATTTCGGCATGGTTCGTCGAGCGAAAGGCCTGAGCTGGGCGCCATGCCGGACAGTAGTTCATTGAAAGATATCCGCGAAACATATCCGCTCCTGGCGCAGATCGACAGCCCCGCCGATCTGCGCGCGCTCGACGCAAAGCAGTTGCCGTCGCTAGCCGAAGAGATTCGCGCCTTCCTGCTCGAAACCCTCGCTCACACTGGCGGCCATCTCGCCTCGGGGCTCGGCGCGGTCGAAATTACCCTCGCGCTGCACTATCTCTTCGATACGCCGCACGATCGCATCGTCTGGGACGTCGGCCATCAGTGCTACCCGCACAAGATCCTGACCGGCCGGCGCGACCGCATGTCGACGCTGCGGCAACACGGCGGCCTGTCCGGCTTCGTCAAGATCAGCGAGTCGGAGTAC
>JBFFXR010000135.1:0-8588 GCA_041569645.1 Gammaproteobacteria bacterium
CCCGTATCCAACCCGGGCGGCAAGACGCTCGTCACCAACGCCGGCTCGAACGGCAAGTTTCTCGGCGTCATGGACCTGGATATCCGCGGCAAGCAGGTGCGGGACTTCCGCTATCGCCTGCTACCGGTTTTCTCGAACCTGCTCCCGGCCGATGCGGAAATGGCGGCCTTCATCGAACAGATGCGCAAGCCGTACCTGGATACCCTCGACGAAGCGCTGTCGGTGCCCGAGGAGTTGCTTTACCGGCGCGGTAACTTCAACGGCACCTTCGATCAGGTGATTTGCGACGCGCTGCGCATCGAGGGCGACGCGCAGATTTCGCTGTCGCCCGGCTTCCGCTGGGGCACGACGGTACTGCCGGGGCAGCCGATCACGATGGAACACGTCATGGACCAGACCTGCATCACCTACCCGGAGACCTACGTCCGCGAGATGAACGGCGCGGACATCAAACTGATCCTCGAGGACGTCGCCGACAACTTGTTCAACCCGGACGCCTATTATCAGCAAGGCGGCGACATGGTGCGCCTCGGCGGGCTCGATTACGTGCTCGACATCGACGCAGAGATAGGCCACCGCGTGTCCGGCATGCAGCTCGACGACGGCACGCCGATCGACGCGAACAAGTCCTACAAGGTTGCCGGCTGGGCCACGGTCGGCTCGCAGTCGCCGGGGCCGCCGGTCTGGGACGTGGTCGCGGACTACCTGCGGCGCCACGAAACGATTCGCATCGACAAGCTCAATACGCCGAAGCTTCGGAACGTGTCGGGCAACCCGGGTATCGCCTGAACCGGGACCGGTCCGCCGGTCTGCGCGGGCCTCGTCCGAGCGCCGCTCGCTGGCGGCGTTTGCCGCTTCGCGGTAGTATTCTGCGGACGAGCATGCCGCGCGCGGAGGCCGGCCTCGATGCAAGAGCAGTTGCCGCGTAAACTCGCCGCGATATTCTATGCCGACGTTGCGGAATATTCGCGCCTGACTGACGAGGACGAGGAAGACACCCACGTCAAACTCGCCGAATCGCTCGATTTCGTGCGCGATCGCATCAAGCTGCATCATGGATCGATCGACCACTATGCCGGCGATGCCGTGCTGGCCGATTTCACCACCGTAACCGACGCGCTCGAATGCGCGCTGTCTATACAGGATGATCTGGCATTGCGTAACCGCGACCGGCCGGAGCAGCGGCGAGTCCAGTTTCGCATCGGCATCAACCTCGGCGAAGTCATCGTCGACCGCGACGAAATCTTCGGTAACGACGTCAATATCGCCAATCGGCTCGAAAGCCTGGCGGAGGCGGGTGGTATTTGCGTGTCCGATACGGTTCGACGGTCGATCGGTAACAAGCTGCCGGTCGAGTTCGAATTTCTCGGCAAGCAGCTAGTCAAGAACATCCGCGAACCGGTGCTGGCCTACCGGGTGCGGTCGCGCGCCACCGCCTTCGAGGCGGCGCCATTGCGACGCAAGGCCTTCGATTTGCCCGAGGAGCCGTCGATTGCGGTGTTGCCGTTCGCAAACCTCAGCGTCGACCCGGAGCAGGAGTACTTCGCCGACGGCATCACCGAAGACATCATCACCGCGTTGTCGCGCCTGCCGGGCCTGTTCGTCGTCGCGCGGCATTCGACTTTCGTCTACAAGCGCCAGGCAGTCGACATCAGGCAGGTCGGACGCGAGCAGGGTGTGCGCTTCGTTCTCGAGGGCAGCGTGCGGCGCAGCGGCAATCGGATTCGGATTACCGCGCAGCTGGTTGATGCCCGCAGCGGCGCGCATCGCTGGGCCGAACGCTATGATCGCGATCTCGGCGACATCTTCGACGTGCAGGACGAGATCACGCGTGAGGTCACGATCGCGGTGCAGGTCGAAATCAGCGCCGGCGAGCAGGCGCGGCTGTGGGCGGGCGGTAGCGATAACCTCGAGGCCTGGGAGTGCGTCGTGCGCGGCAATGCCTGCCTGCATCGTAACAGTCCCGAGGGCAACCAGGAGGCACGACATCTGGCGACACTCGCGCTCGAACACGATCCCGACTACGCCAATGCATGGGTGCTGCTTGGATTTACCCACTACGTCGACGCGTTGTGGAATTGGAGCACGTCCATCGACGTAACGCTGCGCGCCGCGCAGGATGCCGCGCTAAAGGCGATGGATCTCGAGGAATTCAATCCCGACGCGCTGTCGCTATTGGCCTGCGTCAAGACCCAGCTCGGTGAGTTTCAGGAGGCCGTCGAGATCGGCCACCGCGCCGTCGCCATGACGCCGAAGCATTCGCCCAACGTCGCGGTTTACGCAATCACATTGTTACACGCGCACCGCTACCGCGAAGCAATTGACGAAATCAAGCGCGCAATCCGATTGAGCCCGTTCTACCCGGCCTGGTACATGCACGTGCTCGGCAGCTGCAGCTTCGCGGTCGGCGATTACGCGCAATCGGCGCGAGCCTACGAAGCCTGCGTCAAGGCTACCGCCATCGAATCGGCATTCTTGCCGGTCGTCAGGGTCTGGCGGGCGATCGCGCTGGCCGCCGCGGGTCAGACCGACGAAGCCCGGCGCGCGCACGAAGAGGTCATGCGCATCTATCCGGATTTCAGCATCGACGCCTGGCGCCAGTTTCGCCGCATCGATCCGGCCGTAGAGGAACGTGCGGTCGAAATCTGGAACCGGCTCGCCACCGCCGGGGAGTGACCGGTAACCCGGGACGGGATTACTCGTCGAGCTGCTGCGCGACGCGGTGGTTGTGCTCGATGTACATGACGGCCGCCTCGACGCGCGAGTGCACCTTGAGCTTGCGCAGCACGGCCTTGACGTGCAGCTTGACGGTGCCGTCGGAGATGCCGAGATTGCGCGCGATCAGCTTGTTGCCCTGACCCTCGGCCATCAGCTCGAGGATTTCGCTCTCGCGCGGCGTCAGCTCGCTGAACGGGCCCTGGCTCTGCGCGACCGTCATATCGCCCTTGACGAAGCGCACCAGCACCGAGGTCAGCGGCGGCGCGACCACCGTCTTGCCGGCGTTGATGTCGCGCAGCGCGCTGACGAGATCGTCGGGTTCCATGTCCTTGAGCAGGTAACCGCTGGCGCCGGCCTTGAGCGCGTCGAGCAGGTCTTGCTCGTTGGAGCTTGTCGTCAGCATGACGATTGGCATTTCGAGTCCGAGTTTCTTCAGCTGCTTGAGCACGCTGATGCCGTCGACGATCGGCATGCGCATGTCGAGCAGGACGATGTCGGGCTTCAGATCCTGCGCCAGGCCGATTCCCTCGTTGCCGTCACCGGTCGCGGCCAGCACCTCGATGTTGCGCCGCTGCAGCAGGCTGATCAGGCCCTCACGAAACAGCATGTGGTCGTCGATCAATAATACTTTCAAACTCATGTCGCTGACCCTTCAGGCGATGGCTTCGAAATTGAGCTGCGCCGCCGGAATCGCGCGCCGCTCGATGAACCGGGTCATGCCGCCGCGCAAGGATTCGCTGCCGCAGGCGTAGTAATCATAGGCATCGAGCCGGTCCGTCGGCAGTTGCTCGAGCAGGTAATCCTCGAGGTGCGCGATCGCGCTAGACTCGAGCGGCCGGTATTCGAAATTGTCGAGCGCATCGTTCCACGCGCGGCACAGGTTGTTCAGGTAAGGCTTGCCGTCGGCGGCGAACCACAGCAGGTAAATCATTTCGGCAATGTCGAGCGCCATCGCGTGTTCGATCAAGCCCTTGATCGACGCGAAGCCGATCCCCTCGGCGACGAATACCAGCGAGCGAGGCGAGTCCTCGTCGAGCACGAAGCCGCCGACCGGGCCATCGAGCGTGAGCAGGTCGTTGGTCCTGGCCTCGTCGGCGAGGAACGCGGCGATCGGGTCGTCGGCGAGTTCGATATGGAATTGCAGGTTCATGTCGTCGCAGGGGCAACTCGCGATCGGGTAAAAGCCGTCGCCGACGTGATCGACCGACAGTCGGGCGCGCTGGCCGGCCAGAAAGCGCAAGCGGCTGGTGCGCGGGGTGCGCGCGCTCAGGATCAGCACGCGATCGTCGGAACGTTCGATCTTCTTGATCCGCACGGGAATCTGCTGGCGTGGAATATCGGCGGTGCTCGATGCCTCGTCGGCCTCGAGCACGACGTCGGTCACCGCGGTATTGCAGCAGCTCAGCACGTAACCGACGCCTTTTTCGGCTTCGGTCAGCGTGTAGTCGTGATGCCGCATGCGGCGGGTTTCGCCGGACACGACGCGAATCTTGCACAAGCCGCAATTGCCGTTGCTACAGCCGTAGTTCAGCGCCAGGCCGCCGCGCAGACCGGCCTCGAGAATCGACTCGGCGCCTTCGACGAAAAATTCGTGCCCGCTCGGCAATACGGTGGCCTGTGCCGACATAATCCTCAGGAAAGTCTCTCTGGCGAAAGGTTGGTCCATTGTAGCATCGTCACTCTCCAGCCGGGCGCTCGCCGCGTCGATTCGCCCGGCAATGCGGTCCAGCGCGTCGGGTTCGCCGGCAAGTTCGTCGACGTCGGCGCGCAGTTGCTCGAGCAGCTCGCGGTAACGCCGGTTGAGGCGCTTCTGGCGGGTCAAGTCCTCGCTCAGCGACATGATACGCAAGGTCAGCGCGACGTTGTCGGGCTTGCGCCGCACGGTGTCGGGATTGATGAAAGTCGCCTGCTCGATGATTTGCTCGACCCGTTCGAGCATGCTCGAATCCTCGATTTGCGCATCGGGGTAGGCCTGTAACAGGTCCGTCAGCAGGATCTCGCCCTCGAAAGTCTTGAGTTCGCCGGCGCGAATCTGCCGTTGCAGAGTGCCTCGCTTGACCCCGACGAGGCGCGCCGCGCGCGACAGCGATATCCGCCGGGCCATGGTTCAGCCGGTCTGGCCGAGCGCGCGCGTTGCCGGCTCGACGCGAAACTGCAGGAGTACGCGCGTGCCGTCGCCGGGTTCGCTCTCGATGTCGAGGGTCGCGCCGATCTCGCGCGCGCGATCGCGCAGGATGCTGAGGCCGAGGTGGTGACCGCGGCCCGAGACGACCCGGGATTCGTCGAAACCGATGCCGTCGTCTTCGATCAACACGCCGTAGAGACCGCCGCGCAAACTCAGGTGTACGCGCACGACCGCGGCCTCGCTGTGCTTGCGGATATTGGCGAGGCATTCCTGCACGATGCGCAATACGTTGAGCTCGACCTCGGCGGGAAAATCGGTATCGGGCCACTCGTTTTGCAGGTAGACCGGAATGCCCATTTCTTCCTGGGTGCGCCGCACGCTGTCCTCGATCGACGGGATCAGGCCCTGCACGTCGATCGGCACGCGGAAATGCGCGATCAGCTCGCGCAGCTGATTGTTGGCCTGGTCGATCGTGTACTCGATGCGCTCCATCTGGTGCCAGATGCTCTTCTCGTCGTTGGAATGAAAAGTCTCGTCGATGACGCGGATCTGGATCCGCAGGCTGGCGATGGTTTGCGCGAGCGAATCGTGCAATTCATGCGACAGGCGGGTGCGCTCCTGCATGACCAGTAATTCGGCCTCTTCCTCGAGCAGGCGGAACTTTTCGACCGCGCTGCCGAGGTGCTGACCGATGCTGAGCAGGAGTTCGCTATAGCTCTCGAGATCGACCGAGGTGTCGTCAGGGAAGAACAGGTGTATCGCACCGAGTACGCCCTCGCGATACTGCACCAGGACCGACAATACCAGCAGTTGCGGCGTGGCTGCGTCTTTGCCGGGGTCGAACACCGTCTTGCGGTCGAGCCGGTCGATGCGATAAATCCGGTCGAGTTTGATTTCATCGAAGGGATACTGGATCGGCAGAAAACGGTCGGCGCTGGCGAGGAATGTCTGGTTGATCGTGCCGAACGAAGCGACGACTTCCTTGCTGTTGCGGCCGCGGAACTGGCGCACGATGCCGCCGTGGGCGCTGAGGTTCCGGCACAGCGATTCGAGCGACTTTTCGAACAGCTCGCCGAGGTCGTGCGACAGGTTGATGCTCGACGCGACGTCGTAGAGAATTGCCAGCGAACGCGATTCGCGCGAAATGTAGTCGGTGTGTTTCTGCAGCTGGATTTCGGTATCGCGCGACAGGTTCTTGATCATGTCGCCGAGCATGTTGATGTCGCGCTCGAGCTCGGCGAAATCGCTGTCGGCGTCGAACCTGACCTTGGCGTCGAGGTGCACCCCGCGCATCAGGTCGGCCCAGTCGCACAGGCGCAGCAGCGGTTGCAGCAGCTCGCGCCAGATTTCCCAGACCAGTAGCAACAGCGTGCCAACGCCGAGCGCGTGCAGCCACAGCGCGTTGGCGTCGATCAGGCGCGCAAAAGCAGTCTCGGGCAGGGCCTCGGCGACGAGGTTGGTCGCGAACAACGCGAACGCCGCCGCGGCCAGCAGCAGCACGCGCGCGCGGCCGCTGCGCAGCCACTTGCGCGGTTCCTTGTCGAGCCGGAGAAACCACGCGTTTAACGGATTCGGTTTGCGCTCGAGTTGCGGGTCGAAGTCGGACATCGGCGTCGGTTCGATCGTTGCGGCCGGTCCAGCGGGCCGCGATTGCGCCAGTATAACCGGTTGTCCGGCCGTTCGTCGCCGTCGACGGCGTTATTTCTTGCGCGGCGGTACGTAGGTCGGGTCGTTCGGATTGAGGAAGATGAACTCGAATTGGCCGGGTTCGAGTTCGACGAAATCGATCGTCATGCCGTCGGCGAGGTCCTTGCTGGCGGTCGAAACGACCAGGTCGATGCCGTCGAAATTCAGAAAATGATCGCCCGGCAGACGCTGGTCGTCGAAACCCATCGCGTAGTGGAAACTGCCATCGGCCTGTTCCTTGATCGCGATGCGCAGCGGCAGCGTCCGCAGGTCACCGTCCGCGGCGGCGCGTTTCATTTGTGCCAGTGCGCTCTCGGTCAGGCTGATCATCGGCCGGCTTCGCGCACCGCGGCGAGCGGATTGGCGGCGCGGCTGCAATCCTGCACGAAAGCGAGGAAGCGCGTCACCCAGGGATTGGATGCGGTGTGGCGTTGATGGGTATAGGTCGCCAGCAGGTTGCGATGGACGTAGCCGTCGTGTCGTCCATCGATGCCGTTGCCGCGCAGCACCCGGTAGGCGAAGCGCGGTTCGTCGTCGAGGCCTGCGAGCCGCGAGTAGTGAAATTCATGCGCCCGCAGGACTTCACCGGGCTTCGCCGGCGGCCAGGGGTGCACCGACTCGACCTCGTCGAGATTGACGTAACCGCGGCCCTGCGAGCTTTCGCACATGATCGCATCGGCCGGCAGCACGTCGACCATTGCGTGAACCGCGTCGCCCCAGCGCAGGTGGCGCGCGAGATACATCAGGCCACCGCACTCGGCGTAGGTCGGCAAGCCGTTCTCGATCGCGGCGCGGATTTCGCCGCGCAACTCGTGATTGGCCTCGAGCGCGGCGGCGTGGCGCTCGGGGAAGCCGCCGCCGAGCCACAGCCCGTCGATCGTCGGCAGGCGCTGGTCGTGCAGCGTGTCGAACGGTACCAGCTCGGCGCCGGCGTCGGCGAAGGCTTCCAGATCGCCGGGATAGTAAAAGCCGAACGCGCGGTCGCGGGCGATGCCGATGCGCAGGCCGCGAAAACTGCCCGCCGGTGGCAACGACTCGAGCGGCGCGGAAACGCCGCGCGCCTGGCCGGCAATCTCGAGCAGTGCGTCGAGGTCGACATGCTCGCCGACGGTGCGCGCGATCTGTCCGATTCTTTCTCGCGCCACGTTGTCCTCGTAGCCCGGAATCAGGCCGAGGTGACGCTCGTCGAGCGCGATTGCCGGATCGTTGCCGAGCGCGCCGAGAAAGGGTATGTCCGTGTAGGCTTCGACCGCTGCGCGCAGCTTGGCCTCGTGGCGCGGGCCGCCGGTCAGGTTGGCGATGACGCCGGCGATATGCACCTCGCGGTCGAATACCTGGTAACCGATCAGCAGCGGCGCGATACCGCGCATCGTGCCGCGCGCGTCGACCACCATGATGACCGGCGCGTGCAGCGCCTTGGCGAGCGCGGCGTTCGAATTGCTGCCGTCGAGGTCGAGGCCGTCGTGCAATCCCTTGTTGCCCTCGATCAGGCACAGGTCGGCGCCAGCGCCGCGACGGCAGTAATCGGCCACGGTTTCGGCTTGGCCGGCGACGTAGAAGTCGAGGTTGTAGCAGGGCCGGCCCGCGGCCATGCCGAGCCAGATCGGATCGATGTAATCCGGCCCCTTCTTGAACGGCTGCACCTCAAGCCCACGCGCGGCGAAGGCTGCGGCGAGGCCGATGCTGAGCGTGGTCTTGCCGGACGACTTGTGCGCGGCGGACAGGAACAGCGCGGCCACGTCAGTTGGCCTCCGCGTCGAGCCGCTCGGGCAGGATCGGCAACGCGCGCAGCGCGAGCAGCGCGAGCAACAGCGCGGCGGTGACGCCGCCGATGCCAAGCAGCCATTCCCACGGGCTCGGCAGATAGGTACCGATCGCGCCGTCGCCGAAACTGCTCTCGACCGCGTAGCTCGGGAAGATATCGAGCGGCCAGGCCTGGCCGCCGACGATGATCACGTAGAGCAGGGCGAAGCCGCCGGCGATGACGCAGGCGCAGGCCGCAAGCAGGGCGCTGGCGGAGCCGGCGCGCGCCGGCCCGTAAATCAGCGCCAGCGGCACG
>JBFFXR010000136.1:0-8575 GCA_041569645.1 Gammaproteobacteria bacterium
ATCACCAACGCGGTCAAATGTCTGCCGCCCGGTAATCGTCCCAGCGGGGCCGAGATCGCCAATTGCAATGCGTTTCTCGAAGCTGATATCGCCCGGCTGCCGCGCGGCGGCCTGCTGCTCGCGCTCGGTGCGATCGCGCATCGCGCCGTGCTGCGTGCGCTGGCGCTCAGACCGGTCGACTACGGCTTTGCGCACGCGGCCGAGCACCTGTTGCCTGGCGGCCTCGAATTGATCGACTCGTATCACTGCAGTCGCTACAACGTCAATACCGGCCGCCTCGACCGGGCCGCCTTCGACGCGGTCATCGCGCGGACGCGCGAATTGCTGGCATGAGCGACGCGGATCGCTTCGACCACGAGGCTTTCCTCGCCACGGTCAACAACAAGCCCGGCGTCTATCGGATGATCGATCGCGCCGGCAAGGTCATCTACGTCGGCAAGGCCAAGAACCTGAAAAAACGCCTCGCCAGCTATTTTCGCAAGACCGGACTGACGACGCGCTTGCTGTCACTTGTCAATAATATTGCGCGCATCGAAGTCACCAATACGCGCACCGAAAGCGAGGCGCTGCTGCTCGAAAACGACCTGATCAAGAACCTGAACCCGCGCTACAACATCCTGTTTCGCGACGACAAGAGCTATCCTTACATCTGCCTGACGAACCACGAGTTTCCGCGCCTCAAGGTGTTTCGCGGCAAACCCGACCGGCGCAAGGGCACTTTCTATGGCCCCTTTCCGAGCGCCGGCTCGATTCGCTACACGATCAATCACGTGCAGCGGATGTTCAGGCTGCGCAACTGCGAGGACGCGTCGATGCAAAACCGCGCCCGCGCCTGCCTGCAGTACCAGATCAAGCGTTGCACCGGGCCCTGCGTCGGTCACACCGACGCCGAGAGCTATGCCCGACAGGTCGAGCAGGCGCGTCTGTTTCTCGAAGGCAAGAGCGATGAATTGATCGATCGCCAGGTCGAATTGATGGAAGCACATTCGGCGGCCCTCGAGTTCGAGGCCGCGGCCGAAGTCCGCGACCGGATAGAGACCCTGCGCCGGGTCACCGAAAAACAATTCGTAACCGATTTCCGCGGCGATCTCGACATGATCGCCTGTGCCACCCAGCAGGATTACAGCTGCATCCAGCTGTTCATGATTCGCAACGGCACCTCGCTCGGCAACAAGCCGTTCTACAACCGCGCGCGGCTCGATACCGACGCGGCGAGCCTGCTGGAGAGCTTCGTCATGCAGCATTACTCGAATCACCCGGCGCCGGCCGAAATCATTACCAGCCACGGCCTCGAGCATGCCGACGCGATCGCCGAGACGCTCGAGCGGCTCAACGCCTCGCGGGTGCGCGTCACGCATCGCGTGCGCGACAAGCGCAAGCGCGCGCTCGAGGGCGCGATCGCCAACGCCGAACAGGCGCTCGAGAGTTACCTGCTGTCGGCGAGCCTGCTCGGCAAGCGCATGCAGAGTCTCGTCGAGGTGCTGCATCTCGAGCAGGCGCCGGAACGCATCGAGTGCTTCGACGTCAGCCACACGATGGGCGAATCGACGCGCGCCAGCTGCGTCGTCTTCGGTCGCGACGGGGCGGTCAAAAGCGAATACCGTCGCTACAACATCGACGGTATTCAGCCCGGCGACGATTACGCGGCGTTGCGCCAGGTGCTCGAACGCCGATACCGAAAACGCCAGGACGATCCCGAGCTACTGCCGGACCTGGTTCTGATCGACGGCGGCAAAGGTCAGCTCGGCGTTGCGCTCGACGTGTTCGAGACGCTTAACCTGCCGACGGTCAAGCCCGATCTGCGCGTGTTCGGCGTCGCCAAAGGCGTCGAGCGACGTTCCGGTTACGAGCAGATCCTCGACGAGGAAATGAGCGTGTTGAATATCCCGCAGGACTCGCCGGGACTGCTGCTGATCCAGCAGATTCGCGACGAGGCGCATCGTTTCGCGATCGCCGGTCACCGGATGGCGCGCGCCAAGGCGCGGCGCAAGTCGCCGCTGGAGGAAATCCCGGGCATCGGCGCGCGCAAGCGGGCGCGCCTGCTCAATACCTTCGGTGGGCTGCAGGGCGTACAAAAAGCGGGCGTCGAGGAACTGATGCAGGTCAAGGGAATCAACCGCGAGACCGCCCAGGCGATCTATGATAATTTTCATGCTTGATCGTCTCGCGGGCGCCCGATGCAGATAACTCTTCCGACCGCCATCACGTTGTTCCGGATCGCGCTGATCCCGCTGTTCGTCCTCGTCTTTTACCTGCCGTTTGGCTGGGTCCACATCGCCGCAACCGTGATTTTTACACTTGCCGCGGTGACCGACTGGATCGATGGTTATCTCGCCCGATCGATGGCGCTCGAATCCCGCTTCGGCGCATTTCTCGATCCGGTTGCCGACAAGCTGATGGTCGTCGTCGTGATCATCGTGCTGGTCGAGGCGCACCCGAGCATCTGGGTGGTATTGCCGTCGATCGTCATAGTGGCGCGCGAACTCACGATTTCGGCGCTGCGCGAATGGATGGCCGAGCTCGGCAGCGGCACGACGGTCGCGGTGTCCTTCGTCGGCAAACTCAAGACCGTGATCCAGATGATTGCGCTCGGTTTCATGATTTATTCCGAGCCTTTCATCGGCTTGCCGATCTTCGCGATCGGTCTCGCGATCTACTACCTCGCCGCGCTGCTGACGCTTTACTCGATGTTCGTCTACCTGCGCGCGGCCTGGCCGGTGCTCAGCGACGAGGGTTGACCGGGCTTGCTTGACAGGTCAAGGCGAAACGCTAGAATAGCCAGCCTCCGCGGGAATAGCTCAGTTGGTAGAGCACAACCTTGCCAAGGTTGGGGTCGCGAGTTCGAGTCTCGTTTCCCGCTCCAGTTTTCATCCGGCTTGCCGGGATCCTCGCAGTTAAATTCCGACCAGGACGCGCGCCCCGCTGCACAAACTCGCGGGGCGTGAGCTTTTTTTCGACCTCCCGGTCCTTGCCGCACGCGACACAGTTCGCGCCGGACGCGCATTCGCCATATGCGATCCTCGAAGCTTCGAATCACAGTTGCCTTGCTCGTACCGGTTAGTGCGCCGAAACCACGGTCGCCGAACGACGCCTCTACCGGATCGGATTTCCGTTACAGCGAACTTCACGCGCCTCAAGTCCGCCGCAGGCCATTGGTGAGCCCTGTCCTCAATAGCGGTCGCAAAACATTTCGAAGTTTGAATCATCTTGCCGACAGCAGGGCCGCTAGATTCTTACACGCCGATCTGCCCGAATTACGGGGCCGGAATCTGCGACGGTGATTACAAGACAGTCGCCACTGGTTTATACTCCCGTCACCGCTTTACCGGCACTGTTGACAGCGCGGCCGGCATTGAGGCTTGCAGGATCGCGAGCGATGCCGGAGAATTCGCCGCCAGGGGTGCGAAGTCGGAACCCGGGGGGATACACTGCCAGGCTTGTCTGCATGGCTACTCATTTGCCATCGATAACCTCGTTATCGACGCACGGCATCCCTCCGCCTCGCGTCCGAGGCACTGCGGAGGAGGGCGTTGCGCCCGAGCGAACACCGGCAAATCCGTTGTGACGCCGAGTTTAGCGGACTGGTTCGGGAGCGCCTGAATGTTGACACGATTGCTTATACGGAAGGTTGAGCGAATGCGGCATACGATCAGTATCTTCCTGCTTCTCGGATTCATCTGGTTGGCGAATTCCGGGTTCTTCACCCCCCTGATCCTGTCGCTCGGCCTGCTGTCGATCATTTTCGTCGTCTGGCTGGCGCGCCAGATGGACGTCGTCGACGAGGAGTCGCAGCCGATACACCTGACGGCAAAGCTACCGGCCTACTACTGGTGGCTGGCGGTCAAGATCATCCGCGCGAACATCGACGTGATCGCGCATATATGGCGGCCGCAACTGAAAATTACACCGTGCACGGCTACCCTTCCTGCCAGCCAGCAGACCGACATGGGCAGGGTGATCTACGCGAATTCGATCACGCTGACGCCCGGGACCGTGGCCCTGGACCTGGACGGAGACCGGATCAAGGTGCATTCCCTGACTGCCGAGGGCCTCGAGGAGTTGCGCGCCGGCGAGATGGACCGTCGCGTGACCGCGGTGGAGTAGTCTCATGGTGACCGTAACCGCAATCGCGCTGTTGTTGGTCATGATGCTGGCGTTGATTCGGGCCCAGCGCGGGCCGACGATCTACGACCGCATCCTGGCCGTCAACGTGTTCGGCACCAAGACCGTGCTGCTGATCGTGGTCGTCGGCTTCGTGTTCGATCGCCCCGATTTCATCGACGTTGCGCTGGTCTACGCCCTGATCAATTTCGTCAGCGTCATCGGCGTGCTCCGCTATTTCGAGTACACCAAGGCCAGGAGCGAGAAGAATCCGTCATGATCGGGTCGATTGTCGAAGTCGTCAGCGGGATCGCGCTGGGTCTGGGAGCCTTGCTGCTGATCTCGGGAGCGGTGGGTTTGCTTCGGTTTCCCGATTTTTACACGCGCATGCACGCCGCCGGCGTGACCGACACGCTGGCCACGGTCTTGACGATTCTCGGCCTGATGTTGATCGCGGGATGGAACCTGGCATTGATCAAGCTGGCCCTGATTATCGTATTCGTGCTGTTCACGAGCCCGACGGCGGCGCATGCGCTGGCCAAGGCCGCGCAGCATGGCGGGCTGGAACCGACTTCCGGGAGCGACACTGAAAAAGATTGAACGGAATCTGGCGGGCGGTGCTGGTTACCGCCAGAAAGAATTCCGCCGGGTCTTGTCGGGCATTCTCGTGCCGTGACCTGGCTTGAGACACTGGAGAACGATGAATATCGACCTCGCAATTGACCTCGCGCTACTGGGCTTGCTGGTGGCGACCGCGATTGGCGTCGCGCGCACCGGCGACCTGTTCGCGGCGGTCATGCTGACCGGAATCTACGGTTTGCTGTCCGCGAGCTTCTTCGTCGTCATGGATGCGGTGGACGTGGCGTTTACCGAGGCCGCGGTCGGCGCCGGCATCGCCCCGCTGTTGATGTTTACCACGCTGGCGATGACGGGACGCTATCAGCAAAATCCGAAATTCATTTCCGCGGCGAGCCTGGCGGTGGTCGCAGCGATGGGCGTATTGCTCATCTACGCCAGCCTCGATATGCCGGCCTTCGGTTCGCCCGACGCACCGGCCCATCTCTACGTCGCGCCGCGATATCTCACCCAGTCGATGGCCGAAATCGGCATCCCCAACGCGGTGACCTCGGTGCTGGCGAGTTACCGGGGATTCGACACGCTGGGCGAGGTCGTGGTGATCTTTACCGCCGGCATCGGCGTGATTGCGATCCTGTATTCCAAGCGGATCGAAGGGCAGCCGGAACGTCCGGCATCGATGCATCAGCACCGGGTCCTGCGCATCGTCGGCAAGATCCTGATCCCGCCGATCCTGATCTTTGCGCTGTACGTGCAGTTCCACGGCGAGTACGGCCCCGGCGGCGGCTTCCAGGCCGGCGTAATCTTCGCCGCGGCGCTGATTCTCTACAGCATGCTGTTCGGCGTGAAGACCGCAAAGAAGGTCATCAATTACGCGGCGGTCCGATTGCTGGCGGCATTCGGCGTTCTGCTCTACGGCGCCACCGGCGTGCTGAGCCTTTTCGCGGGGCAGAATTTTCTCGATTACGACGCACTGGCCGAGGATCCGGTCGCGGGGCAACACGCGGGCATCCTGTTTATCGAACTCGGCGTTGGCATCACCGTGGCGTCGGTCATGCTGCTGCTGTACTTCGCCTTTGCCGACCGCCAGCGGCTCGAAGGGGACGACTGATGGAAACGGTCGCGTCATTGTTCAACTACTGGGTCGTCATCGTCTTGATGACGATCGCGCTGTACATCATCGTCGCGCAACACAACCTGATCAAGAAAGTCATCGGCCTGAACATATTCCAGACGTCGATTTTTATCTTTTACATCAGCGTCGGTAATCTCGAGGGCGGGACCGCGCCGATTTTAAAGGAAGGGATCGACGATTACTCCAATCCGCTGCCGCATGTGCTTATCCTCACCGCAATTGTCGTCGGCATCGCCACGACCGCGCTGGCGCTGGCGCTGATCGTTCGCATCAGGGAAGACTACGGCACTATCGAGGAAAACGAGATCTCCGAGCGAGACCGGACGTGATCGAGCATCTTCCCATCCTGCAGGTGATCCTGCCGCTGATGGCGGCGCCTGCCTGCCTCGTGCTCGACCGGCCCCGGCTGGTCTGGGGTTTCACGCTGGCAGTCAGCGCGGCGACGCTTGCGATCAGCATCATGCTGCTGCAAATAGTCGCCGCGAGCGGCCCCATCAGTTACGCCCTCGGCGGCTGGGATGCGCCCTGGGGCATCGAGTACCGAATCGATCTATTGAACGCCTATGTCCTGTTGATCGTGTCCGCGCTGAACCTGGTCGCGCTGCTGCCGGCTTATCAAAGCGTCGCGCAAGAGGTCGGCGAGCAACGGCAAGTCTATTTCTACGCGCTGCACCTGCTGTGCTTTGCCGGACTGCTCGGCATCACCGCGACTGGCGACGCATTCAACGTTTTCGTTTTCCTCGAGATATCGTCGCTGTCGACTTATGCGCTGGTCGCCCTCGGGCAAAGCCGGCGAGCCGTATGGGCCGCCTATCAATACCTGATCATCGGCACCATCGGTGCTTCTTTCTTCCTGATCGGGATCGGGCTGCTGTATGCCGTAACCGGTACGCTGAACATGCTGGATCTCGCGACCCGCATCGCGGAGCTGGGGGATTCCAGGGTCGTGCTCGCGGCGCTGGTGTTCATCGTGGTCGGCATCTGCATCAAGCTGGCGTTGTTTCCGCTACACGTCTGGCTGCCCAACGCTTATGCTTACGCGCCGTCGATCGTCACCATTTTCGTCGCGGCAACGTCGACCAAGGTCGCGATTTACCTGTTGATCCGCTTCATTTACACGGTATTCATCGGCGGCTACCCGGAATCGGCGGTGCCGCTGCAGATCGCGTTCATCGCGCTCGGCGTGGCCGGCATTTTCATTGCCTCGCTGGTGGCCATTTACCAGACCAACGTCAAGCGCCTGTTCGCCTATTCGAGCGTCGCGCAAATCGGCTACATCATCGTCGGCCTCGGTCTCGGCACAGCCATCGGCCTGCAGGCGTCGCTGCTGCACGTGTTCAACCACGCGCTGATGAAGGGTGCGTTGTTCATGGCGCTGGCCGCGGTCATGTTCCGCATCGGCGGTGTCGAGCTCAAGGACCTGGCGGGCCTCGGCAAGCGCATGCCGTGGACCATGGCGGCGATCGTCGGCGGAGGCTTGAGCCTGATCGGCGTGCCGCTGACGGTCGGTTTCATCAGCAAGTGGTACCTGGTGCTCGGCGCCATCGAGGCCGGCATGTGGCCACTCGCCGTATTGCTGGTCGTCGGATCGTTGCTGGCGGTGGTCTATGTCTGGCGAATCGTCGAGACCGCCTATTTCAGGCCGGCGGCGGAGGGCAGCGCCGTAAGATCCGAGGCACCGCTCAGTTTTCTGCTGCCGCTGTGGCTGCTGCTGCTGGCAAACGTCTACTTCGGCATCGACACGAGCCTGACCGTAAGCTTGAGCGAATCGACATCGGCTTACCTGTTCGGAACCGGGGTTAACAACTGATGACGCTTGAATCCTGGACTCTGGTGGCGATTTGCCTGCCGTTTTTGGCGGTGCCGGGCATTCTCGTCTTGCACGCCCGGCCCAACCTGCGCGAAGCCGCGTCGCTCCTTGCGGGCGCGCTGCTGTTCGCCGTCATCGCCGGGGTCCTCTACGATCCGATCGTCGCCGGCGAAGCCATCGAGATTCGCCTGTTTACCGTGGTTTCCGGCATCGACATCGCGTTTCGCCCGGAACCCATGGGCCTGTTGTTCGCGCTGATCGCGAGCTTCCTGTGGTTCGTCACGATCGTCTACGCGATCGGCTACATGCGCGGCCACGACGAGCAGAATCAAACGCGCTTCTACGCGCTGTTCGCGGTCGCGATCGGCGCGACCATGGGCATCTGCTTCGCGGAAAACCTGGTCACGCTGTTCATCTTCTACGAAGTATTGACGCTGTGCACCTATCCGCTGGTCACGCACGCCGGCACCGACAAGGCTCGCCAGGGCGGGCGCGTGTACCTGGGCATCCTGCTGACCACGTCGATCGCGTTCTTCCTGCTCGGCATCATCGCGACCTGGGCGGTGGCCGGCAGCCTGTCGTTCACGCCGGGCGGCTTGCTATCGGATCAGGCGTCGCCGATGGTGCTTTCAGCCATCCTGGTGCTGTTCGTACTCGGTATCGGCAAGGCCGCGGTCATGCCGTTTCACCGCTGGCTGCCGGCGGCGATGGTCGCGCCGACCCCGGTCAGCGCGCTGCTGCATGCCGTCGCGGTGGTCAAGGCCGGGGTGTTCACGCTGCTGAAGGTCTGCGTGCTGTTGTTCGGCCTGGAAACGCTGCAGGCCATCCCGGTGACCGAGTGGCTGCTGTATCTGGCGGCCGCGTCGGTGCTGCTCGCGGCGATCGTCGCACTGCGCCAGGACAACCTTAAGGCGCGGCTGGCTTATTCGACCGTCAGCCAGCTCGGCTACATC
>JBFFXR010000137.1:0-8548 GCA_041569645.1 Gammaproteobacteria bacterium
CGAAACACCTCGTCGCGGCCGACGACCTGCTCGCGCTCGACCGCTGGATCGTCGGCGAAACGCTGAAGCTGCAGGACGAACTCAAGCAGATCTACGACGACTACCTGTTCCACATCGCGGTGCAAAAGATCCACAACTTCTGCTCGGAAACCCTCGGCGGCTATTACCTCGACGTGATCAAGGACCGGCAGTACACGACGCAAACCGATTCGCGCGCACGCCGCTCGTGCCAGAGCGCGCAATTCCACATCATGGAGGCGATGACACGCTGGATCGCGCCGATCCTGAGCTTTACCGCCGACGAAATCTGGGAGCACATGCCGGGCACGCGCGACGACCTCGGCGTATTCACCGCCGAGTGGTACGACGGGCTGTTTGCCTACGCCGACGACGCCATCGACATCGGCGTCTGGCAGAGCGTCGAACCGGTGCGCGACGAGGTCTTGCGCCAGCTCGAGATCCTGCGCCAGAGCGGCGCCATCGGCTCCGGCCTCGACGCCGAAGTCAGGATTCACGCCGAGCCCGAAACCGTCGATCGGCTGGCCGCGCTCGGCGACGAGCTGCGTTTCGTCATGATCACGTCGGCGGCCGAACTCGCGCCGCTCGGCGGCGACCACGACGCCACGGTCAAGCTTGCCGACGGCCGCCGCGTGCAGGTCGACGCGCGTCCCAGCGAGCACGCCAAATGCGTGCGCTGCTGGCATCACCGCGCCGAGGTCGGCAAGCACGCCGGGCATCCCGAGCTGTGCGCGCGCTGCATCGACAATGTCGACGGCGACGGCGAGGAGCGCCGCTTCGCCTGACCGGCGAGCCGCATGAGCGCACAATCCTCGCAACTCAGATGGCTCTGGCTCAGCGGCGGTGTGATCGTTTGCGACCAGGCCAGCAAGCATCTCGCCGAGGCGCTGCTGGTGCCGCACCAGCCGGTCGGGGTATTGCCGTTCTTCGACTGGTACCTGACCTACAATACCGGCGCCGCGTTCAGTTTCCTCGCCGACGCCGGCGGCTGGCAGCGCTGGCTGTTCACGGTGCTGGCGCTGGTCATCAGCGGCATCATCGTGCAATGGTTGCGCAGCTTGACGCGCGGCGAGACCCTGACCGCGCTCGCGCTGGCGCTGATTCTCGGCGGCGCGATCGGCAACCTGATCGACCGCCTGCTGCTCGGTCACGTCATCGACTACATCCAGGTCTGGCTCGGCCGCTACCCGTTCCCGGCCTTCAACATCGCCGACGCGGCGATCAGCGTCGGCGCGGTACTGCTGGTGCTGGCGAGCTTCCGCGGTACCGGCAAGGCGCCCACCGCCAATCCCGAATGAAACGCATCGAACGCAACAGCATCGTCACGCTGCACTACCGCCTCGGCCTGACCGACGACCAGGTGCTCGAGGACAACTTCGACGACGAGCCGATGACCGTCGAACTCGGCTGCGGCGAAATGGCCGAGGGTCTCGAACTCGCGCTGCTGGGGCTCGCCGAGGGTGACGAGCAAACCATCGACATCGGGCCCGATCTCGCCTTCGGCTTCGCCGACGAAACGCTGATTCGCATGATTCCGCGCGCCGAGTTCGAGCCGGCGCTGGAACTCGAGTCCGGGCTGATCATCGAGTTCGCCACCGACGATGGCGACACCTTGCCGGGCACCGTCCTCGACGTCGGCGACGACTTCGTGCAGGTCGATTTGAACCACCCGCTGGCTGGTCAAACCGTGCGCTACAGCGTTAAAATCATCGCCATCGATAACGATCCCGCCGCGCCCGAGACCCTGCACTGATGGAAGTTCTGCTCGCCAATCCCCGAGGCTTTTGCGCCGGCGTCGACCGCGCGATCGAAATCGTCGAGCGCGCGATCCAGCTGTTCGGCGCGCCGATCTACGTCCGTCACGAGGTCGTGCACAACCGCTACGTGGTCAACGATCTCGAGCAAAAGGGCGCGATCTTCGTCGAGGAACTCGACCAGGTCCCCGACGACTGCTACGTGATATTCAGTGCGCATGGCGTATCGCGCGCGGTACAGCAAGAAGCGGCCCGCCGCCAGCTCAAGGTGTTCGACGCAACCTGTCCGCTGGTCACCAAGGTCCACATGGAAGTCAGCCGCTACAGCCGCAAGGGTATCGAGACGATCCTGATCGGCCACCGCGGCCACCCCGAGGTCGAGGGCACGATGGGACAGTACGACAAGAGCGCCGGCGGCGACATCTATCTCGTCGAATCCGCCGACGACGTGCGCGAACTCGTCGTGCGCAACCCGCGCGAACTGCGCTACGTCACGCAGACGACGCTATCGAAGGACGACACCGCGATCGTCATCGACACGCTTTACGCGACCTTTCCCGACATCCAGGGCCCGAAGAAAGAAGATATTTGCTACGCGACGCAAAATCGCCAGGACGCGGTCAAAAAACTGGCCGAGCATTGCGACCTGATCCTCGTGGTCGGTTCGAAGAACAGCTCCAATTCGAACCGCTTGTGTGAAATCGCGGCCAATCGCCGGATCGACGGCTACCTGATCGACAGCGAGGCCGATATCGACGAAGGCTGGCTCGTAGACAAGCATTGCGTCGGCGTGACCGCGGGCGCATCGGCGCCCGAGCTACTGGTGCAAAACGTCATTCGGTATCTCGAGCAGCGCGGCGCCGGCCGCGTGACGTCGCTCGGATTCAGCGAAGACGTGGTGTTTCCGCTGCCGAAGCCGTTGCGGCGCACGGGGACGTGATTCATGCCGGCCGCCGGCGGCGCACCGGAACATTTTGCTTCGCTGCGAGTCATTGATTGTGAATACGCCAAATTGCTCGGGCTTTCGAGCGCAAGAGTTATTAGGTCTTTAACTTTTTCGTCACATGCCCCATGTAAACTTCGCTGCAAACGGACCAAACCGATGAAACGCTGGCTCAATTCCTGCTTCGCCGTGCTAACCCTGCTGCTGTCGAGCTGCGGCCTGGTCGAAATGGCCTACAACAAAGCGCCGTCGTTGACCGCCGGCGAATTCGACGACGCCTTCGACCTGAGCGAAGCTCAGCGCGACCGGCTCGAAGCGCGCCTAGAGGGTTATCTCGACTGGCATCGCAACAACGAACTGATTCACTACGAACGGCTGCTGCGCGAAGCCGCGGCGCGCACCGAGGACGGCATCACCGCGAGCGATTCGCTCTGGCTCGTCGACGAAATCCGCCGTAACTGGCAGCGCGGCGTCGCGCGCCTGCTCGACGACGTCGCCGCTCTCGGCACGACCCTGACACCGGCACAGCTCGAGCAGCTCGAGGACTATTTCGCCGAATCGAGCGAGAAATACGAAGACTATCTCGAAATGAGCGAGCAGCAGCGTGCGATTCACCGCGCGCAGCGCGGCTTGAAGCGCCTCGAGCGCGTGTTCGGCGACTTCGACGACTATCTCGAGGCGCGCGTGCTCGCACGCCTCGAGCAATTGCCCGACCTGTGGGAACCCTGGATCGAGTTTCGCCAGGCGCGCTTTGCCGCGCAGCTCGCCACGTTGCGCGAACACGACGACGCCGAGTCCCTGAAACAGGCCCTGCAGCGAGTCTGGTTGAGCCCTGATACCGACTATGCCCGTCGCTTCGAACCGCAGCGCGCGGCCTACTGGCAGGCATTCGCCGTCGCGCTCGAAGAGATCGATGGTTGGCTCAGACCGCAGCACCGTCGGCGCGCGATCGAGCGCTTGCGCGACTATGCCGACACGATAGCCGATCTCAAGCCCGAGACCTGAAATCCGCCAGCATCACGCGTCCGGATCCAGCGCTTTCCAGTGCTTGCGCTGGAGTCGATGGACGAGACACAAATCCGGGCCGAAGCACCGCTCGCCGATTGCCACGAACCCGTGTCGCCGGTAAAAACGCTGCGCACGCAGGTTGCTCGCGAGCGGATCTATCAAAACGGCGCGCACGTTGGCATCGGCGAAGCAACGCGCCAGCGCCTGGCGCAGCATTTCACTACCGTGGCCGCGGTTGAGGTATTCGGCTTCGCCGATCCACAGGTCGAGCGCGCGCAGGTTGTCGCCGACGTCGCCCCAGTAATGGCTGTCCTCGCGCTGCGGATCGATGATTTCGATGAAACCGATCGGCACGCCGTCGAGCTCGGCGATCAGTTGCTCGCGCCAGCCCGGGTCACGCCGGAGCTCGGTCTCCCATTGCCAGTCGCTATTGGGGTCGGACGCGATCACGTGCGGCTGATCATCCCAGCGGCGCAGCAGCGCGAGGTCGCCGGGACCGGCGGTGCGCAGGCACAGGCTCAATCCGATTCGTCCTCTCGTTCGAAGCGGCCTCGCTCGAGATAATGAATCACCTGCTCGATGACCGCTTCGTTGCGCATCATGAACGTGTGCGTCACTTCCATTTCGAGATGATCCTGCATGCCCTCGAGCCGGGTGCGCTCGACCGAGACCTTGCCATCGTCCTTGCCCGGGATCATCGACGACAGAAACAGGTTGATGCTGCGCGTGCCGGCGATCACGCCGAGATCGAAATTGGCCGCGCCGAGGCGGTTCGGCACGCTGCCCTCGCCGGTGCCGAGTTGCAGCCCGGCGTCGCCGTTCATGAAGCGAAAGCCGGGAAAATCGCGCAGCTTGTCGACGACCTCGCTGCCCTGGTTCGGCGGACCGAGCATGACGACCCGGCCGAGGTTTTCGATACGATGCGCGTGCAGGTATTGACGTACGAGAATTCCGCCGAGCGAATGGGTGACGAAGTGCAGCGGTGCGTCGGCGGGCAGGCGTGCGAGCGCCGGCGCAATCGCCTCCTCGGCCAACGTCTCGATGTCTTTGCTGGTCGACGCGTAGCTGACGTTCTCGACCGCGTAGCCGCGCTCTTCAAGCGCCTGCTCGAGCTTGCTCATCGAGCGATCGGTTCGCGCCAGCCCGTGTAACAGAATAACCGAATCCGGATGTGCAGCCATCGGCATCGCCATCAATAGCAAAAACAGCGCTAGCGCTTCAGCCCTCGATTTCATCGGTATCGTACTGGCCCGACAGCCGCCGCCGCACGTGCGACCAGGACATGCCAACCGCGAGCACGCCGGCGACGACGAACAGGCCCAGCCACTGCACGATCACGGTGTCGTCGAGCGCGAACAGGCCCCACTCGACCATCAACCAGATGACGATCGCGAAGAACGCACCGGCCAGCAGAGTGCCGATCGGACCGAGCGAATTCCAGGTCGCGCGGACGAACATGACCCAGCCGATCAGCAGCACGATACCGGCAACCGCCTTGTAGACCATCGCGGTCTCGGCGTCGAGCCAGCCGATCCAGGAGTAACCGCTCGGGTTGTAGGTCAGAAATACCAGCGCAAGCGCGAACGCGAAACGGACGAAGAAACTGCCGATCGTAAAATCCCTGCGAGCCATCGAATTTCCCGGTTGCCGAAAAGCAATTATGTTAGCAGGTTCTCGGCCGCGCGCTATCGTCCCGGCGGCCGACCGCATTGTCAGGTATGCGCCGCGAACAGCGGCGCCGGCAGGTTCTCGAAAGCGGGCCGCGCAATGTAGAAACCCTGGCCGAAGGCGATTCCCTCGGCGCGGCACCAGTCGAACTCGGCCTCGCTTTCGATGCCCTCGGCGACGAGGTCGATACCGAGGTCGGTGCAGGTCCGGATGATGCCGTGAACGATCGCCTGGCGCGGACCGCTGGCGTCGACGTCGCGCACGATCGACATGTCGATCTTGACGCTGTCGGGCTGAAAGCGGGTCAGCAGGTTGAGCCCGGCGAAGCCGGCGCCGAAGTCGTCGATCGACAGGCGCACGCCGGCGGCGCGCAACTGGTTGGCCGCGACCAGGAACTGCCGCGTATCCTGGATGATCTCGGTTTCGACGATCTCGACGATCAGCCGCCCGGCATCGATCCGCAACGACTCGGCGAGGTGGATCGTCTGCTCGAGCGAATCGCGCATGGTCTCGATATTATTCGGCATCAAGTTGAGCGAGAGCCGGGTTTCGAGCCCGAGTTCCGCCGCCAACCGCAAAGCCTCGCGATGCAGTAACTTGTCGGTTTGCCGATTGAATTCCCCGGACAGGCGGGCGAGGGCTGGGCCCGCCGGCTCGCCGTCACGACCGCGCACGAGCGCCTCGAAAGCCTCCACCCGGCCGTCCTGCAACGCGACGATCGGTTGAAATGCGAAACTGAAGTCGGGCCGCGCCGCGGTTGCGATCAATTCCGGCTCCCGGGAAGGTGGTAGCGATCGGACAATTCGCCTTCGTGCATGCGCGCCAGCAGATCGCCCTGGAACAGGCCGATTCCTTCCTGTCGTAGCCACTCGAAATCTTCCTTGTGGTCGACCTGGCGCGCGATGACGTCGATGCCGAGATCTTCGCAAGCCCGCACGATGGCGCGCAACAGCGCCTGGCGCGGGCCATCCTGATGAACTTTCCGTATCAGGTGAGAATTCAGCGCGACCAGGTCCGGCGGCGAATCCCGCAACAATTCGAGCATGCCGCTGGCGCTGACGAACTGGCCGAGCTGCGATTTCAGGCCCGAACCGCGATAGCGGCGGATGACCTGCGCCAGGTCGGCCGCCGATGCATGCGATCGCTCGAGGTCGATTTCGAGAATGATGTGCGCCGGATCGATGCCGTTGCGCTCCGCCGTCTCGAGCGTGAAGCGCAGCAGGTCGGCCGAGTCGCCGGTTTCGCCGGAGACGAAATTGACCGTCAGGTTGCAATCAAGGCCCAGTCTCGCGGCTCGTTCGATCGCCCGGCTTCGGCATTCGCTGTCGAAATGGGCGCGTTCGAGCGGATGGATCTGGCGCAACAGGCCGGCGTAATCCTGGTGCCCGCCGGCGATTGCGTCGACCGCCTGGCTGAAAATCGTCTCCTGGCGAATGTCGACCACCGGCTGGAACCGGAATCGAACCCCGTCGAGCACCTGGCCGACCGGAGGGCACGGGGCCGAGGCCAGCGACGCAGCGGCATCGTCTTCGATGCGCGCGCGCCAGCGGCCCTGCTTGAAGGCAGTCAGGATTTTCTTCGCGCGGCCCGGATCCAGGCTGGTCAGGCTTTCGCCGGCGTCGAAGAAATCGTTCGCGCCGACGATTTCGCCCACCTGGCTCGGGTGCAGGCGAGAAAAACCCATCGTCCAGTCGGCGAACACCCGGCGCGCGATCGGTTCGTGGATAATCTTGACGAGGTGGTGATGGCGGTCGTCCGCTTCGATCATCGCGTAGAGCCGGTTGATGACCGCCGCCTCGCCCTCGATGACCTGGAAGAATCCGCCGTTTTCGTACAACAGCATCCCGGTCACGCCGAGCTCATCATTGCGGGTTCGCGCCTCGCGCAACAACGCCAGCAAATCCTCGTTGCTCATCGAGCGGGTGGCCGTGCTGCAGTAAATGAGATGAACGAGATCGGTCATGGCGATGCCCGGTTTTGTTGGTATTCCGTCGCTGCCGGTGTTCAAGGTAGGGCGTTAGCGGCGCAATTTCAAGGACCGGGCGAGGCGCCACTCGAGGGAAGCCCTGAATCCCGGAAAATCGGGGACAAACAGGGTCGATGCTCCGGTTTCGGGCCAATCGCGAGCGGACCGCGAGTTCCGCGTTGCAATGGGTAGTCCGTTCGCCATTTCCATTGCGCCGGCAATTTGCCGGTCAATCGAGCCGGTTGAGCATCTGGATCTGCGCGCGCCGGTCGACGGCCCAGGCGTACTGCGTCGGCCACATTTTGAAATCCGGGTCGACGCCGAGCGACTCGGCCGCGTGCAGCGGCCAGAACGGGTCATACATGACCTCGCGACCGAGCGCGACCAGGTCGGCGCCATCGCTTTTCAGAATGTCCTCGGCCTGGCGCGGATCGATGATCACGCCGACCGCCATCGACTTGATCCCGGCCTCGGCGCGCAGGCGCCGCGCGAACGGCACCTGGAAGCCCGGCGCGCGCGCCGAGTCCCGGGTCAGCGGCTTGCCGGTGTCGTCGGCGCGAAAGCGCGGCGCGCCGCCGATTCCGCCCGACGAACAATCGACCACGTCGACGCCGACCGCGGCCAGGCGCCGGGCGAAAACCACCGAGTCGTCGAGCGTCCAGCCGCCGTCGCGGCCGTCGATCGCCGAGATCCGCGCGAACAGCGGCATCGAATCCGGGATCGCCGCGCGGACCGCCGTGGCAACCTCCAGCGGGAAGCGCATGCGACCGTCGCGGTCGCCGCCATATTCGTCACCGCGCGCGTTACCGAGCGGTGACAGGAAACTGTGCAACAGGTAACCGTGCGCCATGTGCAGCTCCAGTACGCGAAAGCCGACATCGACCGCGCGCCGCGCGGCGGCGACGAAGGCATCGCGAACTTCGTCGAGTCCGGCTGCGTCGAGCTCGTCGGGCAGGTGCCAACCGTCGGCGACCGGCAGCGGCGACGGCGCGACCGCCTGCCATGGCGGTTCGCCGTCATCGCGGTCGGCGTCGCGCAGCGGCGTCGGGCCCTTGGGCGAAAACGGTGCGTGGGTCGCCGCCTTGCGCCCGGCGTGCGCGAGCTGCATGCCCGGCACCGATCCCATCGACTCGATGAACTCGACGATCGGGCGCAGCGCGTCGGCCTGCGCATCGTTCCAGATGCCGAGAC
>JBFFXR010000138.1:0-8419 GCA_041569645.1 Gammaproteobacteria bacterium
GGTCGAACTGATCGATGACGATGCGACCCAGGCCGAGTTCGATACCGGGGTCGCGAATAACGATGTCGCCTTTACCACCAACGATATTACGGCCAGCCGTCTCGGCACCAAGCTGGTCGACGCCGCCATCGGCGTGGTTACCGCCGAGGTCAACCTTTCAGACGAGTTCGGGCTCGCGTCGACGGTCGGCTGGGACAGCGGTACACAGGTCGAAATCAACGATAACACGCACTACATCACCCAGCCGTTTACGCTTGGTCTGTCGACGATCCTGTCGACCTCGGAATCGCTGGCCTATGTCAGCGGAACGCTGTCGCCGGACCTGGCGCAGCTGGCCAGCTCGGCGACGGGACACGGTATCGTCGCGCTCGACGCCGGTGAACAAATGTTCGGCGGCGGCAGCACCGCGGGACGTCGCGTGCAGCTGCCGTGGGGCGGCAATGGGCACGATCCGAATCACCTGACCGCGGACGGGCTGACCATTCTCGAACGCGCGATCGAATGGGGCGCCGGCGTCGGCGCCGATACCGGGCCTTACGCGCACTGGAAGCTCGACGATGGCGCCGGCCTGACCGCGATCGACTCGGCCGGCGGCAACGACGGCACGCTGACCAACGGCCCGACCTGGTCGGCAGGTCTGCTCGGTGACGGGCTCGATTTCGATGGCAGCAACGATTACGTCGACGCCGGCAGTTTCGACGTGACCGGCTCCGGCATCACGCTGATGACCTGGTTCAACGCCGACGCGATCGCGAGCGACGATCCGCGCTTCGTCTCCAAGGCCAGCGGCACCGCCGAGGCCGACGCCTGGTGGCAACTTTCGCTCAGCGACTCGGGTGCGGATCGTTACCTGCGCATGCGGATCAAGGCCGGCGGCTCGACGACGACGCTGGCCGATACGACCATGAATATTCCGATCGGCGAGTGGCACCTGGCGACGGCGACCTACGACAACGCGACGGGCGAGATGAAACTTTATCTCGACGGGGTCGAGATCGCGAGCCGTGCGCATGCCGTCGGTGGCGTGCTCGATACCGACCCGTCGGTGCCGGTGACTTTCGCCTCCAACGCCGGTACCGCACGCTTCTTCGACGGCATCCTCGACGACGTACGGGTCTACAATCGTGCGCTGTCCGCGACCGAGATCGGCGACCTGTACGACGCCGGCGCGCCGCCGGCCGCGGTCAGCTACACCGAGGCCTACCAACCGTGGACCGCGGCGACGCCGGATAACTGGGAAACGGTCGATCTCGCGCCGTTCGGCGTGCCGCCCGATGCGGTCGTCGAGGTCGCGGTGATCAACGAGGCGATCAGCGCCGAACGTTACGGCGGCGTGCGCGCGGTCGGTTCGACGCTCGACCGCAGAATGCTGCTGCACGAGGCCGAGGCGGGCGGCGTCGACGCGTTGACGATGCACGTTCAGGCCGATGCGGCGTCGCAAATTCAGCATTATTCCGACAACACCGGGCAGGTCAGTTTCGTGCTGCTCGGCTACTGGACCGGCGCGAGTTACACCGAGTTGTTCGAACCGTTCTCGGCCGACGCCAGCGGCAGTTGGGTCATCGAGGGTCTGACCAACGACGGTGCCGGGCCGAACCAGATCGTCGAGATCGCAATTTACAACATCAACCCGGCCGGTGAGCGCCTGGGTGGCGTACGGCCGACCGGTTCGAGCGACGAACGCCGTTTCAACCTGCACGAGCCCGAAGGCGGCGGTCGCGATCTCGTGACGCTGATGGTCGAGACCGATGCATCGGCTAACATCGAGGTTTATGCGCAATCCGATTTTCAGGTTTTTTTCCAGCTGCTCGGCTACTGGAGCACGCCGCCAGGCAGCTATACCGCGACCGGTGGTAGCAGCGGGCAGGTTTCGGACCCGGCGAGCTGGCAAACGATCGATCTGTCGAGCTTCGGGGTACCGGCGAATTCGGTTACCCAGTTTGTGCTCGCCAACGAGAACGCGAGCCTCGAGAACAGCATGCGCGTGCGCGAGGTCGGCTCGACGATCAATAACCGGGGCCTCAGTCTGCAGGAAGCCGAATCCGGTGGTTCCGATCTCGGCAGCCTGCACGTCAACGTAAATGCCAGCGCCGAGGTCCAGTGGGCTGCCCAGCGGGGTGCCAGCGGTGGTCTCTTCTACCCGGTCGGCTGGTGGGTGCTGGCGCCGTAAGCGCTAAGGATTCCGGACCGCCGGCCGATACGCCCTCGAAGAGCCAGCGGAAAACCGACATGAGCGACACCTGGGACAAGGTCACGATCGAGGCCAACCTGATCTCGCTGCCCGAGATTTACTGGCAGCTCAAGCAATTGATCGACAGCCACGAATATTCCATGAAAGACGTGGCGCAGCTGATCATTTACGATCCGGGGCTGACCGCGCGCATCCTGCGCATCGTCAACAGCGCCTATTTCGGTTTCGCCGCGCGCATCGAGACGGTCGAACACGCGGTCTCGATCCTCGGCGTCGCGCAAATCCAGGACCTCGTGCTGACGACCTCGATCGCCGACGCGCTCGGCGATTATCGCTGCGACCACCTCGACGTCAAGCAATTCTGGCTCGGCAGCGTTTATCGCGCGATCGCCGCGCGCGGGCTGGCCGCCGAATGCAACCTGATGGACGGCGAGCGCATGTTCGTCGCCGGGCTGTTGTCCGGTATTGGTCACCTGATCCTGTACCAGTCGATTCCGGTGCTCGCACAGCAGGCCCAGCGCGAGGCCGAGCAGGGCGGCAAGCCGCTGCATCTTGCCGAGCAGGACGTCATCGGATTCGACCACGCGCAGGTTGCCGCGGTGCTGATGCAAAACTGGAAACTTCCCGAAAGCCTGGTTACGACGATCAAGCATCACCTGAAGCTCGAGCCGACCGCCGACTATCATCTCGAGGCGGCAATCGTGCATCTGGCCGCGCGTATCGGCGACGCATTTACCCGCGACCTGCCGCTCGACGAGGCGCTCGCACAGGCCGAACCGCTCGCCTGGGACGCGACCGGGCTCGATATCGGCCATTGCGAAGCGGTCGACGCGGCCGCGTCGGAGCAGTTGAACGGCGTCGTCGGCATGCTGTTTCCCAAACTCACGCGGATCGCCGCCACCGGCTAACCGCACCCGCGGACTTCGCGAGCGCGACACAAGCGACTTCAAAATCGGCGCCGCCGGCCGATAACCCGCGATGAACCGAGCGTATTGAGCCATCGCAGGATGACAATTCTAGAAAGATTCAGGCGCCGCGGCGAAGCCCCGACGAAACGTTCCGAACCCGGCCTGATCGGTCTCGATTTCGGCCTGCGCCAGCTGCACCTGTGCCAGATCCGGCCGTTGCCGCACGGGCGCTACTCGATTCTCGCCAAGCACTCGGTCGAATTACCGGCGAGTCGCGACGAACTGCTCGACGATCCGAAGACGCTCAAGCGGGTCGTCGGCCGTGCGCTCAAGGCGAAGAAATTCCGCGGCCGGCGCGTTGTTGCGCTGATGCCGTGGGAAGACGTGCGCATCATCCTGTTGACTTACAAGGCGAACGTCGCCGACGTCGACGCCGAGGTCGTCAAGATGCTCGCGCACCGCGTCGAAGGGTCGATCGACGACTATGTCGTCGATTACGTGCCGGTGCGCGCGAAACCGTCGGACGAGGAGCACATGGTGGTCGCGACGCTGGCACGCCGCGAGCGGGTCGACCGCTTGCTGAAAGCGCTGATGCACTGCGGGCTCGAAGTCGACTCGCTCGACGTCGCGCCGACCGCGCTGCGCCGCCTGGTCAGCGCGCTATACACCGGTCATGCCGCCGACAACGTCTTGTTGATTCACAGCTACGCCGATGATTCCTACCTGACGGTCATCTCGGGACGGCGCCTGCTGTTCAACCAGTCGGTCACGTTCGGCGAAAACCAGCTGCTCGAGGCGATCGTTCGTGAACTCGAAATTTCGCGCGACTCGGCGCGCACGCTGGTGCAGGATCACGGACTCGAACGTCGGCCACTGGCGCAAGCTGTCGGCGCCGACACCGCGACCGGCAACGACATCGCCGCGACGTTGCTGCAAATCGTCAAGCCGTGTTTCCTCGACCTGGTCGCCGATATCAACCGCGTGCTCGTGTTTACCGCCGCCGAAACCCACGGCGTGCCGGTCAGCCGGGTTTGCCTGCTCGGCTGCCTGGCGCACTGGCCGGGCGCGCAGAATACGCTGATGTCGCTGCTCGACATCGAGCAGCCCGTGAGCCAGACCGAGTTCAACCAGATCTTCGAGGATGACAACGACGCCACGCGCATGTCCTGGGAAGGCCTGTTCTCGGATATTTCGATCGCGATGGGGCTCGCGTTGCGGGGATTGATCGACGGTGAATGAAATCGATCTTTTCCCGGACGAACTGCGCCGTAAGATCCAGTTCAAACGCTGGTTCCGTAACGCCGGCTACGCGCTCGGCGCACTGACATTGGCGATTCTCGCCACCTTCGTCTGGCTCAAGCAAGCCAATGCACGAATCGAGACCGAGATCGGTCTTTTCCAGGACCAGCGCGCGATCTCGACCGCCAACCGCCAGCAACTCGAGCAGCTCAACCAGCAGAGGCGGGATTTGCAACAGCAGCTCGACCTGCTGAGCGGGCTGCGCAGCGGCGCGTCGGCCGAGCAAATGTTCGTCATGCTCGACCGCGCGCTGCCGGGGCCCGAGGTCTGGCTGACGCAATGGAAGTTTCGCCGCGCCGGCACGCCGGTCGACGAGGCGCCGAGCGCGGTCAGCACGGGTTACTTTATCGTGATTCCGGCCGATAACCAGGCGAGAAAGGAAGAAACCTGGAAGATCGAAACGCAGATGAACATACAGGGCCAGGCCCTCGATCACGTCGCGATGTCGAAGTTCGTACTGAACCTGACGCAGCAGGCGGAAATCGAGGACGTGCGCATCGTCAGCACGCGCCAGAGCGAGGTTAACGGCCACAAGGTCGTCGACTTCAGCCTGGATATCGTCGTGTCGGCGCGCCGCGGGAGTAATTGATGCAGGACTTTTTCGACAATGCCGAACCGCGCGTGGTCGCGCTGATGCTCGCCGGCGTCGTGCTGCTGGTCGCTCTGGTCGAGGTCACCTACCTGCTGTGGCCGCAGGTCAGGCAATACCGCGCGCTTAGCGCGAGCCACGCGACGCTGCAACAGGCGGTCACCAGCAGCGACAGCCTCGAGGCCCAGCTCGGCAAGATCGACGCCGAGGTGCAGACGCTGTCGCGTCGCCTGCACGGCGACATGGCACGGCTGCCGGCCAAGCAGATGGAGTCGTTCGTCATCGGCCGGCTGCAAAAGGTGTCGTGGAACACCGACGTCGAACTGCTCAGCGTGCAACCGGGCAGCGGCCGCCAGGTACAGAACTTCCGCGAGAGCCTGTTCGAGGTCAAGCTCGCGGCGCGCTTTCACGATTTCTTCGAGTGGCTGCAAACCGTCAACGACGAGCTCGGCTACATCGTGGTCAAGAAGTTCGAGATCCAGCCGAGTGAAAACGATCGGCTCGACGACCCGAAGCTGACGCTGCTGCTGACGCTGGTGTCCTACCGCATGGTGCAGGATTATGCGTCCTAGCCTGGTCTTCTACCTGCTCGCGTTCGGCGCCGCGCTGTTCGTCTTCGAGGCGACCGCGGCGAGCGAATTGCTGACGCTGCGGCACAATCCATTCACCCGCCCAGAAGCCCTGAAACCGAAACCGCCGCCGCCCCCGGCGCCGCCGCAAGCGTTGCTCGAAGCGCCGGAAGAGATCGAGCTGATCGTCAGCGCAACGATGGTGTCGAAGCACGCGCCGATGGCGATCGTCGACGGTGAATTGCTCGCGGTCGGCGATCGCATCCGCGGTCTGAAACTGGTCGCGGTGCGCGAGGGCAAGGTGGTCTTTTACCGCGACGGGCGGCGTTACGTCTTCGAGATCGACAACGGCCGCAAGCTGGGAGATCTGCAGTGACGCCCGGGAGCTTCGATCGCTGCCGCGGATTGCTGTTCGCGCTTGCGCTGTTGCTCGCGCCGGCCGCGCAGGCAAGCAAGATCTCGCTGTCGATCGACGAACTCGATATCCGCGAAGTCATGCAGATGCTGTCGCGCGAGCAGCGCATGAACATCTTCGTCGCCGAGGGGGTCTCGGGCGACGTGTCGGTCAACGTCTACGACATGGAGGTCGGCAAGGTCGTCGAACTGATCGCACTGTCGGCCGGCTTCGTCGTCGAGCAGCGCAACGATTCCTGGTTCGTCATCGAGCGCGAGGATGCCGGCAAGTTTCACCAGAGCAACATGAAGCAGGTACGCTCTTACAAGATGCAGTACGCGTCGGCGGCCGACGCCGAGACGATCCTGCAGGATTACCTGTCGAGTTTCGGCAGCATCAAGGCACTGGGCGACGCCGGGTTGCTCGTGATCGAGGACTTGCCGCCATTTCTCGACAAGATCGACCGGCTGCTCGCCGAGATCGACCGCGAACCGAAGCAGATCATGATCGAGGCCAAGATCCTCGAGGTGTCGCTGACCGACAACCAGTCCTACGGCCTCGACTGGGCCAAGCTGTTCGACAGTTCCGGCGGCACCGGCAGCCTCGGTACGCAAAACCTCGCCAGCGCGACCTCGCCGGGTCTGTTCGCACAGTACAACAACGACAACGTCGACCTGGTGCTCAACATGCTCAAGGAGCGCGGCCGGCTGCGGACGATTTCGACGCCCAAGCTGCTGGCGATGGAAGGTCTCGAGGCCGAGACCGTGGTCGGTACGCAGATCGGTTTCAAGGTCACGACCACGGTCAACCAGGTCACGACCGAAAGCATCGAGTTTCTCGAATCCGGCATCATCCTGAAGGTCACGCCGTCGGTCGATCGCAGCGGCCGCATTCTGCTCGATATCCATCCCGAGGTCAGCTCGGGTTCGGTTTCCGACGACGGCATCCCGTCGAAGGCGACGACCCAGGTGTCGACGCGGATGCTGGTGCCGAACGGCCGCACGGTATTTCTCGGTGGGCTGATCAAGCACCAGGTCAACAACAGCCGCGAGGGCGTGCCCGGGCTCGGCGACCTGCCGATCATCGGCAATCTTTTCGCCAATAATTCGAAGAACATCACGTCGAGCGAAATCGTCGTGCTGATCACGCCACGGATCGTCGACTACTCGCTCGAGGAACCCGAGCGCGTGCAGATCGAGCGCGTCGACCGCCTCGAGGAAATCATCGATGCCGAGCTCGACACCGCCGAGGAAGAAATGGATACCGTTTTCGACCGGAAATCCGAACCCGCACACCAGCGCGCCGTCCTCGGCGACCGCCGCTGACCCGAGCCCGCGCCGTCGGCGGCATTGCATTCGCGGGTATGGTTAGTAACCTTTCGACTACCTCGTCATTACGAGCCGCGTAGCAGCGAAGCAATCTCCGTGGATCGGGCAGGTGTCGGGAGGTTGCTTCGGCACGCGCGACCTGCGGCCGCACGCTCCTCGCAATGACCTGCCTGATCCATGGGTGTCGCACGCTGATCGCGTCGGGTATGTGGATGGATTGGATTGAATCGATTAACTGGTACAATCCGGGGTTTGACACGACCCGGTAGCGGCGCAGACCGCCGTTGCCGATATCACGACGAGCGCACTGGCGCGCGGAGATGGCGATGAAACCCGAAAACCTGGCCGAGATTGTCGGCAGCGACCGCAATCACCTGTGGCACCACCTGATCCAGCACAAGCCCTGGCAAAATTCCGACCCGATGGTCATCGTCGAGGGCAAGGGCCTGCGCGTCAGGGACCACAACGGTCGCGAATACCTCGACGCGGTCTCCGGCGGCGTCTGGACGGTCAACGTCGGCTACGGCCGCGAGAGCATCGCCGACGCGGTGCGCGACCAGATCGCGAAGATGTGCTACTTCGCCAATTCCGCCGGCAACATTCCGGGCGCGCAGTTCGCCGAAAAGCTGATCGAAAAGATGCCGGGCCTGTCGCGCGTCTACTATGCCAACTCCGGCTCGGAAGCCAACGAAAAGGGTTTCAAGCTCGTGCGCCAGCTGGCCGCGCTGAAGAACGACGGCAAGAAGCACAAGATCCTGTATCGCGATCGCGACTACCACGGCACGACGATCACGACCTTGTCGGCTGGCGGCCAGATGCAGCGCAAGGAGCAGTACGGCCCGTTCACGCCGGGTTTCGTCGAGGTGCCGCACTGCCTCGCCTACCGCGATCCGCGCGGCGGCGACCCCGATTACGGCGTGCAGGCCGCGCGCGACATCGAAAAAGTCATCCTCGCCGAGGATCCGGATACCGTCGGCGCGATCTGCCTCGAACCGATCACCGCCGGCGGCGGAGTCATCGTGCCGCCCGAGGGCTACTGGGAAACGGTGCAGGAAATCTGCCGCAAGTACGGCGTGCTGATTCACATCGACGAGGTCGTCTGCGGCATGGGCCGCACCGGCAAGTGGTTCGGCTACCAGCA
>JBFFXR010000139.1:0-8330 GCA_041569645.1 Gammaproteobacteria bacterium
CCTTCGTGCGCGAGGGCAAATCCATGTTGACTGAACAAGGGGGTAACGATGAGTGAAGTGCCGGCGGAATTGAAATACCTGTCTTCGCACGAGTGGGTGCTGGTCGAGGACGGTGTCGCGACGATCGGCGTATCCGACCACGCGCAGGAAGCCCTGGGCGACCTGGTTTACGTCGAGCTGCCGGAAACCGGCAGTACCATTGCCGCCGGCGACGCTGTCGGCGTGATCGAATCGGTCAAGGCGGCTTCCGACCTTTACGCGCCGGTCAGCGGCGAAATCGTCGAGGTCAACGACGAGCTGGAGAGTGCGCCGGAACGCATCAACAGCGATCCCTACGGCGACGGCTGGATGTACAAGGTCAAGATGGAAGATCCCGAGGAGGTAGGCGACTTGCTCGACGCCGAGGCTTACACCGAGTCGATCGAGGAAGACTGACCGGCCGCGCGAATGGTTGCCCCGGGCAATAGGTCGACCGGTCGCGAAAATTCACCTTTGTTGCGTTGAGCGATAACTACGATCGGGAGGCGACCGTGGCGGGCAGCGGTCAGAGCGAATTCACGCGAATCATCAACGCGACATTATTTTCGTGGCAGGGGCTGCGCGCTGCCTACCGGCACGAGGCCGCCTTCCGCCAGGAAATTCGCGCCTGCGCGGTCCTGATTCCCGTCGGGCTCTACCTTGGCGATGGCGGGGTCGAGAAAGCCCTGCTGGTCGGCAGCCTGCTGCTGTTGCCACTGATCGAAATTCTCAACTCGGCGATCGAGGCGGTGGTCGACCGGATCGGGGAGGACCGCCACGAGCTGTCCGGCCGCGCCAAGGACATGGGCTCCGCGGCGGTCGCGCTCGCGATCCTGCTCGCCGCCATCACCTGGCTCCTCGTGCTGCTCTATTGACCGGTATTTTTTGCTCAGAGCACCGATTCGACGCGAATTGCAAAAACCTACAGTTGTGCCCAGAGCGACAATTACTCGTCGCCGGAGCGATCCGGCCGTTTTCGATCTGAACAATAACTACCGGACGCCTGTTTGCGCGCGCAATAATTTACTCGGAGTAAATACTCGGAGTATTTACTCCGAATAAAACTACGGTATCGGGCGAACGAGCTCGGCGAGCACGGCGTCGAGGTCGGTGAGCGGTGCCCGGCAGGCGAAGCCTTCGCAGGGCCAGGCCGTGGGCAGTTCGGCACTGGTCTTGTCGGCGAGCGCCGGCGGCAGGTCGGGCGCGTCGGCGGGGATGAAATACGCCGATTGCGCCGGCGCAAGCCGCGGCAGGATTGCGTCGCGCCAGGCTGTCAACGCGTCGGCTTCGCCGCGCACTATGAGCTGCAGCGGCGGCGAAGTTACCTCTTCGAGCAATGCGACGAAGCCGGCGGCGTAGAACGGCGTTCGGTTGACGTTGTCCGCCACCGATTGCAATGCGCGTGCGGCGCTTTCGGTATAGCGCGTCTCGCCGAGCAACAGGCCGAGCCGCTGTAGCGTGAGCGCGGCAACCGCATTGCCCGAAGGCATGGCCTCGTCCTGCCACGACTTGGGGCGCTGGATCAATTTTTCATGGTCGGCTGCAGTGAAGTAAAAGCCGCCGAACGCCTGGTCTTCGAAATCTGCGAGCAAGCGCTCGGCGAGCCTGGTTGCGAAGGCGAGCAATTCGTCGTCCCATTCGAACTGCAGACAGTCGAGCGCGCCGGCGAGCAGTTGCGCGTAGTCGTCGAGGTACGCCGGCAGGCGCTTGCCCGAACTCGACGCGAGCGCGAGCAGGCGGTCATCGTGCCAGCACTCGGCGCGCAGCGCAGCGATAGAGCGCCGCGCGAGCGCGTGGTAATCGGCACGCGCGAATACCCTTGCCGCGGTCGCGAGCCCGCGTACGACGAGCGCGTTCCAGCTCGTCAGTATCTTGTCGTCGAGCCCGGGGCGAACGCGTCGTGCACGCGCGGCGAGCAATTTTGCACGGACCGCGGCGTGTTGCGCGGCGCAGGCGTCATCGTCGAGATCGAATTTCTCGACAACCTCGTCACGGTCGTGATACGCGTGCAGGTGCCAGCGACCCTCGAAATTGGCCGGCCGGTCGAGACCGAAGCGCCACGCCAGTACGGGATAGCCCTCGGCGTCGACGATTTTGCGTGCCTCGTCGGGCGTCCACAGGTAAAACTTGCCTTCCTCGCCTTCGGAGTCGGCGTCGAGCGCCGCGTACCAGGCGCCCGAAGGCGCGCGCATTTCGGCCTCGAGCCAGGCGACGATGCCGTCGGCCGCGTCGCGGAAACGCGGGTCGCCGGCCAGGCCAAAGGCCTCGGCGAAAACCTGCAGCAGCTGGCCATTGTCGTAGAGCATCTTTTCGAAATGCGGAATCATCCACTCGGCGTCGACCGAGTAGCGGAAAAAACCGCCGCCGACATGATCCTGAATGCCGCCGGCGGCAATTCGCCGCAGCGTGTGCTCGATCGCCCGGCGATGCGGGTCGTCGGCGGATTTCGCAAAGGCGCGCCGCAGCGCCTGGCGCAGGATCGCGGGTTGCGGGAATTTCGGCGCCTTGCCGAAACCGCCGTGCTGCGGGTCGTAAGCCGCCAGCATTTGCTCGTCGAAGGTCGCCAGCGCGGCATCGTCGGCAGGCTCGCGATTCTGGTTCTCGGCGAGTTCGATCCGGATCAGCGCTTCGCGCACGGCCTCGCCCTGCTGGCTGATCTTGTCGGGTTCGTTGCGCCAGACTTCGGCGATGCGCCCGAGCAGTTCCTGGAACGAAATCATGCCGTATTTCGGTTCGCGCGGGAAATAGGTGCCGCCGAAAAACGGCAATTGATCCGCCGGCGCGAGGAACATCGTCAGCGGCCAGCCGCCGGGGCGCTGCGCGAGCAGCTGGTGAGCGGTCTGGTAGATCCGGTCGATGTCGGGCCGTTCCTCGCGGTCGACCTTGATGTTGATGAAATTGGCGTTCATCAGCGCCGCCGTTTCGTCGTCCTCGAAGGATTCGTGCGCCATCACGTGGCACCAGTGGCACGCGGAATAGCCGATCGACAGCAGGATCGGCTTGTTCTCGGCGCGGGCGCGCTCGAGCGCCGCGGCGGACCACGGCAACCAGTCCACCGGGTTGTCGGCATGCTGGCGCAGGTAGGGGCTGGATTCGCCGGCCAGGGCGTTGGGCATGAGGCCAGGGCTCCTGCATTCGCGTCGGTTTCCGGGCATAATACCATCCCACCGCGCTCGCTTTGGAACTAGACGCCGAATCCCCGATGATCGCCTATCCCACGATCGACCCGGTCGCGCTTGCCATCGGCCCGGTCAGTATCCACTGGTACGGCCTGATGTATCTGGTCGCCTTCGTTGCCGCGTGGTGGCTGGGCAAGCGCCGCGCAGGTCAGCCGCACAGCCCGGTCCAGCCCGAGCAGGTCGACGACCTTATTTTCTACGGCGCATTGGGAGTCGTGCTCGGCGGCCGTATCGGTTCGGTAATCTTTTACAATTTCGGCGAGTTCGCACAAAACCCGCTGTATCTCTTCAAGATCTGGGAAGGCGGCATGTCGTTTCACGGCGGCTTCCTCGGCGTGCTCGTCGCGATGGCGCTGTACAAACGAAAAATCGGTTGCGGCTTCTGGCAGCTGACCGATTTTATCGCACCGCTGGTGCCGCTGGGGCTCGCCGCCGGCCGCCTCGGCAATTTCATCAACGCCGAGCTGTGGGGCGCGCCCGGCAAGGTGCCATGGGCGATGAAGCTGTCCTGCGAGCAATTCCCGCCGGACCGCTATGTCGACTACGCCGGCCCGCTGTGCTTTGCCGCGCGCCATCCGACGCAGCTCTATGAGATGCTGCTCGAGGGTATCTTGCTGTTCGCCGTGTTGTGGTGGCTGTCGGCAAAACCACGCCCGGTGATGACGATTTCGGCGTGGTTTTTACTGCTCTACGGGCTGGCGCGCAGTGCCGTGGAGTTCATCCGCCTGCCCGACGCGCACCTCGGTTACCTGTTCGGCACCGACTGGCTGACGCGCGGCATTGTATTATCGGCGCCGATGATTATAGTGGGCCTTGTCCTGCTGGTGGTGGCCAAACGCAGAGGCGAATATGCGGCAATATCTTGACCTGATGAGGCACGTGCTCGAGCACGGCAGCGAAAAGCGTGACCGTACCGGCACCGGCACGCTGTCGGTTTTCGGCCACCAGATGCGCTTCGACCTCGACAACGGCTTTCCGCTGATTACGACCAAGAAACTGCACCTGCATTCGATCATCCACGAGCTGCTGTGGTTTCTCGCCGGCGATACCAACATCGGCTACCTGCGCGACAACAAGGTGCGCATCTGGGACGAATGGGCCGACGACAGCGGCGATCTTGGCCCGGTCTACGGGGCGCAGTGGCGCTCGTGGCGCACCGCCGACGGGCAAACGGTCGACCAGATCGGCCGGCTGGTCGACGAGATCCGCGACAATCCCGACTCGCGCCGGCTGATCGTCAGCGCCTGGAACGTCGGCGAAATCGACAAGATGGCGCTGCCGCCGTGCCACGCGTTTTTCCAGTTCTACGTCTGCGACGGACGCTTGTCGTGTCAGCTCTATCAGCGCAGCGCCGACATCTTTCTCGGCGTGCCGTTCAACATCGCGTCCTATGCGCTACTGCTCATGATGGTCGCCCAGGCCACCGGGCTAAAACCCGGCGACTTCGTGCACACGCTCGGCGATGCCCATTTGTACCTGAACCACCTGCCGCAGGCACGGTTGCAGCTCGAACGCAAGCCCTATCCACTGCCGCAAATGCTGCTCAACCCTGAAGTCGATGATTTGTTCGCGTTTCGCTTCGAGGATTTCGAGCTGCGTAATTACCAGTGTCACGAACACATCAAGGCCGCGGTCGCGGTATAATCCGCCGCATGAATGACAGGACCGAAGACGCATGAGCGACCCGAGAATGAACGACATCAAGGTCGACGTCGAGACCCGGTATATCGAGGAGCAATCGAACCCGGAGCAGAATTACTACGTCTTCGCCTACACGATCACGATCCGCAATAAAGGCCGCCAGCGCGCCAAGCTGTTGACCCGCCACTGGATCATTACCGATTCCAATCAAAAGGTGCAGGAAGTGCGCGGCGACGGCGTGGTCGGCGAACAGCCCGAGCTCAGGCCCGGCGAACAATTCGTCTACACCTCTGGCACCATGCTCGAAACCTCGGTCGGCACGATGCGGGGCAGCTATGAAATGCTGGCCGAGGACGGTTCGCGCTTCGACGCACCGATCGAGGAATTCGTTCTGTCTACGCCGCGCGTATTGCACTGATCGACCGCTCGTGGCGATCTACGCGATCGGAGACCTGCAGGGCTGCTACGACGAGCTCTGCCGTTTGCTCGAAAAAATCGCATTCGACCCGGCCGCCGACAAGCTGTGGTTTTGCGGTGATCTGGTCAGTCGCGGTCCGCAGTCGCTCGAGACTCTGCGTTTCGTCAAGTCGCTGGGCAAGAGCGCCAGGGTCGTGCTGGGCAACCACGATTTGCACCTGCTCGCGCTGGCGCACGGTGTCGATCGCAGCAGTAATACCGACACGCTCTACCCGGTACTCGAAGCCCACGACCGCGACAAGCTGCTGGGCTGGCTGCTGAAGCGCCCGCTGCTGCATTACAGCAAGAAACACAAGGCATTGCTGGTGCACGCGGGCATTCATCCACGCTGGGATCTGCAACAGGCGCAACGGCTCGCCGGTGAGGTCGAAGCGGCGCTGCGCGGCGAGAATCCAGGCAAGTTCTTCAAAAAAATGTACGGTAACAAGCCGTCCCGCTGGTCGGATGAACTGACCGGCGGCAAGCGTCTGCGTTGCATCACCAACATCTTCACGCGAATGCGCTATTTCAGCGGCAACGACAAGCTCGATTTCATTGCCAACGGACCACCGCGCCAGCACGCGCGCAAGGGCCTGACGCCGTGGTTTCAACTCGACTTCGCGCTCGATCCCGCGATCCGGGTCTACTTCGGCCATTGGTCGACGCTGCCGGTGGGTTGCTACGGGCGCTTCTTCGCGCTCGATGGCGGCGCCGTCTGGGGCGGGCACCTGGTGGCCCTGCGGATCGATAACGAATCCGAGGAATGGTTCTTCGTCGACTCCCACACGCGTAGACCTATCGACGCCGCAAACGAATGATCGGCCGCGCAAACACGCCGAAAATTTTTAACATTCGGCGGGTAAACTAGTTCACATTTGGCACCGCGCCGCGCCGCAACAGCGATGAATTTCGCTAGGTATGGCCGGATTGCAACTATACTGTATACCAGTCTGCGGTGCGTACATGGGTATTAATCGGCGCGATATCGTACAGATGCTGAGGCGCGAAAACGACGCGCTCAAGGCTCGCAACCAGAAGCTCGGTACGCAGTTGATCCGCCACCGGCAGGCGTTTCGAGCGCTTGAACGGATGGACGAAGTCATGCGCGAAATGCGCCTGAACTTCGATCTCAAACGCGTGATCAACGATTTGCTCGCGCTTGCCCTGCACGCCTGCGACTCGGAAAACGGCTCGCTGGTATTGATCGATGACGAGGCCGACGAACTGGTTTTCGCCGAGGTGATCGGTGAAACCCGGGAGCAACTGGTCAATCATCGGATCAGCATCGACACCGGCATCGTCGGTCACGTGGTCAAAACCCACGAGGCGATGCTGGTCACGGACGTCCATCGCTCGTCGCAATGGTCCTCCGAGGTCGATCAGGCCATCGGCTTCAATACCAACGCACTCATGTGCGCGCCGTTATACGACAACGACACAACATATGGAGCAATCGAAGTGGTAAACAACCGGTACAGCGACGTGTTCGACGAAAACGATCTGGCGATCCTCAGGGTCACCGCGCGTTTCGTCAGTCAGGCGCTTCGCCAGGCCGAGGATATCACGACGATGGAAGGTGAACTCTCTTGAACAAAAACCTGCTTGTTGCGCTGATTCTGACGTTCGCGTCCGCGATAGCCTGGTTGCCGGCGGCCTCCGCGGCCGAGGCGACCATCGAACTGGTGCCGTCTTCGCGGGTCATCCTGAAGATCATTCCGGGAATGGAACTCGATGAAATCATTGCGCGTATCTATCCCCGGGACAGGGATTTGTGGCCGCAGATCCGCGAAAAACTGATCGAAACCAATCCCGGCTCTTTTCACCCGAACTCTGATCGCCTGATAGACGGTGTGCGGCTCAAGCTCGTCGATATCAAGCGAATCTATACCGAGGAACTCGCCGCCAAGACCCGGGTCGGCTATGTCGCGCGCCTGGAAGGCCGCGCGACCACGCGCGACATCAACGATAGCATCGGCGAATTGCAGATCAATTCGCAGATATTCGAGGGCGACCGGATCGAGACCGATCCCGAATCGAAGCTGCTGATCGTGATGGACGACGGCGCCGAAATCCACCTCAAGGAAGACTCGGTCGTCAAGATCAGCGAGTACATGATTACGTCGGGATATGGCGAGGACAGCAGCAGTATTCTCGACCTGCTGCGCGGCGGCTTTCGCAAGATCACTGGCGCGATCGGCGCCAGCGCGCTCGCCAATTACCAGGTTCAGACCGGGCTGGCGACGATCGGAATTCGCGGCACCGACTACGTCGTCAAGTTATGCAACGGCGACGACTGCACGCAAACCGTCAGTCGCAACGCGCCCGAAGCCAAGCTGCACGCGGCGGTGCTCGAGGGCGTAATCACGCTGACCACCAACGAGGACGTGCGGATCTTGATGGCGACGGGCGAATACGGCACCGCCACCGTCCAGTCGCTGACGCTCGAACGCGATGCGCCGGTGCCGCTCGGTTTTCTCGAGACCGACGAAGCCGACCAGTTCAAGGCCGGGGTTCCGCAGCAACCGGCCGAAGAGGGCACCAGCCCCTGGGTCTGGATTCTCGGTGTGCTGCTGCTCGCAGCGGGTCTCTAGGCAGCGCTACCTCGCGCGACGACTTCGAATTCGCCCGCGGTGCCGATAACGCGACGTCGGCACCGCGGTAGCGTGCCCGCCGTCATGGTGAAGTCCAAAGCTTGCGGTCTGCCGTTTTTTCTCGCGTCGGGCCAGCGAAGTGGGATGCTCGAGAGAGTTGCAGAAGCGATCGACGGCGTGGCAGCCAACAACGACGACCTCAGGCAAATAAACCGCCGGCGGGTTGACTCAGTCGGAATCGCTCGAATCGAGCTGCGCGGAAAAAGCGCCGGCGATCTCGAGCAGGTTGCGGACCGTGTACTGGCGATTGCCAAGGACTATCGGCTGATGCAATTGCACGTAGCCCTCGTGGAACGGAACGAGGCGATTGTTCTTGATCAGGAAGGTGCCGTTGGTCGAGTTCAGATCGCGCAGGTAAACTTCGCCGTTGATGATCTGGATTTCG
>JBFFXR010000140.1:0-8310 GCA_041569645.1 Gammaproteobacteria bacterium
GCTGGGGCAGCGAGATAAACCGGTGCTGCATCACTCGGATCGCGGTCCCCAGTATACGAGCGATGACTTTCGAGGCTTGCTAAATCAGCATGGAATCGAATGCAGCATGAGCGGCCGGGGCAGTTGTTACGATAACGCACCGGTAGAGAGTTTCTTTTCCTTGTTAAAGCGTGAACGCATACGTCGACAAACTTATCCGACACGAGAAGATGCCAAGGTGGATGTGTTCGATTATATCGAGCGTTTTTACAACCGATCGCGGCGTCACGCTTACCTGGGATATATCAGCCCTGTGGAGTTTGAGAAACAGGCCATAAGGACTTAATCAACTGGTCCGAAATACTAGGGCCGATCCAAAGGGTCGGTTTTTGCCGCCCAGGCCAAAATTCTGAGCGTCAACTTTTCCTAATTGAGGATATAAATTCAGGATATCTGTAATTTCGCCATGCTCTCGAAAACCGCTCTAACCTCTCGCGAAGGCGCCAGGCAGAGGGTTCGATATGTGTCCACGACGGGGAGCCAAACTCCGAAAAACCGGTCGAGGCACCTCGACCGGTTTTTTTTCTTTTTGTCTTTATTTAACCCGAAATCAGGGATTTGCGGGACACAAAGTCCTTATCGTTTAAACAACGGTTTATTCGAAAAGGGGGAAGGTCAAATACGTCATCCGCCCCCTTTCCTGTTTAAATCACCCGCATTGGTCCGGCGCAGACTCAACCGATGAGAGTAATGTGCCGGCTTGTGTGCAAAATCATATATTCCATCTACGAGCGGTAAATCATTTCAGGGTATCGTGGTGTAGCTGCACCAATGGACAATCGCCACTCAAGGGCGTGGCACAATAGAATGTCAAGCGTGAATATTCAACGGTCGTTGTCCTCGCCCTTCGGAAAAGACGAGCCTCTAATTGGCTGCGCTTCGCCTAGAAAACGAATTGTTCAACTCTCGACCGGCAATCATCGAAGGAAATGGTGAGCCGCCGACGGAGTATCTCGCCGAGCGACTGCTCCGAGGTGCCTTGCGCGAATCTCTCGGGTTCATTAAGACAATCGGGAAAAATCTGGCCAATCACGTCGGTCATCCTTTGACAACTGGTGTGGAAGAGCAAGGCCTCCCCCTCGGACGATCCACTGGGCACGATTACGATATGTCCGCATTTCCATTGCAGGTGATTAACCGCTGCGAGCTGGTTTCCGTCGTTAAGGAAAAGAATATTTTCTCGGACTACCTCGCAACGGCCATTCTGTCGTTGGCATTCCGCCGAGAAATCAGAGGGATTTTCCACGAAATCGCTCATCCGAACCTCCAAATTGGTTGGCAATTCCAGAATTTTTCCCCAAGGGGCTTATCCGAACCGCTAACACGAAAAGCCTATCCCATCCGCAGCGTTTAATCCAGTTTCCGGCGCATGCCGGGTTCCATCGAATTCGCCTCCGCCCTGCTCAATTCCGGGCACGCTCCATGCGAACGGCGCACACCTTGAATTCCGGAATCTTCGACGTCGGATCGGTTGCCGGGTTGGTTAGAACGTTGGCCGCCGCCTCCCAGAAGTGGAAAGGTATAAACAGGACGCCGGTGTCCACCCGGCTGCCGACCCTGGCGGGGAGGACGATCGAACCGCGGCGAGAGCTTACGCGGACGCGATCGCCATCCCGAAGGCGCATTTTGCGCGCATCGCCGTCGTTAACTTCGACAAATGGTCCGGGCACCAGGCCGTCGAGGCCCTGGCTGCGACGGGTCATCGTGCCGGTGTGGTAGTGCTCCAGCATACGGCCAGTGGTCAGGACGATCGGAAAGTCGGCATCCGTCTGCTCGTCCGCCGGGATGAACTCGGCCGCGTGGAACTGGCCGAGGCCGCGGGAGAATTTCTCCCGGTGCAAGATCGGCGTGCCCGGATGCTCGTCCGCAAGACAAGGCCAGTGAATCTGTTCGCCGGCTTCAAGCCGCGCATGCGAAATGCCGGCGTAAAAAGGCGTCAGCGCGCGCATTTCGTCCATGATTTCGGCCGACGAAGCATAGGCCATGGGATAGCCGAGCGCGGTGGAAATATCGCAAATAATTTCCCAGTCCCGCCGCGTCTGGCCGGGCGGTCGCACCACCGGAGACGTTAACTGCACCCGCCGCTCGGTATTGGTGTATGTACCGTCGCGCTCGGCATAGGAAGATGCCGGCAGAACCACGTCGGCGAACCTGGCCGTTTCGGTCAGAAATATATCCTGTACGACGAGAAATTCGAGTTGTCCGAGCGCTTCCTCCACATGGCTGATGTCGGCGTCGGAGAGGACCGGATTTTCGCCCATGATATAAAGTGCCTTGACCTTGCCGTCGAGAATGGCGGGCAGCATTTCGGTCACGGTCAGCCCATCGTTCGGCGAAAGTGGAGTCCCCCAGGCCTGTTCGAACTTGGCGCGGACCGCGTCGTCACCGACCTGCTGGTAGCCGGGGTAGAAATTCGGCAGCGCGCCCATGTCGCAGGAGCCCTGGACGTTGCTCTGTCCGCGCAACGGATTGACGCCGGTGCCCGGTTTTCCGATATGTCCCGTGATCAACGCCAGATTCGCCAGCGAACGGACATTGTCGGTACCGGTGACGTGCTGGGTGATGCCCATCGCATAAACGATGGCGGCGCGTTCGGCGGTAGCGTAAAGACCGGCCGCCTCGACGATCGTCTCAGCAGGCACCCCGGTAATTTTGGCAACCCGCTCCGGCGTGTAAGCGGCGACTACTTTTTCGACTGCCTCGAAACCCTCGGTGCGGGACTGGACGAATTCGGCGTTCATCAGGCCATCGCGAATAATGACGTGCAACAGTCCGTTGATCCAGGCGACGTCTGTGCCCGGCCGCTGCCGTGCCCAAAGAGTGGCGATCTCGCTCAGCTGGATCCGGCGCGGATCAAACAAAATCAGCTTCGCGCCACGCGCCACTGCTTCGCGGATCTTCAGGCCGATGATGGGATGATTCTCGGTGGTGTTCGATCCCGTGACCAGAATGACTTCGGCGTCCAGCAGGTCGTCGGCCGGATTGGTCATCGCCCCGGAACCGAAAGACTGCCTCAGCCCGGCCACGGTAGAGGAATGACAGAGGCGGGCGCAGTGGTCGATGTTGTTCGTGCCCATGCCGGCGCGCACGAATTTTTGAAAGACATAGTTGTCTTCGTTGGTAACCTTGGCCGAGGCCAGACCGCCGAAGACGGCGCCACGATATCCCTTCAGCCGCTCGACCACGAGGGCCAGCGCCTCTTCCCAGGATGCCTCGCGGAAATCGTCGCCTTGCCGGATCAGAGGTGTCGTGATCCGGTCGGGATGGGAGACGAATTCGAAGGAGCCGAACCGTCCCTTCACGCACAGGCGCCCGCTGGACACCGGGGAGTTTGGGTCGCCGCGGGCGCTTACCAGGGCGTCGCCGCGCGCGCCCAGCATTATCCGGCAACCGGTGCCGCAATAAGGGCACACGCTGGAGACCTCGCGTTCGGGCTTGCGATAGCGCTGGGGCGCAAGCGCCCCGGTCGGGCAGCGCTCCACGCATTCGCCGCAGGACTCGCAGATCGATTCCATGATCGGCCCGCCACCGAAAGGTTCGACCGCACTGTCGAATCCGCGTCGCACCAGATCAATGGCGCCGAGGTTCTGGATTTCGTCGCAGGCGCGCACGCATAGGCCGCAGAGAATGCATTTTTCCATGTCGACGGAGAAGCAGGCATTGGACAGGTCGACCTTGGCCGAGCGCGTCATCGGCCGCAGAACCCGGTCGCGCACACCGATATATTCCACCACCTCCTGCAGCTGGCAAACCCCGCATTGCTCGCAGGTCAGGCAGTCCAGCGGATGGTCGGCAAGCAGCAATCGCGTGGTCCATTGCCGCACTTCGAGGATTTCGTCATCCTCGGTGGTTACCGCCATGCCGTCTTCGGCCGGCGTGGTGCAGGCGCTGGGCAGGCCGCGCATGCCATCGACCTTGACGAGACACAGTCGGCAAGCGCCATAGGGCTTGAGTTGGGGATCGTCGCAAAGCGTGGGCACGTAAATTTCCGCGGCGCGGCAGGCGTCGAGAATCGTCTTCCCCGCCGCTACGCGTACCGCACGGCCGTTAATCGTCAGATTGGGCATGGCTACACCTCGTCCCTCGAAACCAGCAGTTTACCGAAATCGCAGCGCAGGCAGCGGCCCGCTTCGAGGCGGGCTTGCTCTGGGCTCAGCGTCAACTCCACTTCGACGAAATTGTTGCGGCGCATTGCCGGGTCCAGTTTCGGCGCCTCGCGACGCGGCGTATCCGCCGGAGGAGCGCTGGGATCGAAGGCGGTGTCGAGAGTTCGCGGCACGTTCCACGGAAACCGCACCGCCCTGTCCGGGCACAGGTAACGCTCGATCGCCTCCGCCGCCCGGCGTCCGTGCGCGATCGCCTCGATCGCCGTGGCCGGGCCCAACACGGCGTCGCCGCCGGAGAACACGCCCTCGGTCTCGGTCGCCAACGTGAATTGGTCGACGACGACTCTGCCACGGTTCGATACCGCCGGCCCGCCCCGCGGCAGGATCGGGTTCTGGCCGATGGCCCGAATGACATGGGCCGCGGGAATCTCGACGAAACCGCCCTCGATCGGTATCGGGCGCCTGCGGCCGCCGGAATCGAACTCGCCGAGCCGCATACGCTGCAGCCTGATGCCGGTAAGTGACTTGCGACGATCGCGCAGAATCTCCGCGGGAGCGACGAGAAATTCGAACTTGACGCCCTCTTCCAGGGCCTCGGTCACCTCGTCTGGCTCGACCGGCATCTCCTCCCGAGTACGGCGATAGACGACGGTGACGCTGCTTGCGCCCAGCCTCAGCGCGGTCCGCGCCGCATCCATCGCCGTGTTACCGCCACCGACGACCACCACGGCGCCCGCCAGTCGCTCCATCTGGCCAATTTCCACCAGCTTGAGAAACTCGATCCCGGAGGCGACACCGGCTCCCTTTTCGCCGGGGACTCCCATGGTCGCATCGGCCCAGGCACCGCTGCCGAGGAAGACCGCATCATATTGCTTGCGCAGCCGGGATATCGATAGCTGCTTGCCGATGGCGGTGTCGTAGACGATGTTGACGCCGACGTCGGTGATGCGTGCGATATCGCGTTCCAGCTCTTCGCGCGGAAGGCGGTAGGAAGGGATGCCGTAGCGCAGCATGCCGCCGGCCTCGGGCATCGCCTCGTAGACGGTGACTTCGTGGCCGAGGCGGCGCAGATAGAAGGCCGCGGTCAACCCGGACGGCCCGGCGCCGATCACGGCGACGCGTCGCCGTTCCTCCTCGGGCCGCGTCTCGACCGATACCTCGACCCGGTCCACGGCATCGACCATGAAACGCTTCACCGCGCGGATCGCCACCGGCCGGTCCATCGTCTCACGCCGGCAGCGCATCTCGCACGGGTGCGGACAGACCCGGGCGCAGACCGATGGCAAAGGGTTGCGGTCCATATGGCTGCGCAGCGCCTCCTCGGCCCGGCCCTCGGCGATGAGCGATAGGTAGGCGGGAATGTCCACGTCGCTCGGGCAACGGTTGGAACAGGTCGCGACGAACAATTTCTCACAGACGCCGGCAGGGCAACGCTTCTCGCGCACATGCGCCAGATACTCGTCACGGAAATACTTGATCGTGGTAAGTACCGGGTTGGGCGCGGTCTGGCCGAGGCCGCAAAGCGACCCCATGCGCACCGACTCGCCGAGCCGCTCGAGCTGGCTGATGCTCTCCTCGGTGCCGCGACCTTCGCAGATATCGTCGAGGATCATCCGCATCTGCTGGGTGCCGAGGCGGCAGGGCACGCACTTGCCGCAGGATTCGTTTTGGGTAAAGGTGACGAAGTAACGCGCCAGATCCACCATGCAAGTGGTTTCGTCCATAACCACGAGACCGCCGGAACCCATGATCGCGCCGGCATCAGCGAGGGATTCGTAATCGATCGGCAGGTGCATCATTTCTACTGGCAGACAACCGCCCGAGGGACCTCCCGATTGAACCGCCTTGAGCTGGCGCCCGTTCTTGACGCCACCGCCGACCTCGTAAACCAGCTGTCGCAGCGTCATGCCCATCGGCACTTCGACCAGACCGGTGTTGTTGACCTGTCCGACCAGCGAGAAGATCTTGGTCCCCTTGCTGTCCTCGGTGCCCAGCGCGGCATAGAATTCGGCGCCACGGTTGACGATATGGGGCACGCTGCCCCAGGTTTCGACGTTATTGATATTCGTCGGCTTGCCGTAAAGGCCCTTGACCGCCGGGAAAGGCGGGCGCGAGGTTGGCATACCCCGGCTGCCCTCGATGCTGGCGATCAGCGCCGTCACCTCGCCACAGACAAAAGCGCCGGCTCCTTCCTTGATAACGATATCGAAGGAAAAGTCCGATCCGAGGATGTTGTCGCCGAGCAGGCCGCAGGCGCGCATCTGCTCGATGGCTATACGCAGCCGTTCGATCGCCAGGGGATATTCGGCACGAATGTAAATGTAACCCTGCTGCGCACCGATTGCGCGGGCGCCGATCGCCATCCCCTCGAGCACGGCGTGGGGATTCCCCTCCAGCAGCGACCGGTCCATGAAGGCCCCGGGGTCACCCTCGTCGGCGTTGCAAATGACATATTTAGCGTCCCCCTCGGCGGCGCGGCATAACATCCACTTACGGCCGGTCGGAAAGCCACCGCCGCCACGCCCGCGAAGACCCGAACGCGAGACTTCGTCGATGATCCCCTCCGGCTCCATGTCGAACAAAGCCCTGGCAAGGCCCGCATAGCCCCCCTCGCGGATATAGTCCTCGATCCGCGTCGGATCGATCCGGTCGTTCATCCCCAGCACGATTCTCTGCTGGTGCCGGTAGAACGGAATATCCTTTTCCTTGGGGACTACGGGCCCCGACGGCACCCCGATTCCGGCGGGCGCCCGATAGACCAGATGCTCGACCACTTCGCCGCGTGCCACCGTTTTGGCGACGATATCGTCGACGTCGTCGCGGCCGACTCGGCAATAGAGTGTTCCGCTGGGGTGCGCCGTCACCAGCGCGCCGTTTTCGCAGAAACCCCGGCAACCGGTCTTGACCACCTCCACCTGCTCGTCGAGCCCGGCCCCTTTCAGCGCCCCTTCCAGGCCGTCGAGAACTTCGTCGCCGCCGCAAGCCCGGCAACCGGTGCCCATGCAAACGAACAGGCGACGCTTGTCGGCGTCGAAGGCGGACACGAGCCGGCCGCGCAAGTCCTCGAGCTTTGTACGATCCGCGAGCCTCGTCATTTGCCGCCTCCCTCGGAGGCGGGAGCACATGTGCCGCATGGCTCGCCCGGACCCGCCTCGGCGTAAATATCCTGCAAAACCTTTTTCATCCCGTCGCTGGTTTGTTGACGCAGAACCTTATCATCGAGGACCACGACCGGTGCGAGCGCGCAGGCGCCGAAACAGGAAACCGATTCCAGGGACACTTCGCCGTCGGCCGTGGTCTGGCCCGACGGAATGCCGAGATCGGTCTGCAGATCCCCGAGAATCGCTCCGCTACCGCGAACATAGCATGCTGTGCCGGTGCAAATCGTGATGCGGTGCCGCCCCGGCTTGTTGAAACGGAACTGCGCGTAAAAACTAGCCACCCCCTCGACCGAGGCCGGGGGCATCATCAAGTGTTGCGCAATCGCCCGCATGGCGTCTGCGGGCAGGTAACCTAGCGAGGTCTGGGCCGCCTGGAGCATAGGAATGAGTGACGATCGGGATCGTGTAAAGGCCGTTCCCTCGGTCTCGTACCAGCGCTCGACTAAGCGATCGAACCGCCGTCCCGCCCGTCGCGGTTTGCCAGCGCCGGAGGCGCCGGCCTTTTTTTTCCTTCCACCTTTTGTGGAAGAAACGCGGGGTTTGGTCTTATTCACCAAATCACTCCCTGGCCTGGTTACCCGACAAAATCAGAAACCTCGCTGGGCTTCGATTCGCTTGCCGAAATCAATCCGCCGAAGACATTCCTGATCCCCACTCGTCGGTAGAGCATCTCGGTCCGACCAGTGGGTCTCGATTTTCCAGCCTGATCAAAACATCGGTCCTCGCGTGCCGATACGACTCGATATGTGTTCCCTGCGGCGATTCGATTGTGGCATAAGCACCACTGACCGGCAACGACACCCGCGTCTGGCTGACCACGGAATCCAAACCGGATTTCACCGTCTGACGCCGGATCACCGTAAGTGAATAGGGATTATTAATGCTATTTCCGGCCTGGAAATACCCCGGGCGCATTGATTTCCAGACTCGCGAAAAATGCTTGTTACTAACGAGAATCTGGAGTCGGCTGGAGCGCTGGCGGCGATTGAGACTCCCTGGTTCGA
>JBFFXR010000141.1:0-8302 GCA_041569645.1 Gammaproteobacteria bacterium
ACGGGCTCATCGCCGGCGCGACCGGCACCGGCAAGACCGTTTCCTTGCAATCCCTTGCCGAGAGCTTCTCGCGTCAGGGCGTGCCGGTACTCGTGGCCGATGTCAAGGGCGATCTATCCGGCATAAGCCAGCCCGGTAAGTCGCATCCGAAGGTGGACGAGCGGCTCGGCGCTCTCGGGCTGCCGCTCGATCAGTGGCGTGGCTGCCCGACCGTATTCTGGGACCTCTATCGCAAGCAGGGCCATCCGTTACGGGCGACGATTTCCGATATGGGACCAATGTTGCTGGCCCGCCTGCTGGGTCTCAACGAAACCCAGCAGGGCGTGCTCAATGTCGCCTTCGCGGTCGCCGACGACAATGGCCTGCTGCTGCTCGATCTCAAGGATTTGCGCGCGATGCTGACCCATGTGGCCGAGTCCGCGGCCGATCTCGAGCGGGTCTACGGCAAGGTTTCGTCGAGTTCGATTGGTGCTATCCAGCGGCGCTTGCTGGTGCTCGAGCGCAGCGGCGCGAACAAGTTTTTCGGCGAGCCGATGCTCGAATTCGAGGATTTGATGCGCGTCGACGCGAGTGGAGCCGGCTACGTCAATCTGCTGGTGGCGAATAAACTGGTGCAGGAGCCGGCGGTCTACTCGACCGTGCTGCTATGGTTGTTGTCCGAACTGTTCGAAAACTTGCCGGAAGTTGGCGACCCAGATAAACCCCGGCTGGTCGTTTTTTTCGACGAGGCTCACCTGCTGTTCAAAAACACGTCGCCGGCGCTGGTCGACAAGATCGAACAAGTCGTGCGCCTGATTCGTTCCAAGGGAGTGGGGGTTTACTTCATTACCCAAAGTCCGGCCGACATTCCCGATGCGATTCTCGGCCAGCTGGCCAATCGGATTCAGCACGCGCTACGCGCGTTTACGCCGAAGGAGCAGCGCGCGGTGCGTACCGCGGCACAGACGTTTCGCAGCGATGGCAGCTTTTCGGTCGAAGCCGCGATCAGCGAAATGGGTGTCGGCGAGGCGCTGATCTCGACATTGATGGCCAATGGCGCACCCGCGGTGGTGCGTCGCACACTGGTCAAACCACCGCAGTCGCGTATCGGTCCGGCGCGTAAGGCGGAGATTTACGGGGCTGTGATGGAAAGCGATCTGGCGGATAAATACGATACCGGCATCGACCGCGAATCCGCCTTCGAAAAGCTGGCTCAGCGCGCCGAGCAGGCGGCTGCGATGGCAGCCGAGCACAAACCTTCGCCAAAACGGGCTTACTCGGCGCAGAAATCGCGTGGTCGCTCGCGCCAGAGCATCGGCGAAGCCTTTGTCAAAAGCGCGGCGCGCAGCATCGGCAGCAGCGTCGGCCGTGCGATCATGCGCGGCATCCTCGGTTCGGTATTCAAGGGTCGCTAGATTCAGGCAGGGGCCGGGCCGCGTCGGCGGGCCTGCCAATCCGGGTTTCAGTCGCTTGCCGCCATCGCGTCGACGACGGCCGTCCAGCCGTGCGCGATGTTGGCGTGGTTATAGCCACCGCCGCCCATCCCCAGCATGCGCCCGTGGCAAAAGTCGTCGGCGATCCGGCGCAGGCTGCGCGCCGCCTGGGCGTGCGCGGCCGGGCTGAATTCCATGTTCGTTATCGGGTCGCCCTTGATGCTGTCGGCGCCGCACTGCAGCAGGATGAACTCGGGTTTCCTTTCGCGCAGATAAGCCTCGACGATGGGCCAGACTTCGGTGAACACCTTGTCGTCGGAGAACGGCGGTACCGGGATGTTGAGCTTTGTGCCCTCGGCCGCACCGGTGCCGGTCTCGTTGACGAATCCGGTGCCCGGGTAGAGCGTGCGTCCATCCTGGTGAATGTCGGCGAACAGCAGGTCGGGGTCGTCCTCGAAGCTGTAGAACACGCCGTCGCCGTGGTGTGCGTCGATGTCGATATAGGCGACTCGCTTGATGCCGTACTGCTGGCGCAGGTATTCGATTGCGATGCCGCAGTCGTTGAATACGCAAAAGCCGGCGGCAACGTGGCGGCGCGCGTGATGCAGGCCGGCGATCGGCGAGAACGCCCGGCGGTACTCGCCCTGCATGATCCGGTCGATCGCGTCGGTAACCGAGCCGGCGACGTGGCTCGCGGCCTCGTACATGCCGACGAACGATGGCGTGTCGCCCGCGTCCAGGTAGCCATGGCCGCTCTTGGAGTAATCGCGGACCTTTTCGATGTAATCATCGGTGTGAAACAGCTGAATCCGATCGGCGCTCGCGGCCACCGGCTTTTGCACGTCGACATCACGGTCGAGCCCGCGACGCAGCAATTCTTCCTTGAAGACGTCGTGACGTTGCGGGCCGAACGGATGGCCATCCTTGAAACCGTAGTCGGCGATTTCCTGGCCGAGGTAGATACAGGTGTCTTTACGCGACATGGCGGGATACCGGTGGGCAGTCGGGGCTCATTAAAGACCAGAGCGCGCGGCAGGTCAAACCGGCCTCCCGGTGGGCGTACCGAGGGGAGTCAGTCCTGGCCGATAACCCAGCGGTGGTCGCATTTCTGGCAACGCGCGTAGATTGGCCAGGTATCCTTGCGCACTTCGAACAGGCCGTAGCTTCCGCAGTCGCTGCAGGTCGCCGAATTGGCGCAATACTGCGCGAAAGACAACCGCATCCAGAAGCGACGGAACAGCTCGATGCAGCCGATACCGAGACCGTAGAGGACGATCAGCGAAACCAGCGTGAAAATGCCCGACGAGTACTTGGCGACGTACTCGACGATCGCGGCGAACAGAAATCCGCACAGCAGACAGCTGACGAGCCAGGCGAAACCGGTGAACAGTTGTCTTTCATACCACCGGTTGAACTTGAGTTGCTGCATGACCTTTGGATGCATGATTCGCCTCCGGGTTCACGAGTATATGCGCTTTGTCGGCGGCACGGCGGAATTATTGAAGGATTGTCGGGCGACGCCGTTGCTCAGTTGTCGTCGAGACGTTTGCCGAGCAGTTCGCAGGCTTCGCGCCAGGGACTGAAAGCCTGCTCGCGCTCGAGCAGATCGAGGCCGAGGCGCGAAAAGGTGCCGTCGGTGGCGATTTGCCGGGCGATTGCGCCGGAACTCTCGGTGGGCCGGGCGAGCGCGAGTTCGGCCGCGCCGCGCGCCATGCCGGGCACCAGCTCGGCGGCTATCGCCGGCGGCAGCGCAGGTCCGCCGGTCGCATCGATCAGCTGATCGAAAAGCGCAAAATACCAGGAATAGACACAGGCCAGAATCGTGCCCCGATCGAAGTGGCGCTCTTCGTCGACCGCAATCGTCTTGCCGCACCGGTCGAACAGCGCGGCGACGACGGCATTGTGCGGAAATATCAGCGTCGGGCTCGCGCCCACCGCGGCGCAGCTGACCGGCATCGCGCGAACGATTTCGACCGCGATTGACATCGCGGCGCGCAGCTCGGCGACGGTGACGCCGGCAACCACGCTGAGCAGCAGCTGTCCGTCGTGAAGTTCGAGGTCGGACAACGCCTCGAGGCACTGCGCCGGGCGTGTCGCGAGCACGACGATATCGCTCGCGTCGGCGACCGCCTGATTGTCCGACGCGATCCGGCAATTCCGGTTTGCCGCAAGCCAGGCGGCGTGCTCGCGGTTGCGCGGGCTCAACTGGATCGGCTCGCCGTGGCCGCCGCGTCGCAGGCCCTCGATGGTATAGCGCGCGAGTTCGCCGACGCCGATGAAACCGATCGTCGTCACTCGTCAATGGCCCCGGCTGAAATCGTTGCGCCCGGTCCGGTCTTCGCCGCGCAGCAGGAACAGCGCGCGGTTCGAATAGCCGTGAGGCGAGCCGGCATCTTCCTTGATTTTGCCGCTGTCGTGGTTGTAAAAACTCGTCGCCGGCATGATTCGCAGGACCAGTCCCATGCGCCGCCGGTCGGAACGATTGGCTTCCGAGCCGTGCACCAGATAGACATCGTGTAGTGAAATCTGACCGGGTTCGAGCACAACGTTGCGCGCCAGGCCGAGGTCGACCTGGCCGTCGTCGATGACTTGCGCAAGCGTATAGTCGTCGCGATGCTCGAAGTGATGCGAATAGACGCGCCGATCGCGGTGCGAGCCCGGGATATAGCGCATGCAGCCCTGTTCCGGGGTCGAGCCGTCGAGCGATATCCAGACGGTCAGCGTTTCGAGCGGTTCGATCGGGTAGTAGTCGCCATCCTGGTGCCACGGCGTCGCCTTGCCGACGCGTGCCGGTTTACCGAAGATCGTCATCCCCCAGAGCACGAAATCCGGACCGATCAACTGTTCGACCATGTCGAGAATTTCGTCGATGCGCGCGAATTCCAGCCACGCCGGGTCGCCCCGGACGCCATAGGTGCCATTGGCGTCGAGGTGCGGGCCGAGGATGAAATCGGGTGTGAAATCCGGATTGTCGCGATTATCGGCGAGCAGTTTTCGGTAAAGCTCGTCGATCCGAGCGAGGACCCCGGCCGGCACGCGGTACCGGGCCGGAATCACGAGACCGTCGCGGTGGTAGGTTTCGATTTCGTTCGGGCTGAATGGCATGATCGGGCTATTATGCCACGAGCGCGATCGGGTGCAGCCAGGCGAATCGATTCGTGCTAAGGTTGGCCGCCGTATGCAGCAGCAGATCATCACGCTGGCCGACGAACCGCTGGGCATCGGCCAGGAGCGCGCCTGTTACGTCCATCCGCGAGACCCCGACAAGGTGATCAAGGTCCAGCGCGGCGCAATCGACAAGCAAACCCGGCGCGAACTGAAGTTCTACCGCTGGCTAGAGCGCCGCGGCGATGTCAGTTACGATCATATTCCGCGGTTCTACGGCGAAGTCGATACCAGCCTTGGCCGGGGTTTCGTCGTCGATCGAATTCGCGATTTCGACGGTGCCGAGTCACGCTCGTTGTGGTGGCACTTCGAGCGCGGCTACCCGCTGGCGGAATTCGCCGGGTACCTCGACGAACTCAAACGCAATCTGCTCGACAACCGGATCGTGTTCTGCGTCGATATGGGACGATTCAACGTCCTGTTTCGGCGTCTGTCATCGGACGAAGCCAGGCTCGTCATCATCGATGGTCTCGGCAATCACACCGCGATCAACTGGCTCGACAACGTCGATTATTTCGCCCGGCGCAAGATCGAGCGGCGCTGGCGGCGGTTCGCGGCGCGCTTGCAACATTTTTCCGACGAGACGATGCGCGTTTTCGCCGCCGAACCGAGCCGTCTCGAACCCGCTTATCGTAAAACAGGCTAGGCCATGAGCAACACGAACGAAGAATTGACCCGATTTATCGAAGCCCATCCCGAAACCACGCATCTGGACGTGCTGGTCATCGATTTATGCGGCAATGCGATCGGCAAGCGCGTACCGGCGAGCGCGATGCCGGCGGTATTCGAGCAGGGCACACCGGTCTGCGCCGCGATGCAGCTCGTCGACGTCATGGGCAACACGGCCGATCCGATGGGTTACGGATTTTCCGACGGCGATCCCGATGCCTTCGCGCGGCCGATCGCCGGCACGCTCAAGCCGGTACCGTGGCTCACCGGTCACAAGAGCCAGGTATTGTGCGAGTTTTCCGCCGCGCGCGACGACGCGCCGTTGTGGTACGAGCCGCGACGTGTCTTACGGCGTGTCGCGGAAAAATTCGATGATCTCGGATTGACGCCGCGGCTGGCGGTCGAACTGGAATTCTACCTGCTCGACCCCGAGCGCGGCGACGGCGGCGCGCCGCGCCCGGCGCTATCGCCACGCAGTGGGCTGGCGGAGTCCAGCGGCAGGGTATTGTCGCTCGACAAGCTCGACGAGTTCGACGAGGTGCTCGGCGAAATCGAGCGCGCCTGTCACCTGCAGGGCATTCCGACGACGTCGATGATCAGCGAATATGGTGCCGGCCAGTTCGAGATCAATTTGCAGCACCAGGACGATTCGCTGCTGGCGGCGGATCACGCCGCGTTGCTGCGCCGCGTCGTGACCGGCGTGGCGCGCTCGCTCGGCTACGATGCAACCTTCATGTCGAAGCCGTTCGTCGATCAGTCGGGCAGCGGCATGCACATTCACATGTCGTTGCTCGACAGCGACGGCGAAAACGTTTTCGATGCCGAGCGCAACGATTCGGATTCGATGCTGACGCGCGCAGTCGGCGGACTGCAGGCGACGATGGGCGAGGCGATGGCGCTGTTTGCACCGAACCTGAACGTCTACCGGCGCTTCAGGCCCGACGAGTTCACGCCGGTAACGACCGATTGGGGTGACAATAATCGCTCGGTCGCCTTCAGGATCCCACCCAGCGATGCCGCCAGCCGCCGCATCGAGCACCGCGTAGCCGGCGCCGAGGCCAATCCATACCTCGTCATCGCCGCGATGCTGGCCGGAATTCATCACGGCATCAGCGGCGCGCTGGACGCGGGGGAAAAGCATACCGGCAATGCCGGCGCCGAGGTCGACCCCGGGTTGCCGTTGACGCTTTGGCAGGCAATTCCGGCGCTGCGCGGGGCGCAAATCCTGCCGGAATATTTCGGCGCCGAATACCTGCAGATTTATGCCGATGTCAAACAGGCCGAATTCGACGCTTTCATGGACGCGATCCACGAACGTGAATACGCCTGGTATCTCTAGCCCGCCACGGCTTTTGCCTCGTTGACGATACCGTAGGGCGTGCGCGTCACGCGGTGCTCGCGCGTGTAGCGACGGATCTCGCGATTCCTCGCGATCGACTCGGGATGCGCGTAGCCGCGGCCGTGATCGAGGTGCACGCAGCTGCAGCGATAGCGAACCTGCTTGGCCTTGATGCCGAGGTTCATCAGGCGCTCGCCGAATTCGCGATCCTGGCCGCCGTATTGCATGCGCTCGTCGAATCCGTTGGTCGCAACGACATGTTCTTTCCAGGTCGACGAACTGTGGCCGTTCCAGGTCGCGTGGGTAATCGTTAACGCGTCGAGGATCGCGCCGTAGACCCGGTGCGAATAAAGTTTCGTGATTTTAGGCGTAAACGGCACGCCGTGGCTCAATAGCCAGTCGGGCCGGGTGCAGTTTCCGCGTTCGATATCTTCGCGCGTGATCGCGCGCGAGACTTCCAGCGGCAGCTTGAAATATCCGCCCGACAACATCGTATTCGGTTCGGCCAGCTCGACGTGATTGCGCACGAAGTTCGGGTGCGGGATGCAGTCGCCGTCGGTGAAGATCAGATATTCTCCGCGGCTGGCGACGATCGCCTTGTTCAGGATCCGGCATTTCTGGAAACCATCATCTTCCTGCCAGATATGCTGGACCGGTATCTCCATTTCCTGGCGCGCACGATCGACGACGTCGCGAGTTTCGTCACCCGAGCCGTCGTCGGCGACGATGATCTCGAAATCACGCCAGGTTTGCGCGGTAAAGCCCCAGAGAGTCTTCTCGAGCCATTTCGGGTGGTTATAGGTCGTGAAGATGACCGAGGCATGCATCAGCTGATCTCGTCGTAAATCGTTTCGAGCAGGGCGCACTGGCGACGAATATCGAATTGCGCCTCGACCCTGGCCCGCCCTTGCTCTCCCATCTGGTGACGCAGCGCCGGGTTTTCCAGTAGCTGAGCGATGTTATCCGCCAGCGCGGCGACGTCTTTTTCTGCGCACAACAGGCCGGTTTCGCCGTCGGCCACCGCTTCGACGACGCCGCCGCTGGCGAAACTGACAACCGGCGTCATCAGCGCCTGGGCTTCGAGAAACACCATGCCGAGACCCTCGGCGTCGCCGTCCGCGGCGATAATGCTCGGGGCGACGAACAACCAGCTTTGCGCGAGTTCGGCGCGCACCACGTCTGGCGATACACTGCCGACGAATTCGACGGCGAGCGCTCGCGTCGCGGCCTCGCGCTGAAGCGGCAGCTTGAGTTCGCCGTCGCCGATGATTTTGAGCCGCAGGTCAGGGAAGCGATCGGTAAGTCTCTCGATCGCCTGCAACAGGTAAGTGCAACCCTTTTTCTCGACCAATCGGCCGACGAACAGCAACGACGGAAAATCGGTTTCGCGCCGCGGCTGGCTAAACTTGTCGAGATCGATGCCAATGTAGTGCTGGCGCAGCTTGTGTTCGGGACATCCGCGCGCAAGCGCCTCGCGGGCGATAAAGTCGGATACCGCGATGATGCGATCCGCGCGCGCGAACAGCCGTCGCGTGACGCGGTTGCCGCCCGCGGGGTGTTTGGTTATATCGTGCCCGTGCAGAGTAACTACGGTCGGCAGCCCGAGATCGGTGCCTAGGCGCGTCGCGTCGACGCCGTCGGCGAGAAAATGCGCGTGTATAACCCTCGGCGCCTGCGCGCGCAGCCGGTTCAACCACTTGGAATTCGTGCCAAGGCC
>JBFFXR010000142.1:0-8284 GCA_041569645.1 Gammaproteobacteria bacterium
AGCGCCTCGTCGTACGAGTCGACCTTGATTACGCAGGCGATCGGCGCGAACAGTTCCTCGCGGTTGATCTGCCAGTCGTTTTGCGTACCGGCGAATATCGCCGGCGACATGAAATAGCCTTCGGTCGCGCGCTCGACGCGTTCGCCGCCGCACAGCAGCTCGCCACCCTCTTTTTTGCCGAGTTCGATATTGGCGAGGTTTTGCTCGAGCTGATCGGCGCTGACCACCGGGCCCATTTGCGTGCCCTCGTCGAGCGCGTGGCCGACGACCAGCGCCTCGGCGCGCTCGACCAGACGCTCGACGAAGTAGTCGTGGATGCGGTGGTGGACGACCAGGCGCGACGATGCGGTGCATTTCTGCCCGGTGCCGCCGAAGGCGCCGTTCATCGCGCAGTCGAGCGCGAGATCGAGGTCGGCGTCGTCCATGACCGCGAGCGCGTTCTTCGAGCCCATTTCGAGCTGGATTCTGGTGAAGTTACCGACCGCGGCCTGCGCGATGCCGCGGCCGACCGGCACCGAGCCGGTAAAGCTGATCGCGTCGATTTGCGGGCTTTCGACGAGCCGCTGGCCGATGCCGCCGCCGGAGCCCATGACGAGGTTGAACAGCCCGGCCGGCAATTCCTGGCGCGAGACGATCTCGGCGAATGCGACCGCCGTCGCCGGCACCAGGTTGGCCGGCTTCCAGATCACCGCGTTGCCGAAGGCAAGCGCCGGCGCGATCTTCCAGACCGCGGTCGCGAGCGGGAAATTCCACGGCGAGATGATCGCCACCGTACCGACCGGCTCGCGGCGCACGTAGACCTCGATGCCGGCGCGCACGCTGTCGGCGTTGTCGCCGATCTGGCGCAACGCCTCGGCGGCGAAGTAGGTGAAAAACTGGCCGGCGCGGTAAACCTCGCCCTTGCCTTCGGGCAGCGGCTTGCCTTCCTCGCGCGATAGCAGTTCGCCGAGTTCGACGGATCGTTCCATCAGCTCGTTGCCGATCGCCGTCAGCACGTTATAGCGCTGTTCGAGACCGGAATTCGCCCACTCGCGCTGCGCCGCATTGGCCGCGTCGAGGGCGCGCGCGAGCTGGGCTTCGTCGGCCTGGGCATAATGCCCAACCGTGTCGGACAGCTCCGACGGGTTGACGTTGGCGATCTCGCTCGCGCCGGCGACCCACTCGCCGGCGATAAAGTTGTGGTTCGGGTGCGTCATGCGGCTATCCTGCAACGATCGAGCCCACAAGATAAGTGGCGCCTCGCCCGCCGTCAATGCCGACCGCATTCAGGCCGGCGCGCCGAAACTCCTTGCACGGGAGATTTTACTCAGAGTAAAAATTCGTGCCGGCCCGGGGTTTTACTCTGAGTAAAAACTCCGGGCGCTGAATGGTTTTGCCGTAGCGAAGCGTTTGGTGCGAAGGGCTAATCGAGGACGAGGGTGTCGCCGATTTTGACGGCGCGGAAGGTGGCGGGGTCGAGGCCGCGTCGCGCGAGCTCGGCGCGCAGGCGCGCAGGCGGTTCGAGCGGCGGCTCGATCGTCAGCAGAAAGGTGCCCCAGTGAATCGCCAGCGACTGCTCGGCACCGACCTCGAGATGGATGTCGACGGCCTCGGCCGGGTCGACATGCGCCGGGCCCATGAAGTAGCGCGGCGCGTAGGCGCCTATCGGGATCAGCGCGAGACGAAACGGACCGAGGCGGCGGCCTATATCTTTGAAGTAGCCATCGTTGTATCCGGTATCGCCAGCGAAATAGGTCCGAAAACCGTCGATGTCCACGACCCAGCCGCCCCACAGCGTGCGGTTGGTATCCCACGGCGTGCGCTTCGACCAGTGCTGCGCCGGCACCAGGGTCACGTCGACGCGGTCGGCGAAGCGATGGCTGTCCCACCAGTCGAGTTCGATTACACGCGAGTCGGCTATGCCGAGATCGACGAACCAGGCCTCGAGGCCGAGCGGCACGTACCACAGCACCGAGTCGCCGAGCCGCTCGACGGTGCGGTGGTCGAGCGAGTCGTAGTGATTGTGCGAAATCACGACAAAATCGATCGGTGGCAATTGCTCGAAGCTCAGCGCCGGCTGCGTATAACGCGGCTCGACGAACATTTCATAGCGAAACGGGCGTTGCGTCAGGTGCGGGTCGGTCAGAAAGTTGACGCCGCGATATTGCACCAGCGCGGTCGCATGCCCGATCCAGGTCACGCGCGGTGTGTCGGCCGGCGACGCGACCAGGTCGAGGTCGGCCTCGCCGGTGATCGAACGGATTTGCTCGGGCGTCGGCTGCGGCGGATCGCCCTCGCGCATCCGCATGAAGAAATGGCCGAGGAACGAACCCTCCTTTTCGCTGACGAAAACACCGTCTCCGTGATGCGGCTTCGCCGGGTCGGGACGAATATCGGGATAGGCGATACAGCCTGCCATCAGCGCGCTGAATATCGAAACGACGAGTGCGCGCCGGGACGCACGCGCCCTAATCCGGTTCATGAGTAATTTTCGGGCCGATTTTTGCTTTCGGGCATTGTACGCGCCACGCCGCCGGGCGGACTCACAATTTCTCGATGTTTCGCTTACGCACGCTCGCCACGTCGGGATTTGCGCGTCATTGCGAGGAGGCGTAGCCGACGAAGCAATCTCCCGGGGCTTGCCCGATTCGGGGAGATTGCTTCGCTTCGCTCGCAATGACGCCGCTCTCCTGGGGATTGACTCGCTGCACTCGCAATGACGCGGTTAGCCTGGAAATTGTCTCGCGCAGCCTGCCCCGGCGAAAGTCGGGGCAATGAAGGCGCGCGGTATCGGGTCAGGCGACGGATTTGTGGTTGACGAGAAAGTCGGTCATCGCGTTGCAGGAGAGCGGTTTCGAGAAGTAGTAGCCCTGGTAATACTGGCAGCCGAGCCGGCGCAGCAACTCGAACTGGTCGCGCTCCTCGACGCCCTCGGCGACGACCTTGAGTTCGAGATGGTTCGACAGCGTCAGAATCGACGCGATCATCGCCTGGTCGCCGGGATTGTGGCAGATGTCCTGCACGAAGGCGCGATCGATCTTGATATGGTCGACCGGCAGGTTCTTCAAATGGCTCAGCGACGAGTAGCCGGTGCCGAAATCGTCGAGCGAAAAACTGACGCCGCGGTGAATCAGCTCGCGCATGCGCAGTATCGCATCGTCGAGGTTATCGATGATGTTGTGTTCGGTGACTTCCATGACGATGTTTTCCGATGGCATCGCGGCGCGCTCGAGCTGGTGTTGGAAGTTTTCACTGAATTGCTGGTCGTTGAATTGCCGCGGGCTGACGTTGACGCAAAGCATGAAGTTTTCTTGCCACAGGCCGCGCTCGCGCCACTCGGTCATCTGCGCGAGCGCGGTCGCGAACACCCAGTCGCCGACCTCGACGATCTGACCCGAGGATTCGAGCACGTCGAGAAACTCGCCGGGCGCGACGATACCACGCTCCGGATGCATCCACCGTATCAGCGTCTCGGCGCCGACCGCGCGGCCGTCGTTGTCGACCAGCGGCTGGTAGTAGAGCTCGAACTGGTCTTCCCTGAGCGCCCGACGCAACTGGTTTTCGAGCTCGAGCTGGCGGGTTACATTGCTGCTCATGCTTTCGGAGAAAAACTCGAGTCGATTGCGGCCCTCGCGCTTGGCCTGGTACATCGCAGTATCGGCGAAACGCAGCAAGTCGTCGCCGTCGCCGTGCTCGGCGGTAATCATCGAGATGCCGATGCTCGCGGTAACGTGCAGCTCGATCTCGCCAAGACGGCACTCGAGCGCGATCGCGTTGCCGATCTTGGTGGCGATTTCGCGCGCATGCGACACGGCTTCGACCGGATCTTCCGACAGGCCCGACAGGATGACGATGAATTCGTCTCCGCCGAGCCGCGCCACCGTATCGTCGCCGCGCACGCTGGCGCGCAGGCGTAGCGCCATTTGCTTGAGCAATTCGTCGCCGGCCGGGTGGCCCATCGAGTCGTTGATGTACTTGAAGTTGTCGAGGTCGATGAACAGCAGCGCGCCGTGATTGCGGTTGCGGCGCACGCGCGAGACTTCCATATCGAGCCGCTTGGCGAGTTCGTTGCGATTCGGCAGGCCGGTCAGCGTGTCGTAGTAGGCGAGGTATTCGACCCGCTCCTCGGCCGCGCGCAAGTGCCGGATGTCGCGTGCAATGGTCGAGAAGAACTCGATTTCGCCGCGCTGGTTGCGATGCGAAATCAACACCTGCGAGGTCAGGATCTCGTCGCCGTCGAGCGACTGAAAAGTCGTTTCGCCGGTCCAGATGCCTTCACGGATCGCACAGGGCATGCCCTCGCTCAGGATCTTGTGCGCATCGGCCGGGGCGTGAAAGTCGGCCAGCCGGATGCGGCTCAGGTCTTCGTTCTTGCCGAAGCCGAGCAACGCGCGCCCGGACTGGTTGATGTAAGTCAGAAAGCCGTCGAGGTTGGCGATACAGATCAGGTCGGGGGTTGCCTCGAGAATCGCGGTCAGGCGTTGCTGGCGCTCGCGCGCGAGTTTCTGATCGAGGATCAGGCGCCACTCGCGCAAGATGCGGCTCGCGGTGCGCGGCAGCGAAGCCATGGTTTCCTGCGACTTGACGATGTAGTCGGCGGCGCCAGACTTCATCGCGCTGACCGCGATCTTTTCGTCGCTGAAGCTGGTCATGACGATCGTCGGGCAGCCGCCGGTAGGGTTGAGCAGCTCGGTGCCGTGCCCGTCGGGCAACTTCAGGTCGGTGATGATCAGGTCGGGATTGGCGTCGTCGATCAGCAAACGGGCCTGCTCGAGGGTCGCGGTAACCGTCAGGTGACAGTGGCCCTCGGTCTCGAAGGCGCGGTTGATCAGTTCGGCATGCCCGGGGTTGTCTTCGACCAGCAGGATATTGTATTCGGGATGATGCCGCATGCGCGTCGCGTTTCCTTACGGGTCCTGAAGACAGGGATAGAACTCCCTCTATCGGCTGCAAACACGCTAACCTAAGAGAATTTTGCGAATTTCTCCACACTGCGCCTCGCCTTCGGCGACAATCGCGTCGAGCGCACCTGCGTCGAGGCCGAGCGTGGCGTAAAGCGTGCGCAACCGAATATCGTCCGGCTCTTCGAGCTCGCCGTCGTCGCTTGCAAGCAGGTTGGCGAGCGCCAGGATCTGCGACGAGCGCGGGTGTTCACGCGCCAGCTGATACTGGTGATGACTATGCACGAGCTCGGCGAGTTCCGGCGCCAGGCCCCAGGCCTCGACCAGCAGCGCGCCGACCTCGGCGTGATCGAAACCGAGCACCTCGCGCTCGGCCTGGTCGCGGAGCTGGTGATGCTCATCGATCTGGCGGCCGATCGCGAGCGCGAGTTCGGGATCTTGCTGGTAAATCACCAGCACGCCGAGATCGTGCAGCATGCCGGCGAGGAACAGCGTTTCCGGATTGCAGCCGCCGGCCGCGCGGGCAACGAGCCGCGCGAGAATCGCCGTGCGCAGGCTGTGCGACCAGAAGCGGTCGATATCGACGCCGCTACGGCCGAGCGCCGCCATCGATCCGACCAGCGAAGCCACCAGCGCAAGATTACGTAAATCGAGTTCACCGATGATGCCGACGGCCTCGTCGACCGTCGCGATCGAGCGCGAAAATCCGTAGTAACTCGAATTGGCGATACGCAGTACGCGCGCGCTGAGCGCCGGGTCGTGGGCAAGGATCTCGGCCACCTGCTCGCGGGTATGCACCGGATCCTCGATCGTGCGCTGCAGGCGCAGGTAGATTTCCGGCAGGCTGATCAGGTTGAGGACGTTGTCGACCAGCGCCTGCGGCGTGGCCAGGCGGGCGGCGTTTTCCATGGTCCGGGGCTCGTCGGTCGCAGATACCGACCTTATCGGCAGCGGCCGCCGGAAGTGAAGCTCAGCGCCAGGGATTCTGGTTCCAGGCCAGCCAGTAAAAGCCGAGGTCTTCCATCAGCGATTCGAACTTGGAGAAATCCATCGGCTTCACGACATAGGAATTGGCCTGGTACTCGTAGGACATCGCGATGTCCTTGTCCGCCGACGAGGTCGTCAGGATCACGACCGGCGTCTTTTTCTGCGTATCGTCGGCCTTGATGCGGCGCAGCACCTCGAGCCCGTCGACCTTCGGCAGCCGCAGGTCGAGCAGGATGCAGTGCGGATTCGGATACTTCTCCGGATCGGCGTACTCACCTTCGTGAAATACGTAGTCGAGCGCTTTCTGCCCGTCGTCGACGTGGTAGATGACGTTCGACACCTTGTGCTGCGCGAAGCTGCGCTTGACCATCTCGGCGTGTGCGTCGTTGTCCTCGACGAGCAGCAACACCAGCGGCTCACCCAGCGTATCTCCATTCATGACTCTTCTCCTGCGGCAGCCGGAAGCGTAAAACAAAAGCAGCTGCCCTGTCCATTTTCCGGGGTTTCGATCCAGATCCGGCCAGCGTGCAGCTCGACGATGCGCCGCACCAGTGCGAGTCCGATGCCGGTACCGGGGACAGAGTCGTCGAGCCGATCGAAGAGCTCGAAGACTTTTTCGTGGTACCGCGGTTCGATACCGGGGCCATTGTCGCAGAGCCGAACCTCGACGAGATCGCCGCGTTTCGTCGCGGCGACATCGATTTCGGGCGCGCCGGGCCCGGCGTAAAACTTGATTGCGTTTTCGAGCAGGTTGCGCAGCACCTCGCCGATACGCAGCCGATCGGCCACGACCGGCGGCATCGCGGGGGCGATTTCGATGCGCGCGCCGCTTTGCTCGACCGGGCCTTCGTTCATCGTCAATACCTCGTGGCAAAGGTCGCTCGGCGAAAAGCGTTGCGCCGGATTGACGATGCGGCCGACGCGTGACAGCTCGAGCAAGTCCTCGAGCTGGCGGCTCATGGTACCGACCGCGTGATGGATTCGCTCGATGTCACTGCGTATTTTCTCGTCGTCGCCGAGCGCGATTCGAGTTCACGCAAGGCGCTGTTATCCGGCAGAAAATGAACAAATAGTTGCTGATAGACGAGATAGACGACGAGCGAGAACGCGAGCAGGCTGCCGACGCCGATAGCGGCGAACAACAACGATAGCTTCTGATGCAGGTTGAATCGAGGCGCGGTCATTTCCGCCGCGGTCGGAACGGTTGCGGCCTCGGGTAGCGCGACGTGATGTCGAATTTCGTCAGGTCGAGGTGGCTGCGGGTGTACTCGGCCGACGCATCGCGGCGCGGCTCGAAATCCCACGACTGGTAGCGGCCGACACGCAGCGCGGCGTGCACCGCGCGGCGGCGTTGTTGGTCGGCGATCACGCGTGCGCGAACTTCCTCGGTATCCCAGTGCGCCGTAGCGGCGGCGCGGAACTCGTCGAGCCGCGGGTGATCCGCCAGGTTTTCGAGTTCGTTCGGGTCGGCTTCGAGGTCGAACAGCTGCTCCGGGTCGGTCGGGCAGCAAATGTACTTATACTGCCCGCGACGGATCATCAGCATCGGCGCGCCGGTACCTTCGGCGAGATACTCGCTGACGCAGCTATCGGCGTCGGTCGCGGCATCGCCGCGCGCCAGCGGCAACAGCGAGCGGCCGTCGAGCGGGTCGATGGGGTCGGGCTTCGTGCCGCCGGCGAGATCGAGCAGCGTCGGCAACAGGTCGACCTGCGCGACCGGCGCGGCGACGCGGCGCGGCGCAAGCGCGGCTGGCTGGTGCAGGATCAGCGGGATCCGGTTCGACCATTCGCGGAAGGTCATCTTGTACCACAGGCCGTGCTCGCCGAGCATGTCGCCGTGGTCGGCGAGGAACAGGATCGCGGTATCGTCGGCGAGGCCGCATTCGTCGAGTGCCGCGCGCAACCGGCCGAGCCATTCGTCGACATAGCTGACGTTGCCGTAATAGGCTCGCCGCGCGCGGTAGATATCGTCGTCGCTGATCTCGACCGCGTCGAGGTCGATCGCGCGCTCGAGGCGCGCGCTGTGCGGGTCGGGGTTGGCCTGGCGCGGTACCGCCGGCGGCGGGATGTCGACGCCGTCGTACAGGTCCCAGTACTTTTGCCGCGTCGCGTACGGATCGTGCGGGTGGATGAAGCTCGCGACCAGGCACAGCGGGCGCTCATCGTCACCGCGCGCGTGATCGTAGATCACGCGCAGCGCTTCCTTGCCGACCTCGTCGTCGTAGGCCAACTGGTTGGTGATCGCGGCGACGCCGGCCTGCTTGACGCTCGACAGGTTGTGATACCACAGGTCGATGCGCTCGTCGGGCCGCGTCCAGTCGGGCACCCAGCCGAAATCGGCCGGGTAAATGTCGGTCGTGACGCGATCCTCGAAGCCGTGCAGCTGGTCCGGACCGACGAAATGCATCTTGCCCGCG